>NZ_PZKO01000046.1:0-68594 GCF_014926485.1 Pseudarthrobacter sp. AB1
GGTGGCCAGTTCGTCGAGCTGGTAGGGCGTGGCGCCGTCGTTGGTGAGGGTGTGGCGCAGCTCCAGCAGGCCTCCCTCGTGCAGTGTCAGTGCGGACGAGACGGTGAGGCCGGCGTCGGGATCGGTCTGGACGATGGTGGCGGAAGTCCCCTCGGCGCCGGCGCTCACGACGCGGAGGCGGGCTGAGAAGTCGAGGCCGGAGACGCCGTCGGCGAGGCGGTGGCCGCGGAGTGCGGGACGGCCGCGCCAGCTGGACGATGCCTGCGGCAGGAGGCCGGCAGGCACGTTGGCGTCGATGGATGACGGCGGGATAGCGGCCGTGAGGATAGCGAGGTCCGGCAGCGTACTGCCAAGATCCGCGCCCCAGTGGATGACCTCGGCCTCCCCGCTGTCGAAGCTGATCACCAGGCTGGTGCCGGCGGAACGGAGGTGGAGCGGGTCCATAAGCTGTTGTCCTTCTGCGGAGTGCGGAGTGCGTAGTTAAAACGGTGTGGGAGAAAGCAATGAGGCTGCGCGCCGCGGAAACGATGCCCGCGGCGCACAGCAGGTCAAGCTGGTGGCCTACTTGAAGAGGGCGTTGACCTGTTCGTTGGCCTGGGTGAGGGAACTGGCCGGGGCCTTGCCGGACACCACTGCGTCCATGGCGGGCTCCATGATGCCCTTGATCTTGGCGGTGTTGTCCGTGATCGGGTACAGGAACGTGCTCTTGTTCTTGACGTGTTCGGTGAAAGCGGTGACGTCCACTCCCTTAGCGGCGAAGGCCGCGGCAGCCTTATCAGAGGAAGCCTTGAGCGCGGGGAAGACGACGGCCTTGGAGGCTACGACGTCCTGGCAGTCAGCTGAGGCGAGGTACTCAACCCACTTGATCGAGGCGTCCTTCTTCTTGGTTCCGGCCCAGATCGAGTCGGCCAGGCCGTTGAACATCGAGGCACGCTTGCCTTCGGGGCCCACCGGAGTGGGAGCGATGCCCACGTCGATGCCCTGGTAGCCGGTGTACTGGCCGGTCATCCACGAACCGTGAGCGTTGATGGCCGACTTACCGGCCGCGAAGGTGTCGGCCATGCTGGCGCCGACGGTGGTCTCAAGCTTGGGCATGTAGCCCTTTTCCACCAGTCCGGCGAACCAGTCCATGCTTTCCTGGAACTTCGGGTCGTCGTAGTTGTAGTGCGTGCCCCACGGGTTCTTGTCCGTGTGGGACCAGCCGGTGGTGTTGGTGAGGTAGCTCCACTCCGTCTGCCCGGACGAGTCGCCACCGCCGTTGAGGCCAAGGCCATAGACGGCGACGTTGTTCTTGTCGAAGCCGGCCTCGTCGCCGCGCTTTCCGTTCTTGTCAACGGTCAGGTGGGCGATGACCTTCTCGTACGTGCCGCCGTCCTGGGGGTTCCAGGTGAGGTTCTTCATCTGGTCGTCGGTGACGCCGCCGCTGGCGAGCATGGCCTCGTTGTAAAACAGGCCGATGGTGTCCCAGTCCTTCGGCAGGCCGTAGCGCTTGCCGTCCTGGCCAACCCAGAGGTCCGCGAGGCCCTCGTTGTACTGGGACAGGTCAATGTTGTCCTTCTCGACGGCGTCGTCGATGGGCAGCAGCTGCTTGTTTTCGGCGAGCTCGCCGTAGCGTCCCAGGTGGTTGGTGAAGACGTCAGGGGCGGTCCCGCCAACAAAGCCGTTGGTCAGCGTGCTCCAGTAGTCGTCCCAGCCGCGCTGGGTGATCTTGACGGAGATGTCCGGATTGGCCTTTGTGAAATCGTCTGCGCACTGCTGGTAGGCGGGCAGTTGGTTGGCGTCCCACAGCCAGTAGCTGAGCTCGCCCTTGGCTGACTCTGCCGAGGAGGATGAGCCGCCGCCACAGGCGGACAGGGACAGTGCCACAGCTGCGGCGATGGCGACGGCGCCGAGGGTTTTCTTCATGGTTCTACTTTCCGATCGGGGGATGCGGTGGGTTTTTCGGGGGATTACTTGATGCCGGAGAATCCGATGGAGTTGACGATCTTCTTGCCGAAGGCGGCGAAGAGCACCAGGACGGGCAGGGCCGAAACCAGGGTTGCGGCCATGAGCCCGGACCAGTCAGGTGAACCTTGGGGCGCCTGTGATTTGAAGACGCCCAGGCCCACCTGCAGGACGCGCACATCGTCCTGCGATCCGACGAGCAGCGGCCAGAAGTACTCGTTCCACTGACCGATGAAGGTCAGCAGGGCCAAGGTGGCGATGGGTGCAGCGGCGTTGGGGAGCACGATCTGGAAGAAGATGCGAAAGTGCTTGGCGCCGTCGAGCATGGCTGCCTCCTCGACCTCGCGGGACATGTTCAGGAAGAACTGGCGGAGGAAGAAGATAGCGAAGGGAGTCATAAAGACATACGGCAGGACCATCCCGAGCATCGTGTTGAGCAGGTCCAGGTTCTTGATCAGCAGGAAGTTGGGCAGAGCCGTGAAGATCGGCGGGACCAGCATGGTGCCCAGGAACAGGCTGAACACTGCGTTCCGGCCCCTCCAGCGCAGCCGGGCAAAGGCGTAGGCAGCCATTGCGCTGAAGAACACGGCTCCGGCAGTGGTGATGGACGCGAAGATGATGGAGTTCTTCAGGTACAGCCAGAAATCGATGGTGGCGCCGGAACCGCCCTCGGCGATGGCGTCTGCGGGACTCTGCAGCCCGAACACCCGCATGAAGGCGCCAAAGGTGAACTCAGCGGGGAGTAGGCTGGCCGAATTTGCGGCCAACGCCGAGTTGGTGGACAGCGCCGTCCGCAGCACCCAGAGGAACGGGAGGACGGAGACTGCGATGGCCAGGACGAGGAGGGCCCAGGCACCCGCGCGGCGGGTGTTGAACGGACGACGGCGGCGGGCCTGCAGCGGTGCGCGGCTGGTGGTGGATGTCATGAGGGACTCCTTAGTCCAGGTCCGACTCGTTGCCCTTGAGGAACTTCATCTGGATGAAGGCCACCAAGGCAAGGATGAGGAAGAGAATGACGGCAATGGCGGATCCGTAGCCGAAGTCCGACTCGGTGAAGGCCCGCTGGTAGATGTAGTACTGGATGACGCGGGTGGCGTTGATCGGCCCGCCGCCGGTGGTGACGGCGACGGTGTCGAAGACCTGGAAGGACCCGATCACGGTCACCACGAGCACCAGCACCAGGACCGGGCGGAGCAGGGGTATGGTGATCTTGCGGAAGGTCTGGAACGCTGAAGCGCCGTCCAGCTTTGCCACCTCGTAGATGTTGCCCGGGATGGCCTGAAGACCGGCGAAGATGAGCAGCGCGGTGTAACCCATGTGACGCCAGGTGTTAATGACCGCCTGGGTGGGGATGGCCCACTCCTCGCTGCCGAAGAAGGCGACTCGGGGAAGTCCGGCCCACTCGATGAACTGGTTGACCACGCCGATCTGATAGTCGAGCATCCAGAACCAGAGCAGTGCCGCGATGACGTTCGACATCAGGTAGGGCAGGAGCAGAGCGCCGCGGATGAGGGTGGACTTTGCGACCTGGTGCATCAGCAGCGCCAAGCCCAGTGCCAGGGCCGTCTGGAGGAGGATGTTGAGGAAGACGTACTGGCCGGTGACCGCGAGGGAATTCCAGAACAGCGGGTCCTTGGCGATCGCCGTGTAATTGTCCATCCCCACCCATGTCGGGTCTCCCAGGATGTTGTACTCCGTGAAGCTCAAGTACACGCCCCGGATGGTGGGGACAACGTAGAAGAGTACGAACCCGATCATGGCCGGGGCGATGAAGAACAGGGCGATCTTGAGGTCGCCGAGCCGGCGGTAACCGCCGCGCGGCTTGGGGGCTCCGGTTCGGGGCGGAGCGGATCTCGCGTTTTTGGCAAGGGTGGTCATCGTCGACCCTTTCCTGACTGTGATGTGGATAACAACTAATGAGGAATCTACACGAGTAGATTGATGGTGGCAAGTGTTAATTTTCCCGTTGTATCTGCATGGATTTGTCCAGTCGCTAGGGCATTGACTCGAGTAGATCCGGGTGAAACACTGGGAATCCTGATGGACAGCGCTTGCCCCGCGCTCCGTCACGGCATCCACGGAAGGCAGGCAATGACGTTCTCAATCGGCGTAGTAGGAGTTGGCCAGTTCGGCGGCCAGTTCGCGCACCTCTTTAATCTCCACCCGGGCGTCAGTGACGTCTATGTGGTGGACGAGCTGCCGGAGCGTGCGGCCGAGGCAGTGGACCGCTACCACTTGGCGGGGTCGGAGGCGAGCTTCGACGACCTACTTGCCTCCGACGTCGACGCCGTGGCCATCTTCACCCAGCGATGGACGCACGGACCGCTGGTGGAGCAGGCGCTCCGCGCCGGCAAGCACGTCTACTCAGCCGTGCCCATGGCCATCTCCGAGGACGAAATTGCCCGGATCATCGACGCCGTCCGCGAAACCGGCCTGGTCTACATGATGGGTGAGACCAGCTACTACAACCCTGCCACCGTCTATGCGCGCAAGCAGCATGCGGCGGGCAGGTTCGGCCGGATCTTCTACACCGAAGGCGACTACGTCCACGACATGGACCTGGGCTTCTACGACGCGTACCAGTACAGCGGCGGTGACCGCTGGAAGGAGACCGCCAGCTACCCGCCGATGCTGTACCCGACGCACGCGGTGGGCGGCGTGCTCGGCGCCGTCCCGGCCCACGCGGTCAGCGTCAGTTGCGTCGGAGTCAAGGATGACCGCAATGATGGTGTCTTCGACAAGGAAGTCAGCATGTTCGGCAACGACTTCTCCAACGCCACCGCCCTCTTTGAACTCAATGACGGCGGCGTTATGCGCACCAACGAGATGCGCCGCGTGGGCTATCCCTCCCATATCAGGGAGTCCCGGTTCCGGTTCTTCGGAACGGAGGCCAGCTTTGAACAGCTCGCAAAAGTCTCCGTCTGGCAGGACAAGGAAAACGTCCACGATATTTCCGAGCAGCTGGAATCACGCCCCAGCATGTCCCTGGATGACCCGTCGCTGGCCAACGTTGCGCCGGAACTGAGAGACGCCTTCGTCTCCGGACTCTCGCCGGTCCATGACGCTGACCGGCTTCCGAAGGAGTTCCGTGGCGCGCCGAACGGCCACGAGGGTAGCCATCACTTTCTGGTGGATGACTTCGTGACAGCGGTCAACGCCGGCACGCTGCCGCCGGTCAATGCCTGGGTTGCCGCCCGGTTCACGCTGCCCGGCATCGTGGCTCACGAGTCGGCCCTCCGCGGCGGGGCACGGCTGCCGATCCGCGACTTCGGCGACGCCCCGGGGATCCGATAGCTAGCATGTACAACATGACGACTCCCATAGTGCAGGCCCCGCGTGGCCCGGTGACACGCAAGGACGTTGCCCGGTACGCGGGCGTCAGCACCGCCGTCGTCAGTTACGTAGTGAATGGCGGGCCCAAGAAGGTGGCTCCGGCCACGGAGGCGAAGGTCCAGGATGCGATCCGTGTCCTGGATTACCGCCCTAACGCGGCGGCCAGGGCCCTCAAGCTGGGATCCAGCGAGACACTTGGGCTGATCGTGCCGGACAACTCGAACCCTTTCTTCTCGCTCCTCGCGCATGCTGTGGAGGACGCGGCGGCCGAGCGGGGCTACGCCCTGCTGCTGACCAACTCCGACGGCAACATAGCCAAGGAACGCCGGAACGTCCGGAACCTGGCAGCGCGGCAGGTGGACGGCGTACTGCTCGCCAGCGTCCTGTTCCAGCCGGACCTGGAAGAACTCGAGAAAGCCGACATTCCGTGGGTCCTGCTCAACCAGGACCGTGAGGTGGCGGGCGTCAACAGCATCGGTGTGGACCTTCTGGCCGGGGCACAGATCGCCGTGGAGCACCTCCTGGGGCACGGGCATACCAACGTCGGCCTGGCCATGGGCACCAACGTGGGGAATGACGTTGACGGTCGCGAACTCGGTTGGCTGAAGGCGCTTGCGGAGGCCGGCCTCCCTGAGGGGCCGATCGCGCGCGGCCCATTCACCCGGGCCGGTGGCTACGAGGCGGGAAAGCGCCTTCTGGCCGCTTCGAATCGGCCCACTGCGATTTTCGCGAGCTCGGACATGCAGGCGGTCGGCATCCTCCGCGCAATTCATGAGGCAGGAGTCTCAGTCCCCGGAGACATCGCGGTGACCTCTTTCGACGGCTCCGCCGAGGCAGAGTACACGTGGCCGGCGCTGACCACCGTGGATCAGCCGGTCCGGGAGATGGCCACGGCCGCCGTCGAAGGCATCCTGGCTGCGCGGCTCAAGGCCGCGCCGCAGCAGCAGATGTTCCCCACGAAGCTCCACGTCCGCCAGTCCTGCGGCTGCCCCTGAATCAAGGGCTCTTGGTTCGCTGCCCCGCGATCCGGATTTTGCCAACGCGCTGGCCGAGGATGCGCTGGGCTTCTGGGCCCAGTCCGGCGTCGCTGATGACCTCATCGGCCGCGTCCAAGGGGGCGATGGTGCTGATGCCCAGCAGCCCCCACTTGGTGTGATCGGCCAGGACCACGGTTTTCCGGGTGGCGGCGACGAACGCCCGGTCAGTCTCCGCCTCCAACAGGTTGGGCGTGGTGAAGCCGGCGTCGGCGTCCATACCGTGCACACCCATGAACAGCACGTCCAGGTGCAGCTGCTTCAACGCGGCCGTCGCGATGGGACCCACCAAAGCGTCCGACGGCGTCCGCTCGCCGCCGATCAGGATCACGGTTGATGGGAAGCGGGTGGCGCCGCCGGAGGAAGCGTGGTGGAAGAGGTCAGCGATGCGCACGGAATTGGTGACCACCGTGATCCGCGGACCGTTCACCAGCTCCTTGGCGAGGGCCCAGGTGGTGGTGCCGGCGCTCAGACCGACGGCCATGCCCTCATACACCAGGCCGGCAGCCTCCAGCGCGATGGCCCGCTTCTCCGCGGTCAGCTGGGTGGACTTGAGCTCGAAACCAGGTTCGTGGGTGCTGACATCGCCGGGGAGCTTGGCGCCGCCGTGGATGCGCTCCAGCTTGCCTCCTGTCTCCAGAAGCTCGATATCCCGGCGGACAGTCATCAGCGAAACACCGAGTTGTTGGGCGAGGTCCGAGACGCGGACAACCCGTTCGCGTTGGACGGCATCCACGATTGCCTGGTGGCGTGCTGCGGGGAGCATGTGAAAGCAATCCTTTATTCCGGCGACAGGGCTGCTCCCAGCATACGGCGACGGCGCCGCCCTCCCCACCGTCCCCCTAACCTCGCAAGCTCGGTCAGGGAACCCGGACGGTGTGGGCCCAGGTGGGAAGCGCCGTCGTCGGGCTTTCTTGGCTGCGAAGCGTTATTTCCGGAGGGACGCCGCGATCTGCTGCATCACTGTGGCGTCGGCCAGGGTGGTGGCGTCACCGGATTCGCGGCCCTCAGCGATGTCTTTGAGGAGGCGGCGGACGATCTTGCCGGAGCGGGTTTTGGGCAGTTCCGGGACCACGAGGATGGTTTTGGGTTTGGCGATGGGGCCGATTTCCTTGCCCACGTGGTTGCGGAGTTCGGTGATGGTGGCGTCGCCCTTGTCCACGGCGTCGCCGCGCAGGATCACGAAGGCGACGACGGCCTGGCCGGTGGTTTCGTCCGCGGCGCCCACAACGGCGGCTTCGGCCACGGAGGGGTGGGACACCAGGGCGGATTCGATTTCGGTGGTGG
Organism: Pseudarthrobacter sp. AB1; assembly: GCF_014926485.1. Lineage (NCBI taxonomy): Bacteria > Bacillati > Actinomycetota > Actinomycetes > Micrococcales > Micrococcaceae > Pseudarthrobacter > Pseudarthrobacter sp. AB1. Next base: position 7,599 of record NZ_PZKO01000046.1, read on the forward strand.
AGAGCCGGTGCCCGGAGATGTTCATAACGTCATCCACGCGGCCCAGGAGCCAGATGTCGCCGTCCTCGTCCTTCTTGGCGCCGTCGCCGGCAAAATACATGCCTTCAAAGCGGGACCAGTAGGTTTCCTTGAACCGTTCGGGGTCGCCCCAGATGCCGCGGAGCATGGCCGGCCAGGGTTCGCGGATCACCAGGAAGCCGCCGTGACCGTCCGGCACGGATTCGCCCTGCTCATCGACGACGTCCACGGCGATGCCGGGCAGCGGGACCTGGGCTGAGCCGGGCTTCGTGGCGGTCACGCCGGGCAGCGGAGCGATCATCTGGGCGCCGGTTTCGGTCTGCCACCAAGTGTCCACGATCGGGGCAGGGTGCTCCTTCCTTTCGCCGTTCTTGCCGGCATTGGCCCCGATGACCTCCCGGTACCACATCCACGCCTCAGGGTTGATGGATTCGCCCACGGACCCGAGGACCCGGATCGAGGACAGGTCGTACTTGTCCGGGATCTCCCGGCCCCACTTCATGAACGTACGGATGGCCGTGGGGGCGGTGTACAGGATGGAGACCTTGTACTTCTCGATGATCTCCCACCAGCGGCCCTGGTGCGGGGAATCAGGGGTGCCTTCGTACATGACCTGGGTGGCGCCGTTGATGAGCGGGGCGTAGGCGACGTACGAGTGGCCGGTGACCCAGCCGACGTCGGCCGTGCACCAGTACACATCCGTTTCAGGGTGTAGGTCGAAGACAGCCTTATGGGTGTAGGCGCCCTGGGTGAGGTAGCCGCCGGTGGTGTGCAGGATGCCCTTGGGCTTGCCCGTGGTCCCGGAGGTGTACAGGATGAACAGCGGGTGCTCGGAGTCGTGGCCTACGGCCTTGTGCTCCGTGGAGGCCAGCTCCACGGTGTCCGCCCACCAGTGGTCCCGGCCTTCGTGCCAGTCCACGTTCTGGCCGTTGCGCTTGACCACCACAACGTTCTGGACCGTGTGCCCCTCTGCCGAAAGGGCTTCGTCCACGGCGGTCTTGAGCGCGCTGGGCTTGCCGCGGCGGTAGGTGCCGTCCGCGGTGACGACCAGCTTGGCTTCGGCGTCCTCGATCCGGGAGCGCAGGGCGTCTGCGGAGAACCCGCCGAACACCACGGAGTGCACCGCGCCGATGCGGGCACAGGCCAGCAGCGTGATGACGGCCTCCGGGATCATCGGCAGGTAGACGGCCACCCGGTCACCCTTGCCAACGCCGAGGGACTCGAAGGCGTTCGCGGCCTTCTTGACCTCCTCGGTGAGCTGGGCGTACGTGTAGGTGCGGGTATCCCCGGGTTCGCCCTCGAAGTAGATGGCCACCCGGTCCCCGAGGCCGTTCTCCACATGGCGGTCCAGCGCGTTGTACGCGGCGTTGACCTCGCCGCCCACGAACCATTTGGCGAACGGCGGGTTGGACCAGTCCAGTGCCTGGTCGAAGTCTTTGCTCCAGGTGAGCAGCTCGCGGGCCTGCTTCGCCCAGAAAGCCGGGCGGCCGGCGTCGGCCTCTGCGTAATCAGCGGCGGTGACAACGGCGTCGGCAGCGAATTCGGGGCTGGGGGCGAAAGTGCGGTTTTCGTGCAGCAGGTTTTCAAAGGCGTCGCCCTGCTGGTGGGCCTTCACGGAAGCCGCGGGGGCGGTGGCCGTGGAGCCGGGAGTGTCCTGAGACATGGTGAACCTCATCATTCATCGGTCTTTTCAGCGGCTGCCGTCGCCCGGCCGTGCTCCTCCGCTTTGCGCGGCATTGGGCGGCGGCCGATCACGGACATTCCGCAAAGAGCTGTTCCGGAATCAAGCCTAATACGTGCCTGGGCCGCGATGTGTTCGCTGTCACAAAGGCGCCCACGAACGGCATTTATTTAGCGGTGAATGGTTAATGGACCCTGCGAACCGGCGTCCCGCCGCTGCGGATCAGCTAGTGATCGGCCATGCGGTTGGCTAGGCTGAGATTGAATTGTGAGTTTCCACGGAGTTGTCGGATCCGGTGCTTCACTGCCGGGCCTGGCCGTTGCCGCCGTTTCGGACGGCACAGTTTTGGGACAGAACCGTCCCGGTGCCGCCACGCTAAGGAGTACAGAATGAACCAGCAACGCTTCGGTCAGAAATTTGGCCGTGCAACCGGGGCACAGGCTGGGACCACCCCGGAGGAGGGCTCAGCGAAGGGCGCCCAGAAGCCGGCCAGCGCCAAGCCGGGCACCACCAACCAGGCCGTGCTGGGTCCCTTCACGCTGCGGGACCTGGCCGTTTTCGCCGCGACCCTCATTCTGCTGGTAGCCTCGCTGCTGCCTATCTTCTTCGGCCGGTTTAATCTCTGGAATGCAGGCAGCCTGTTCTTCCTGGGCCTCGGCATTGTGTTGCCGCTGATTGTCTCGGCACTCTTTGTTGGACGCCGGCTCGCTCCCGCGACAAGAGTCCGCATCGGCTCGCTGTCCGTTGACCAGTTCGCGTCTGTGGTGGCCTCCTTTGCGCTGGCGTTCTTCTTCGTCTCTGCGGCCGCGGCCTATGTTCCCAGCCTGTTGGTGGGCTTGGTCGGCTCGGTGGTGCTGTTCGCGGGGACCGTGCTGAGCCGGTATATCCCTTACTTCGCCGGCGACTTTCTGGGCCGCGACGAATCACCGGCCCACGTGATGGCCCGCGAGTCGGCTGTCCCGCTGCCCAAGCCGCACACGCCCAAGGAACCCAAGCCTGAGGCCTCGCCCGTCCCGGCAGCTTTCGCCGCTTCCGCCACCCCCGCCGCTTCGGCTGGGGCCTTCTCCTCCCCGGCTGCGGCAGCAGCCGTCTCGTCCGCCCCGGAGGTCAACGAGTGGACCGCCGCCGGCGACCCGGGCCCCGCAACCCACGCCGCCGACGTCGTGCCTTCCCCAACAGCGACGAACGCCTCAGTGACGCCCGCCGTTGAGGAGACCACTGCGGGTGACACCCCGACGGCGGCTGCGGCTCCAGTTGAATCTGCGCCGACTGCTACGGCCGCGTCCGCCTCCGCTGCCCCTGAAGCGGCAGTTCACGACGCCGGAGCGGGTGTCCCTGCCCCGGCTCGCCAGTCTGCCGCGGAACCTGCGGCGACGGCCGTCCATCAGCAGGTGCGCAGCGTGGAGCCCATCGGCGCCACCGTGGATCCGGCTTCCAGGCCGGAAGAATCGGACGAAGAGCCTGCGCATGAGGCATTCTGGTTTGCCGTGGCGCAGCACCGTACAGCGGTGGACCCCCAGACCGGCGCCCCCGCCTTTGTGATTGAACCGGGCGGCTGGGTACTGGCCCTGGAAGACCGCGGCCACGAATTCCTGGTCCAGCACACCGACGGACGCGTGGGCGTGCTGCGCGACCTCAGCAACATCGAGCGCGGCTAACCAGGCCCGTGGCCCCCTCCCGTAGACCCGGATCCGGCCCGGCGGCTGCAGCCCCGGAGTCTTTGCTGGCGTTGAAGCGCCGGGCGCGACGGATCAACAAGGCCTTGGCGGAGAAGTACCCGTATGCCCATGCTGAGCTGGATTTCCGGAACCCGTTCGAGCTGGTGGTGGCCACGGTCCTGTCGGCCCAGACCACCGATGTGCTGGTCAACCAGGTCACCAGGGTCCTGTTTGCGCGGTACCCGGACGCCCGGGCAATGTCCGAGGCCGATCCCAACGAGCTGGAAGCGATCCTGCAGCCCACCGGCTTCTTTCGGGCCAAAACGAAGAACGTGATGGCGCTGAGCACGCGCCTGGTGGACGAGTACGACGGCGTGGTCCCCGGCCGGCTGGAGGACCTCGTGACGCTGCCGGGAGTGGGGCGCAAAACCGCCAACGTGGTGCTGGGCAATGCCTTCGGGATCCCCGGGATCACCGTGGATACGCACTTCGGCCGGCTCGCACGGCGCTTCGGCTGGACCACCTCTGAAGACCCGGTGCAAATCGAGTTCGACGTTGCTGGACTGTTTGAGCCCAAGGACTGGACCATGCTCTCGCACCGTGTGGTATTCCATGGGCGGCGGGTGTGCCACTCACGGAGGCCTGCCTGCGGCGCATGTCCGGTAGCGAACTGGTGCCCCAGCTACGGGTTGGGCGAGACTGATCCCGCCAAGGCCGCCAAGCTCCTTAAATACGAGCTGGCGCCCGGGAGCGAAATTCTCCTGGACCGGTTGCTGGCCGAAACGCACCGCGCCGCTGAAATCCGGATGGAATCACAGAGGCGGCTCCCATGAGCGCACGCCAGGACCTGATCGACCTGGTGCGCAGATCGGACAGCGGCGACGTCACTGCGCCGAACACTGCCTGGGCGGCCCTGACCGTGGATGAAACCATAGCCCGCAAGGCGGCAGTCCTGATGCTTTTCGGGGTACTGGACGATGTTCCGGCCGTCTCCGGAAAACCCCTGGCCGCGGCGGATCTTGATGTCCTGCTGCTGGAACGCGCGCACACCCTGGATTCCCATCCGGGCCAGGTCGCCTTTCCCGGTGGCACCATTGACGCCGACGAAACCCCCGTAGCCGCAGCCCTGCGCGAAGCCGAAGAGGAGACCGGGCTGGACCCCGCAGGGGTGGAGGTGCTGGGAACGTTGCAGGAGCTTGGGCTGGCCCGCAGCAACTTCCTGGTGACGCCGGTGCTCGGCTGGTGGGCGGCGCCGTCGCCGGTGCAGGTGGTGGACTACGCCGAATCCGCCCAGGTTTTCCGGATCCCCGTCCGGGACCTGCTGGACCCGGCCAACCGGATGACAGCCACCGTCAGCCGCGATGGCAGGACCTTCAGCAGCCCCGCGTTCGCGGTCAGCGGTGTGCTGGTCTGGGGCTTCACCGGGATCATTCTGGATGGCCTCTTTGAGCTGCTGGGCTGGGCCGTGCCGTGGGACCGGACCATGCTGCACGAGGTGGTCTTCTAGCCTCGGCGTGGTGCGTAGCGTGGGTGGCCCGGCGGGACTGAGTCCGCCGGGCGTGCACCGCGGGTGGCGGCTTAGCTGGAGCTCACCGGGGCTTAGCCGGTGGTGACTGGTTGCTGCCGAAGATCAACAACAATGCCCGTGGCCGCGTTTTCACGCAGGGCTTTGATGCCGTCCTTCAAGGCACCGAGATGCTTGAAGTCGGGCGAAACTGCCACAATATTGCCGTTTGAGTCGGTGAGCCTGAGCCGATAGCACTCATCACTTACCCGATGTATTTCAAACCTGCCCGCCATAGGCCGGACCTCCCCTGATATGCGTCTTTGCATGAATAGCTGGACCGTCTGCTTAAGTCGCTGCTCTGATGTAACCATGGTCACAGAAGTTCCGACCAGCTACTCCCGGGTAGGTTTCTTTGGGCTACGCAGTGGGGCCAATTGCTACTTTGCGTTGTCGTATGAGTCCACCACGGCCACGCTGACGGGGAACTCCACCGGGATGGGACCGAACAGCAGTTCCTTCGCGGCGGCGGCAGCTTCCTCGATGGCCCGGATGCAGGCCTGGACGCCAGCCTCGGGGGCGTGGACCATCACCTCGTCATGCAGGAAAAACACCAGCTCCGCCTGAACGGAACCGTCGGCACGCAGGGCCCGCAGCCGCCGTCGTAATTCCGCCAGCCAGCATGCCGCCCAGTCAGCGGCGGATCCCTGCACCACAAAGTTGCGCGTGAAGCGGCCGCGGGAACGGGCAATCGATTCCGCGCGGCGCTGCTCCTCTGCAGTGGCCGACTGCTGGCTCCGGAACCACCCTTCCGACGGTGGCGGGCTGCTCCGGCCAAGCCTGGTGGTCACCGTGCCGCCGGCCGCGCCCTCCCGCGCCGCCTGCTCCACAAAGCCGACGGCGCGCGGGTAGGTTCGTGCCAGCTGTGGCATCAGGCGCCCGGATTCGCCGGTGGTGGCGCCATAGATGGCGCCCAGGAGGGCGATCTTCGCATTGGCGCGGTCGCCGCCGAAACCCTGGGCTGCGATGCCGGCGTACAGGTCCTTGTCGCGCGCCGCTTCAGCCATTTTGGCGTCCTGCGCCAGCGCCACCAGCACCCGGGGTTCCAGCTGGGAGGCGTCCGCGACGATGAGTTTGTGTCCGGGATTCGCATGGACCGCGCCACGGATGTGGCGCGGGATCTGCAAGGCCCCGCCGCCCCGGGACGCCCAACGGCCGGACACCACACCGCCCACCACATACTCGGGCTGGAAACGGCCGTTGGCCACCCACGCGTCCAGCCAGGCCCAGCCGTTGGCAGTATGCAGGCGGGACAGTTTCTTGTAGGCGAGGAGCGGTTCAATGGCGGGGTGGCTGGACTCCATCAGCTCCCACTGCCGGGTGCTTTTCACCTCGATGCCGTTGCGGTGCAGGGCGCGCATCAGCTCCTGCGGCGAGTCCGGGTTCAGTCCGGGCGAGTTGAGCAGTCCCCGCAGCTCGGTGTTCAGGGCCTCCAGCTTCGCGGGGCGGTGACCGGACGGAGGGCGCGGCCCGAGGTGATCGGCCAGGATCTGCTTGTGCAGGTCCTCCCGCCAGGGAACACCGGTGTGCTGCATCTCGGCAGCGATCATGGCGCCAGCGGATTCGGCGGCCAGCAGCAGCTGGAGCCGCTTCCGCTTGTTTTCGTCCGGAGCCGCATCGGCGAGGGCTGCCTGCTGCGCGGCGTATTCCGCGCGGAGCTCCGCCAGTCCTTGCCGTGGGGCGCGGTGGCGGACGTCGTCAAAGAGGGCGCCTTGGTCCGCCGGCGGGGGCGGCGGCTGGAGGGCGCGGGGCAGCGCCTGGGGATCGTCGAGCGGTTCCTTTTCGGCCTTCCGGGCGTACTCCGTGTGGGCCGTGAACTGCGAATACGCCAGGATATTGCCGCACAAACCTAGGTCATAGCAGCGCTCCAGCTCCACGCCGGACGCCAGCAGCGCAGGGTACCAGTCCTGGGTCCGCTTCCAGATCCAGCGGGGCGGCGCCTCGCGGGGACGGTTTTCCAGTTGGCGTACGACGCCGGCCAGCTCGCTTGCGCTGATCAGGCGCGGTTCGGGACGGTCTGGGTGCGGATCGCCCGCCTGGGTGACCTGCTGGAGGGCTGCGCCGTTGGCGTGGGCGGCGAGCAGCAGATACATAGGTCCAATTCTGCCCTGTGGCGGGGGTTCGGGCGCACCAGCGGTCCGGGTGGTGTGCCTGTGTGGGCCGGGGTAGGGGGCCGCGACGCGGGCTGTGGTGTGAATGGCATCGATCTCAGGGGCGTCAACTAAAGTTGACGAATGGAGGTAGGGCGGATGAAAATGCTGGTCGCATCAATGGACGGGAAGGGCCCCGCTGAGGCTCTGTACGCAGTGGCGGAGCTGCAGAAGGAAGTTGGCCGCACCGAAGCGGCACTGGTCCGCAAGGCGAGGCAGGCCGGTCTGTCTTGGGAAGCCATTGCCCTGTGCCTTGGGGTGAGCAAGCAGGCCGTCCACCGCAAATACGGGAAGCAGTAACCGGCCCCGTAGTTCGGCAGCGTTGTTCGGCTGCGCTGTTCGGTCCGGCCGTTCTGCCCCGGCCGTTCTACCCCGGGTGTTCGGGGGAGTTGTCCACATACGGTGGCATGCCCCTGTTTCCCGCCCCTGAGTTCGGTGGAGAGTGGCTTCATGAGCAGGCACCAGCTATCTCCACCCCCGTCCGAGCGGTCTTCCACCCAGCTCTCCCGCGCCCGGCCCTCCCCTTCCCCCGGATCTGACTCCGTTGGTTCCCAGCCCCGTGATTCCAGGTCCGGTGCTTCCACGTCCCGTGCGCCTACCTCGGGACGGGCCGCAGGAGCCTGGCTGCCGGACCCCGCTGGTGCCGAGGTGCTCCTGGTCACCAGCTATGACTTTCTGCAGGGCGAAGTGGAACGGATCGTGGCTGCCGCCGGCGGCCAGTTGCGGGTGGTGGCGGACGTGGCTGACGCCGCCAAGTATTGGGATGCCGCGGCCGCCGTGTTGGTCGGGAGCGATGTTCGTGAGCTGCCGCCGCGGCGACGTGCCCCTGCCGTGTTGGTGGGCCTGAACGGGGAGGGGGACAGTCTCTGGCACCTGGCTACAGCCCTCGGAGCGGAGCGGGTGGCGGTACTGCCGGATGCCTCGGCCTGGCTGGCCGAGTACCTGAGCCGGTCTCGGTCGCCCGAAGCGGGAGGACTCGTCCTCGGGATAACAGGGGGCTGCGGCGGTGCCGGGGCCACCACCGCGGCAATCTGGATCGCCCAGGCGGCGGCCGGGCTGGGTGTGCGTGTATTGCTCGTTGACGGAGATCCGTGGGGCGGTGGCCTGGAACTGGCGCTGGCGGCTGAGGAGACGCCGGGGCTGCGCTGGCCTGATCTGTCCGAGGCGAGCGGAAGCATAGATCCCGAACAGCTGGCCGATTCACTGCCGATCGCCGGCGGGTTTTCCTTCCTGTCCTGGCCAGGCAGCCGCGACCGCCAGACGCCGGTGGATGCCGCCACCACAGGTGGCGTCCTCGATGCGGCCCGGCGGGGCTATGAACTGGTGGTGGTGGACATCGGTCGGAGCGCCGAAACCGTGCGGATGTTCGCCTGGGACTGTGACCGCATGCTGGTGGTTGTGCCGGCGCAGCTGAAGGCCGCGGTGGCCACGGCCCGGCTGCTGCACGAACTTCCGCCGGTCGAGGCGGCCCTCCTGGTTCGGGGAAAGGCGGGCGCCGCGCTGGACGGCGGACTGATTGCGGACGCCGTCGGACTGCCGGTCCACGGCCGGGTTCCGGAGCTGCGCGGCGTTACGGCGGCCGGGGAAAACGGACGGCTCCTGGACGTGGGCAAACGGCGGAGCGTCAGGCATTTCGCCGCTTCAGTGCTCGATCTGCTGGACGGCGACATCCCCGTCGGAGACCTGCCGTGAGCGAGCGGCAGCCAGTCCCGCCGCCGTCGCCCCAGGAGCACCGGACGGGGGCACGCCGTCGGCAGGCCCGGGTCCTGGATCAGCGATTTTTGGATTCGTCACTGTTGGAGACCGTCCGTGAATCAGTCATGGCCGACGCCGGACCTGTCACGCCGTCCCGGGTCGCCGCCGCTGTCCAGGCCACCGGGCGGCTGCTGGGGACAGCCGGATCCCTCGCGGCTGTGGAACGGATCAGCGCCGAGCTGAACGGGCTTGGCCCACTCCAGGAACTGACGCGGGACGTCCATGTCACCGACATCTTCGTCAACGCCCCGGACTCGGTCTGGATCGACCGGGGTAAGGGCCTCGAACCGGCCGGGGTTTCGTTTTCCGGTGAGGCGCAGGTGCGGGCCTTGGCATCACGGCTGGTGGCCGCCGGCGGACGGCGGCTGGACGACGGCTCCCCGTGTGTCGATGTCAGGCTCGACGGCGGCTACCGCGTCCACGCCGTCCTGCCGCCGATTTCGACGGCCGGCACTCTGCTGAGTGTCCGCATCCGGCGGGAGCAGGTCTTCTCGATGGACGAACTCCGTGCCGGCGGCATGTTCGGCGGCGTGGTCCGGGAGGTGCTTGAAGGCGTGGTTGAACAGCGGCTGAGTTTCCTGATCAGCGGGGCCACGGGTTCCGGGAAGACTACTCTGCTCTCCACCCTGCTGGGGCTGTGCTCCCCGGCAGAACGGCTGGTTCTGATCGAGGACGCGTCCGAACTGAACCCCGTCCATCCGCACATTGTTTCGCTCGAGTCCCGGCACGGAAACCTCGAAGGCGGCGGCGAAGTGGACCTGGGCGAACTCGTCCGGCAGGCACTGCGGATGCGGCCGGACCGGCTAGTGGTGGGCGAATGCCGCGGTGCCGAGGTCCGGGAGCTCCTGACCGCCATGAACACCGGCCACACCGGCGGGGGAGGAACCATCCATGCCAACACTGCCACCGCCGTCCCGGCCCGCTTGACAGCTTTGGGCGCACTGGCCGGCATGGGCCAGGACGCCGTCCGGCTGCAGGCAGCCAGTGCCTTGGACGTCGTGGTCCACGTGGAGCGGTCCAGCCGCGGGCGGCATGTTGCCTGCGTGGGTGTGGTGCACGACGGTCCTGGCGGGCTTACCGTGGTTCCGGCGTTGGAGACCGCACGCGGCCAGCTCGGCACCGGTCCTGCCTGGGAGACGCTGAGCTCGAGGTTGGGACTGTCCCCCGCGGCGGGTGCCGCCGCATGACACTTCTGCTGGCCGTGGTCCTGGGGCTGGCGGTCGTGCTCCTCTTCAGCCCGCCAGGCGGTGCCACCAGCCGTTTCCGGCGGGCCTTGGCGAGTGCAGGACCAGGCCTTGCCTCTCGAGTTCACGCAGGGGCCGGTGGCAGCAGAACGGGCGGCATGTGGCGCAACGTCTTCCGCGCACGACCGAAAAGCAATGACCTGTCCTTGACCCTTGTGGTCCAGCAGCTGGCTGCGCTGCTTAAGGGCGGCCGCACTCCGGCACGGCTCTGGGATGAACTGTGGCTGGTCCACGGTGGCCGTCCGGAGCCTGGTTCAGCAAGTACGGACGCAGGTTTACGCGCATCAAAGGACCCTGCAGGAAGGGCGGAACCATCACGCGGGCCAGCGTCCAGTCGCAGCGGTCCGAGCCTCAGCGCAGGTTCCCTGGTGATGCTTGGCGCCATCCGGGCAGCAGCGTTCCGGGGCGCGCCCGTGTCTGAAGCGATCAGGAAGGCCGCGCAGGCGGAGTATTCGCGCGCCGACGGCAGGGAGCTACGAATCTGGTGCGAGCTGGCCGCCTGCTTTGATATCGCCGAAGCCAGTGGCTGTCCGCTGGCTGATGTGCTGGCGCGGTTTGCCGCGCAACTCGAAGTGGAAGACGATGCCGAGGCCGCACGGCAGACGGCCCTCGCCGGACCGAAAGCCACGGTGGGTCTCCTGACGTGGCTCCCGCTGATGGGGCTGGGCCTGGGAATAGCGTTGGGCGTGGACCCGTTGGCCATCCTGATCGGGACTCCGCTGGGACTGGCGGCGCTCGCAGCGGGAGTGGGCCTCACCATCGCCGGAAGAATCTGGTCTGCCCGCCTGGTCGGTGCTGCTGCCGGGGCCGGTGTGCCATGACGGACGTTCTTGTGCCGGGGCTTGCTGTGGCAGTTGTTCTGGCTGCGGCCGCTTGCCTGGCCCTTTCGCAGCCAAGCCGGGTCCGAAAGCGGCTGGTCCGGCTCCGAGGTGAAGTGGGCGCAGGGTCGCCGGGGGCCGATGAAGCCTTCACACATCGTGGCCGTCTGCACGGATTGCGGGACTCGGCCATGATGCTTGAGCTCGTGGCGGCGATGCTGGACGCGGGGTCAGGCATCGGGCGGTCCCTGGAACTCGTCGCTGCCTCGGCCTCGACGGACTACGGCAAGGCGCTGCGTCCCGTGGTGTCAGCGCTCGCCATCGGGGCCGACTGGGAGACAGCCTGGCGCAGTTCCGAAGTCCGGCTTCCCGAAATCCTGGAACTGCGTGACGCACTGGGATTCGCCGCCCTGACCGGAGCGCCGTCGTCGGCCATCCTTTACGCGCAGGCCGCAAGGCTGCGCCGGGAAAGATTCCGTGCTGCGGAGAAACGGGCGGCCTCCCTCGGCGTGAAGCTGGTCATTCCGCTGGGCCTGTGCTCGCTCCCGGCGTTCATCTGCCTGGGCGTTGTTCCGGTCCTGCTGGCATTGGTGCCGTCCGGGTCCTGAGCGCGGGATTTGAGCTACGGTCCATTCCTCCACACCCGGTCCATTCCTCCACACCCCGTCCTGTCCTCCACAATCCGCTCAAAGCCGCGCTTATCCACTTACGGGTTGTTGGCTCTTACCGAGACTTCCGCAGCCGGGAAGAGTCGAATCAGCCGGCAACTCGGCCGGAGCACAGAAGGGAAATGTCACTATGACCATCATCGAAAACAGCCATTCCGCAGCACCTGCACCGGAGTCCAGCGCCGCTCCTACGGGCACAGCACCATGGGACCCGGGAACACGCTCCGATGCGGCATTGGGGGCGTGTACCTGCCAACGACAGGAATCCACAGAGCCTGCTGGCAACGTTGTGGAGCTTTACCCTGGTGCCAGCGAGCGGAAGGAGCGCCACGGCCGGCTTTCAGCTTCAGAAGCCGGAATGGCAACGGCTGAATACGCCATCGCCACCCTGGCCGCTGTGGGCTTCGCTGGACTTCTCGTCTTCATTCTCCGTAGCGACGAAGTACGCGGATTCCTGTTGAACCTCATCCGCACGGCGCTGGCTTTGCCGTGATTCTGTCGCCGGCAGCGCTGCAACGTCCTAATGACCGGAGCAGCCGCCGTGGGCCGGGGAATGCCCACGGCGCCGTGACGGCGGAGTTCGCGGTAGCGCTGCCGGCGGTACTGTTGCTCCTTGCCCTGCTTTTGGCCGGAGCCTCCGCAGGCGTCACCCAGCTCAGGCTCGAGGAAGCGGCGCGGGCCGGCGCCCGGGCGCTGGCCCGCGGTGAGGACCCTTCCGCGGTGCAGGGGATCGTCAGGACATTGGCGGGGACGTCGGCAACGGCGTCCGTTGCGGCTGACGGCGAATGGATCAGCGTCACGGTGGCTGACGGTGTGGGCGGACCCCTGGGGGCAACAGTGCCCTGGACGCTTACAGCCACGGCCACCACGCGGAGCGAAACGCCGGCGGCCAGCGGCGATCCTCAGCCGCTGGTACTGCCAATGCCGGCCACGATGCACGGGTACCTTTTCAGGCTGGCACAGTCTGCGGACGAACGGACGGGACACATCCGGGCCCCCGATGTGGAGCCGTCGTGAAGAGGCAGTCCGGGGACAACCCGGAGCGCGGCTCGGGAACGGTCCTGGCCGCGGGACTGGCATTGGTTGTCGTCATGGCGATGGCCCTGATGCTGTTGTTCGCGCAGTCGGCGGTGATGGCCAGCAGGGCAGCGGCGGCGGCGGACCTCGCCGCCCTTGCAGCGGCCGATGCCCTGCGCGGGATCACGTCCGGCGACCCCTGCACGGTGGCCGCAGAGGTGGTGGCCCGCCATGCTGCAGCACTCGTCAGCTGCACGGAAGGGACCGGTCAGACCGTTATGGTACGAACTGAGCTGAATGCAGGGACTCTGGTTGGCGCCGCCACCGGTCAGGCGCGGGCCGGGCCGCCGCCCTGAGCGGCTGTGGTGCTGAACGGCTCCGTGCTGGCCGGGATTTCCGCGCCGCGGGGAGGCATTTCACGGGCGTCCTTGAGGAGGACATCGATGAGCGTGACGGCGGCAGCCTTGTCCAGCGGATTGTTCTTGTTCCCGCATTTGGGGGACTGGACGCAGGAGGGGCAGCCCGACTCGCACTCACACGCCTTGATGGCGTCGCGTGTCGCCGAGAGCCACACCTTGGCCTTATCGAAGCCGCGTTCGGCAAAGCCGGCACCGCCAGGGTGCCCGTCATACACAAAGATGGTGGGCACGCCTGTGTCGGCGTGGATAGCGGTGGACACCCCGCCGATGTCCCAGCGGTCGCTGGAAGCCACCAGGGGCAGGAGGCCGATCGCTGCGTGCTCGGCGGCGTGCAGGGCCCCCGGGAACTGCGCCTCGATGAGCCCGGCACCCGTCAGCGAACGGTTCTCCACCACAAACCAGACCGCCTTGGTGAACAGGTCCCGGGCGCCCAGCTCCAGCGGCTCTTCACCCAGGATTTCATTTGAAATCAGGGCCTTGCGCTGAAAGGAAACCACCTGCGTTGTCACCTTCACATCGCCGAAGTGCACGGCAACATCGCCCCAGTGCTCAGTACGGAGTGTCTCGAGCACTTCGATCTGGGTCACGTCCCGGGCCGTTGTGTAGTAGTCGGGGTTGGCGCGCCGGACCACCACGCAATGGTCGTCTTCGTTCAGGTCCTCCACCACATAGCTGTCGCCCTGGTGTACGTAGATGGCCCCCGTATGCGCCTGGTAGTGGGTCTGGGGCGAGTCCATCGTCCCGAGCAGGGAGCCGGTGTCGGCGTCGACGATGCTCACCGGCCCGCCGCCGTCGGCGCGGAGGTTCACCAAGGCCGCAGCGCTCTGGGAGTGCGTCCAGAACCAGCCCGCCGGCCGGCGCCGCAGATACCCCTGCGCCACAAGCTGGCCCAGCAGCTTCTCTGCTGTGCTGCCGAACAGGCCCAGTTCAGCTACGCCCAGCGGAAGCTCCGCGGCGGCGGCGCAGAGATGGGGCCCCAGCACGTACGGATTGGACGGGTCAAAGACGGTGGCCTCCACCGACACGTCGAAAATCGCCTCCGGATGGTTCACCAGGTAGGTATCGAGCGGATCATCACTGGCCACAAAGGCGGCGATGGCATCCTGGCCCGCGCGCCCTGCGCGGCCGATCTGCTGGAAGAGTGACGCCCGGGTGCCTGGCCACCCCGCCACCAGGACGGCGTCCAGCCCGGAAATGTCGATTCCCAGTTCGAGGGCGGACGTGCTTGAGACACCCAGCAGTTCACCGGAGCGGAGGGCCTTTTCCAGGGTCCGGCGTTCTTCTGGAAGGTACCCCGAGCGGTAGGCGGCCACGCGTTGCGGCAGGCTGGGATCCACTTCGTCCAGAAGGCGCTTGGTGATCGAAGCGATCGTTTCCGCACCGCGACGGGACTTAATGAAGGCAATGGTCCGGATCCGGGACGAGACCAGGTTCGCCAGCAGGTCGGCCGTTTCGGCAACGGCGGTGCGTCGTTCGTTGGCGCCGTTCTCGCCCTTGAGCTCGGTCAATGCGGGTTCCCAGAAAGCCACCGTGGTGGAGCCGTGCGGTGAGCAGTCCTCGGCAACGGCCCGGACCGGCGCCCCGATCAGGCGTCCGAACGATGTGCCCGGCTCCGATGCCGTGGCAGAGGCGGCGATGAACACCGGACCGGGTTGGGCAGTCCCTGCGCCGTAGTACGCGCAGATGCGGCGCAGCCGGCGCATCAGGTTGGCTACATGCGAGCCGAACACGCCGCGGTAGCTGTGAGCCTCATCCACAATCACGTATCGCAGCCGCCGGAAGAAGCTGGCCCACCATGCGTGATTGGGCAGGATGCCGAAGTGGAGCATGTCGGGATTGGCGAGGATGAAATTGGCGTGGTCCCGGATCCACCGGCGGGCCGTGGGGTCCGTATCGCCGTCGTAAGTCTCGGCCCGCACGGTGGGCAGTTTCAACGAACGGATGGCTGCCAGCTGGTCAGCGGCCAGCGCCTTCGTGGGCGAGAGATAAAGGGTCACGGCGCCGTCGTCGTGGATCTTTCCCGGTTCGGACAGTACGCGCAGTTCGGAGCGGTGGATGGCGTCAATCGCCGGCAGTTGGTAGGCCAGGGACTTGCCGGAGGCGGTGCCGGTGGCAATGACCACATGCTCGCCGCCGTGGGCCAGGTTGGCGGCCTGGATCTGGTGCCGGTACGGCTCGTGGATGCCGAGCGAACCATAAGCGGCCACGAGATCCGGGTGCGCCCACTCCGGCCACGGTTCGTGGACCGCCTGGCGGGCAGGGATGATGCGGACATGACGCAGCTGCTCCGGGTCCGGGCCTCGGCCCAGCAAAGGAATCAGGGAGTCATGGGGGTTCACCCCAACATTCTTTCACCCGGGAAAAAATCACCCCACGGAAAGGTCTGCGCCTTCGTCGGACGTGGACAGCATCAGCACGCGGCAAACAGTGGACCAGCCCAGGTGGGAGTAGAGCTTCTGTCCGTCGAGGGAGGCCAGGAGCAGGCCGTTTTCCACATCCGGTCCGATGGCCTGCGCGGCCAGGGCCTTCATGATGAAGCTGCCCAGGCCGCGGCGCTGGAACGTCGGTTGGACAACAATCTTGTCGAATACAGCGGTCTCGCCCACCACAAAAACCCTGCCGCTCGCCGCCACCGTGTCACCCGAACGGACCACCGCGTGGTGGACGCCGTCGAGTTCGGAGGTGACCAGGTTCAGATCATCGTCGGAGAGCCACGGATCTTCCGTATCCTGGGTGGACATGTCCACAATCATCATGGCCTGCGAGGCGGACGTGACGTTCAGACCGTTCTGTTGGGCCAGCGCCCTGAAGCGGGCAACGTCATTGGTGAGGATAGTCAGGACCCTGGCCGGCGCCTCGACGGTCTTCGCAGCCAGGGCAGTGAACTCGTCAGCGGAGGGGTCATGGGCGAAGTACTCCCACTCCCCGGTGGTGTCGGCCCGCATTGCAGCGGGGAAGCGGCCCTCAACTGATGTCTGGTAACCGCGGCAACCGGCCCAGCCAGCTACCCAGACTTCAAGAAGGCGTGTGATGTCTTCAACCAAGGCGTCCGGACTCATGTCATGAGAGTATTCCAGCCCCGACACAAGCAACAGGGGTAGGGTGCCCCGATGTGACTTGCTTATGCAATCGTGACCGGACAAGACTGACGGCATGAACGCCACGAAGGATCCATACAGGAACACCTTGGCGGTGCCCCTGCCGGTCTGTGGTGCAGCACTGGTGACCACGGTGGGCGGCGCCCTGAACAGGCGCGACGCCGCCATCGCAGCGGGCCAACCTTAGCCCCGGCCGCCAGGCGGGCCCGGTGCCCGGTAACCCAGTACCCTTAAATACGTGGCTTTGAACCGAATTGTGCTCTTTTACGGCTTTACCCCCATCGCAGATCCGGACGCGGTGCGGCTCTGGCAGCGTGCCCTGTGCGAAAAACTCGGGCTGACCGGACGCATCCTCATTTCCAAAGACGGCATCAACGCCACGGTGGGCGGCGAGATCGGCGCGGTCAAGCAGTACGTCAAGACCACCCGCGAATACAAGGGCTTCCACGGCATCGACGTGAAATGGTCCGACGGCGGCGCGGAGGACTTCCCGCGGCTGAGCGTTAAGGTCCGGGACGAGATCGTCTCCTTCGGCGCGCCCGGCGAACTCAAGGTGGATGAGCACGGCGTGGTGGGCGGCGGCACCCACCTCAAGCCCGAAGAACTGCACGAACTGGTAGAGGCCACGAAACAGGCCGGCGAGGACGTCGTGTTTTTCGACGGCCGCAACGCCTTCGAAGCCCAGATCGGCAAGTTCAAGGACGCGGTCGTCCCCGACGTGGCCACTACCCACGACTTCATCAAGGAGCTCGACTCCGGCAAGTACGACGCCCTCAAGGACAAACCCGTGGTCACCTACTGCACCGGCGGCATCCGCTGCGAGGTGCTGTCCAGCCTGATGGTGAACCGCGGTTTCAAGCAGGTGTACCAGCTCGACGGCGGCATCGTCCGCTACGGCGAAACGTTCAAGGACCAGGGCCTCTGGGAAGGCTCGCTCTACGTGTTCGACAAGCGCATGCACCTGGAATTCAGCGAGGAGGCCAAAACGATCGGTGCGTGTGTCCGCTGCGCCTCTCCCACCAGCAAGTTCGAGAACTGCTCCAACCCGAGCTGCCGCACTCTGACGCTGTACTGCGCCGAGTGTGCCGCCAGCCCGGAGACGCTTCGCTGCCCCGAAGGCTGCGCGGCCTGAACCGCGCGTCGCCGAAGGGTCCGGCCGGCCTGGATCCGGCAGGCAGAAAAGTTCACAGCCGGGACAGCCGGTAGGCGAAATTGGCGGCGGACTGCGCTTCGACCTGGAAATGCAGCACCGTTTCCGTGGACAGGTAGACCACGCTATCGTGCCGGGATCCGCAGCGCAGGCTGAGGTCCACCATAGTGAATTCTTCATTGCGGACTTTGAAGTCGACGCGCCGTTGGCTCCGGCACACCAGCGCCAGGACGTAGGTTCCGGCCGGGAGGGGCGCTGTGGCGCCGGTCCGG
Organism: Pseudarthrobacter sp. AB1; assembly: GCF_014926485.1. NCBI lineage: Bacteria > Bacillati > Actinomycetota > Actinomycetes > Micrococcales > Micrococcaceae > Pseudarthrobacter > Pseudarthrobacter sp. AB1. The sequence continues at coordinate 25,111 of NZ_PZKO01000046.1, forward strand.
ATTTCTTCGGCCCGCAACAGGCCGAATTCCCTGTGCCCCACCTGCAGCCCGGTCCCCACCTGGGACTCAGTCAGCCAGCCCTCCATTTCGGCCTCGCTGACGGGATCGTTCCGCCACAGTTCAGTGCGTGGCCCCGGCTCGGTCACTGCCGTCGCAGCCGGGGCGTTCTCGGCGGGCCGCCATCCTTCGTCGTACGTGTATTCACATCCGGTGAGCGCAGATCCGGCCACCAAGGCGCCCGCCGTCCAGAATACGACGGCGGTCCTTACCCGGGTGCGCGCCGGGACTGACCGGGACGGGCAAGTACCCGGACGAAGTACCGCCCTGCGGGGCGGCGGCGCCCCCTGCGATCCGGGCATACTCCGACTCTATGCCCGGCACGGACGCCAATCCAGAGCCTCGAGTAGGTGACAGGAAAGCCGGTCGTGCGGGAGCGGCCGGCAACTACCCCGCGGTTACCAGTTGGTATGCGTAGATCAGCGGCGCGTCAACACTGGAGGCACTGAGCTCCAATGGCCCGGATTCCGGCAGAGTGATTTTGCGGGACTCCGGCGTGCCGTAGCAGGCCGCTCCGAGGTCGGCGAGCGCTTTGCCGCCGGACCGCACTGCGAGGAAGGCCTTGCCGCCGCCTTCGCAGACAAGTGTCAGCGTGTACTTGCCTGCCGGCACAGTCTCCGTATGGTCAATGGGCTGGGCGTTGAGAATCCTGCCAGAGTCCTCGGCAACAATGCCGCTGGCCAATGGCATCGCCGTGGCCTTCCAGGCAGGAACATCGGCGTTCTCCACCGAAAGCTGCTGCGCGCAGCCGGAGACGCCCAGGAGGACAGCTGCTGCCGCCACGGCGGAGAGGGCGCGCGGCAGGGAGGAAGGAAACAGAACCATGCTTCCAACTTACCCGGCCACACCTGCGCTCTGTGATTCAGACTTTTGACCTTGACGCTACGTCAACATTTATCGTTGAACCATCAGCCGGATCACAACCCGGGACTTATCCCGCCAACAGACCGGGAAGGAGGAACATATGGACTGGTCCATCCAGGACATTGCCCGGATCGCAGGGACTACCGGCAGGACGCTGCGCCACTATGACGGCATCGGGCTGCTCAAGCCCAGCCGCACCGGCCACAACGGCTACCGTTACCACAACCAGGCGGCACTGATGCAGCTCCAGCGCATCATGCTCCTTCGCGGCCTGGGGCTGGGCCTGCCGGTCATCAGCCAGGTGCTCGACGACGAAACGGACGCGGCCAACGCCCTCACCGGGCATTTGGCATGGCTCAAGCAGGAACAGGACAGGCTGGCGCGGCATGAGCACCGACGAAAAGGCGGCGTGGAAGAACTACGGCGGGGCGGAAGGTACCGGCTTCGTCCGGGATGCCCTGAAGATCCAGGCGGCGGAGAACCTGTAGCCCGTCAGGGGGAAGCCTGCCCGCCAATAGACTTGGGCGGTGACTGATTACACGCTTTTCCTGGCCGGCAATACCCCCGACGCCCCGCGCAGCGACCTCCCCGAACTGCTGACGGCGCTCGCCGCGGACCTGCGCCGGGTGGACTACACGCTCGACGGCGTGGCCGGGCTCCTGGGCGACTCCGCCTACCGCGCGCTGAACCGGGACCAGATCATCCCGGCTCTGCTGGCTACCGAAAGCGCCCTCCGGAATGATGCGGCGGCGGGTGGGCCTGCGAACGGTGAGAATACGACGTCGGCGCTGGCCGCCGTCGTACGTCTCTGGCTCCTGGCGGAACCTCAAACGCGGGAAACGCTCGACGCCGCCCTGCCGGGAGTCCGGTCCGACGGCCTGATCGAACTGGGGCTGCTTGAGCCCGTGCCCGGCTCTGATCTGCCCGGCGCCGTTCAATCGGCGCCGGATCTGCTGCAGGCAAAAGCGGATCTGCGGCCGTACGGCTGGGATTCCAATGAGGACGGCAGCGGCGGCGCCGAGCTGTGGGTGGCCAGTGACCTCGCAGCGCACCAGCAGGACGGCGTGCTGCGGCACGATCACGTACTCGGGATCGGGCAGGCATCCACCACGCTGGTGCAGACCACCGTCCGGCGCCACGTCGCCAAGGCCCTGGATCTGGGCACGGGCTGCGGCATCCAGTCCTTCCACCTCCTGCACCATGCCGAGCACGTCACCGCGACGGACATCTCGGAGCGGGCTCTGGCCTTCACCCGGTTCAACCTGCTCCTGAATGCCGAGGCCCTGCACGTGGACCCGCAACATCTGGAGGACCGGGTCAGCCTTCGGCTGGGGTCGCTCCTGCAGCCCGTCGCCGGTGAGGAATTCGAGCTTGTGGTGTCCAACCCGCCGTTCGTCATCACGCCGCGGACGGTAGGCGAACACGCGTCCGGGCAGTTCACCTACCGCGACGGCGGGCTGCCGGGCGACGACATCGTGGCCTCGCTCGTGGCGGCATTGCCCGGAGCCCTGGCCCCCGGCGGCACCGCGCAACTGCTGGGCAACTGGGAAATTCCCGTCGGGGCCGAGTGGCACAGGCGGCCCAAGAGCTGGATCGGTCCGGATGCGGACGCCTGGTTCATCCAGCGCGAGCAGGTGGGCCCGGAACAGTACGCCGAAACGTGGCTGCAGGACGCATCAGAATCCCGCGACCGCAAGCATTACCGGGACGCCTATGCCGCGTATCTGGCGGACTTCGCGTCCCGGAACGTGGCGGGGATCGGCTTCGGCATGATCTGGCTGCGCCGGCCGCCGGCGGAATCGGGCGCCCCGGCCATCAGCCGGTTCGAGGAAATTACGTACCCCATTGAGCAGCCCATCGGGCCCCACTTGGGCGCCGCCGTCGAGCGTTCCGGCTGGCTGGCCGCCAACAGCCTGGCGGACGCGCATCTGCTCGTGGCGGACGACGTCACGGAGGAACGCCATCAGCGTCCCGGCGCCGAGCACCCGGGCGTGATCCTGCTGCGCCAGGGTGCCGGCCTGCGCCGGACCAATCTGCTGAGCACCGAACTCGCTGGGCTTGTCTCCGCCTGCGACGGCGACCTGTCCGTCGGCCAGATCATCGGTGCCCTCGCAGCGCTGCTCGGCGGGAGCCTCGCCGGAGAGGACGGGTTCGACGGCGAGGCGTTCCGGACCAGGCTGCTCGACGACGTCGCGAACCTGGTCAGCGACGGTTTCCTGGTTCCCGCCGAGCCAGCCGCATAGCGGTTTGGCGGGCTCCGGAACACCCCAAAACGGGGTCCTGGACGTGCCGGGTGAGTCGCCGGGTTTTCCACATGAATGCGCACGATTGTCCAAAATATGGTGAACTAGGCCAATATGGGCTCATCTGCCCACGCAACCCTTTTCTGTAGGAGCACCGTGCCAAGCAAGGCCAAAACAGGCAAGAAACTCGTGATTGTGGAGTCTCCGGCCAAGAGCAAGACCATCGCCAAGTACCTCGGCGAGGGCTTCATCGTAGAGGCCTCCGTTGGTCACATCCGCGACCTGCCGCAACCGTCCGAGCTTCCCGCAGAACTGAAGAAAACCTCGGTGGGCAAGTTCGCCGTCGATATCGAAAACGACTTCAAACCCTATTACGTGGTGTCCGCGGACAAACGGAAAAAGGTCACCGAACTGAAGGCCGCGCTGAAAGATGCCGACGCCCTCTATCTCGCAACCGATGGGGACCGCGAGGGCGAGGCCATCGCGTGGCACCTGCTGGAAGTGCTCAAGCCCAAGGTGCCCGTCTACCGGATGACGTTCGGCGAAATCACCAAGGAAGCCATCCAGCGCGCCATGGGCAACCTGCGCGATGTTGATACGGCCCTGGTGGATGCGCAGGAGACCCGCCGTGTCCTGGATCGCCTCTACGGTTACGAGATTTCTCCCGTGCTGTGGCGCAAGGTGGCACGCGGCCTGTCCGCCGGCCGCGTGCAGTCCGTGGTCACCCGCATGGTGGTGGACCGTGAACGCGAACGCATGGCTTTCAAGGCTGCTTCCTACTGGGACCTCACAGGCCAGTTTGGTGCCGGTTCCGCTTCGTTCAAGGCGAAGCTCGCCTCCGTTGACGGCGCCAAGGTGGCTTCGGGCCGGGACTTTAACGACGACGGCGTCCTCACTTCGCGCAACGCGGCGCACCTCAACGAGGAACTGGCTACGTCGCTGGCTGCAGGACTCCAGGATGCGGACTTCCGCGTCCGGTCCGTGGACACCAAGCCGTACACCCGCCGTCCCGCAGCGCCGTTCACCACCTCCACGCTGCAGCAGGAGGCCGGCCGCAAGCTGCGCTTCACCTCCAAGAGCACCATGCAGGTGGCCCAGCGGCTGTACGAAAACGGCTACATCACCTATATGCGTACCGACTCCTCGGCGCTGAGCGACGAAGCTGTCACGGCCGCCCGCCGCCAGGCGTCCGAACTGTACGGCCCGGAGTACATCCCGGCGTCGCCCCGCGTCTACACCAGCAAGGCCGCGAACGCGCAGGAAGCCCACGAGGCCATCCGCCCCGCCGGTGACTCCTTCCGCACGCCGGCGCAGGTTGCCAAGCAGCTCTCCGGCGACGAGTTCCGCCTGTACGAGCTGATCTGGAAGCGCACCGTCGCCTCCCAGATGGGTGATGCCAAGGGCTCGACGGCGACCATCCGCCTTGGTGCCGTTGCAACCGACGGCCGGGACGCTGAGTTCTCCGCCTCCGGCACCGTCATCACCTTCCCCGGCTTCCTGGCCGCCTACGAAGAAGGCAAGGACGAAAGCCGCGGGGACGACGACTCCGACGAAGCCCGACGGTTGCCGAACGTGGCCAAGGACGATGCCCTCACGGCGTCGGACATTCTGGCTGTGGGCCACGAGACCTCGCCGCCGCCGCGCTTCACCGAAGCGTCGCTGACCGCCGAGCTGGAAAAGAAGGGCATCGGCCGCCCGTCGACCTACGCCTCCACCATCTCCACCATCCAGGACCGCGGCTACGTCCGGAAGCAGGGCTCTGCCCTGGTGCCCAGCTGGATCGCGTTCTCGGTGATCCGACTGCTGGAGCAGCACTTCACCGACTACGTGGACTACGAATTCACGGCGGACATGGAAGGCGACCTGGACAAGATCGCCAACGGCCAGGCTGTGGGGTCTGCGTGGCTCAAGCACTTCTACTTTGGTGAAGACGCAGATCCGGGCCTGCTGAGCATCGTGAACAACCTGGGCGATATTGACGCCCGGGAAATCAACTCCATTCCCATCACGGACGAGATCACGTTGCGGGTGGGCAAGTTCGGTCCGTACCTGGAAAGCTCCGCCGCCACGGTTGATCCGAAGACCGGCGAAATCGTGGAAAACTCCCGAGCCAACGTCCCGGAGGATCTGGCACCGGACGAGCTCACCGCGGCCAAGGCCATCGAACTGATGGAGACGGCTGCGCCGGAAGAACGCGTCCTCGGTGCTGACCCGCACACCGGGCACACCGTGGTGGCGAAGAACGGCCGCTACGGCGCCTACGTCACCGAAGTCATCCCCGAGATGACCGAGGAACAGCTGGCCAACCAGCCCGTGGAGTATTACAAAAACGGCAAGCCGAAGCCGCCGAAGAAGCCTGTCAAGGCTAAGCCGCGCACCGGTTCGCTGTTTGCGTCCATGACGGTGGACTCCGTCACGCTGGATGAAGCGATGCAGCTGATGAGCCTGCCCCGCGCCCTGGGCGAGGACGCCGAAGGCAACCTCATCACGGTGCAGAACGGCCGCTTCGGCCCGTACCTGAAGAAGGGCACGGACTCCCGCTCCATCGGCACCGAAGAGGAAATCTTCACCATCACACTGGAGCAGGCGCTGGAAATCTACTCCCAGCCCAAGCAGCGCGGCGCCCGTGCCGCGGTAGCCCCGCTGGCCGAGTTCGGACCGGACCCCGTTTCCGAGAAGAACATCGTGGTGAAGGAAGGCCGCTTCGGCCCGTACATCACGGACGGCGTCACCAACATCACCGTCCCGCGGTCCACGTCCCTGGAGGAACTGACCCGGGAACAAGCCGTTGAACTCCTCGCCGAGAAGAGGGCCAAGGGGCCGGTCAAACGCACCACCACGGCCCGCAAGGCCCCGGCCAAGAAGAAGGCTCCCGCCAAGAAGTAAGTACGGGCGGAATTGCGCCGGGCTCTCCAACGTGGTCGAGTAGATACATGACTGAACAGCCCGGCACAGCCGATCTCACGCCGCTCAACGACCTCGAAGAGAAGCTCGCCCAGGGCGGCCAGCCCGAGGGCAGCCCGGTGGATGTCATCCTGTCCTTCCTCAACAGCGAGGTCTACGTCATCAGCACCGACGGGATCGAGGGGGAGGATTCCCAGGTGGAGCCGCTGGTATTGGCGAACGCCGACGGCGAGCCCGTCCTTGCTGTGTTCTCGCACCCCAGCAGGGTTGATGAGCAGTACCTTGAGGCTGCCCCGAACGTCCTGGGGACCCAGGGTGCGGCCATTATCGCCAACATCGGCGAGGAACTGGGCATGGTGATCAACCCCGGAGCCGCCTACGGCTTCGAGATCAACCCGGAGGGCGTCGCCAACATCAAGCGCGACTTCAAGCGCGCCGATGAACTCCTGGACGGTGCACCAGAGGACGCCTCCGCAAACTGACATCTTCTGCGCAGGTTGTGAGTGAGGGCCCGGGCGGGGGAATAATGGCAGGATGCGGCTAGGCGTCCTCGATATCGGGTCAAACACTGTCCACCTTCTCCTGGTGGATGCCCACCCTGGCGCGCGTCCGGTGCCTTTCGCGTCGCACAAGCGGCCGTTGTCCCTGGTCCAGTACCTGGATGCCGACGGTAATATCACGGACGCCGGCCAGCACGAGCTGACCGAATTTGTTCTTGAAGCCTGGGAGTTTGCGGCCAGGCACAAAGCGGACGACCTGCTGGCGTTCTGTACGTCCGCCATCCGCGAAGCCGCCAACGGCGCCGCGGTGCTGGCCCGGGTCAAGGACGAAACCACTGTCACCCTGCAGGAACTGACGGGCAGCGAAGAAGCCTCCATGACGTTCTTCGCCGTCCGCCGCTGGTACGGCTGGGGCGCCGGGCCCATCCTGAACCTGGACATCGGCGGCGGCTCCTTCGAAATGGCCTTCGGCCAGGACGAGCTGCCCGAAGTGGCCACCTCCGTCCCGCTGGGCGCCAGCCGCCTGACCCGCGACTGGCTGGCCGAGGACCCGCCTTCCGCCAAGAGCGTCAAGGAGCTGCGCCGTTATATCCGGGCCACGCTGGCCCCCGCGGTGAAGCAGTTCGACGGCCTGGGACGCGCCAATGTTGTGGCCGGCACCTCCAAGACCTTCAGGTCGCTCGCCAGGGTCGCAGGGGCCGCCCCCAGCGCCGCAGGCCCCTACGTGAAGCGCACACTCAACGCGACGGATCTGGGCGTCTGGGCGCAGCGCATTTCAGCCATGAAGGCCGAGGACCGGCTCTTTCTGCCGGGGGTGTCCGAGGCCCGCGCGCACCAGCTCCTCGCCGGGGCCCTGGTGGCCGAGGCCGCCCTGGAAATGTTCAAGTTCAAAAAGATCAGAATCTGCCCCTGGGCGCTGCGTGAAGGGCTGATCCTGCGCCGGCTCGACCAGCTGGTCTTTGCCGGTCCGCTGGATCCGGCCCCGCACATCGTGGAGCCCGCCCCGGCGCGTCAGGCGATCGAGGCCACCCCCGCCTGAAAACAGCGTTAACGCGAAAGCGCCGGCGTCCGCAGCAGGAAAATGGGGGAAAACCTGCTGCAAACCACCGGCGCCTCGGGCAAACATCCCCATGCTTGCCGCATCACTCGCACCCTCAATGAGGTAATAACTACGTTAGGCGGCGAAGTTGTGAGCAAGCTGCGGCGAACATGGGAGTCCGCTGTGAATCAGTTTCGGCGGGTTCCCGCGTTGTCTGATTCGTTCCATTTCTGCAGCCGCCCAGCCAAACTGCAATGATGGAACCATGAGTAACCGAATCGCCTTTCTGGGCTGTGGATCCATGAACGAAGCCATCCTCTCGGGCCTTCTGGCCGCCGGGACCAACCCCGCCGACGTCATAGCTACCGTAAGGCGTGCCGAACGGGCCGAGGAGCTGGCGCTGCGCCACCACGGCATTACCGCTGTCGCTGGCGAAGAGGAACCGGACAACAACAAGGACGCCGCCAAGGGATCCGCCGTCGTAATCCTTGGTGTAAAGCCGGTGGGCATCGTCGACCTGGCCCGCGAAATCAGCGGCTCCCTTTCGCCGAAATCGGTAGTTGTCAGCGTCGCCGCAGCCGTATCGCTGGCGCAGCTCGAAGCAGCACTGCCTCCCGGACAACCGGTGATCCGGACCATGCCGAACACCCCTGCGAAGCTGGGCCGCGGCGTCGTCTCCGTTTCACCCGGTACCAACTGCACGCCGGAACAGCTCCAGACCGTCAAGGACATCCTGCGGGCCGCAGGCACCGTGGTGGAGGTACCGGAGGAGCAGGTGGACGCGGTGTCGGCCATCAGCGGCTCGGGTCCCGCCTACGCGTTCTACCTGGCTAAGGCCATGGCCGCTGCCGGCGTCGAACTGGGTCTGGATCCCGAGCTGTCGCTGCTCCTGGCCCGGGAGACAGTGGCCGGCGCGGGCTTCATGCTGGCCGAGCCGGGCGCCGATCCCTCGGCCCTGCTCAAGGGCGTGACCAGCCCCAATGGCACCACCGAACGGGCCATCGCCACCTTCGACGACCGCGGCATTCCGGCGATCATCGCCGCTGGCGCCCGCGCCGCAGCAGACCGCGCTGCAGAGATCACAAAGCAGCTCGGCTAATCCCCACCGCCTCGGGTTTTTGGGCTCCACTTACGGCCGCGCGGCGAACCGTTCCAGCAGGTCCACGTGACCGGACACGATCAGCATGTCGCGGGCGGACACCTTGGTTTCAGGGCGGGCGTAGGTGAAGTCCTCACCGGGCGACTTCACGCCCACGATCGTCACGCCGTACTTGGAGCGCACCTTGGACTCATCCAGCGTGAATCCCACGGTCTCGCGCGGCGGATACATTTTCACGATGGCGAAGTCGTCGTCGAATTCGATGAAGTCCAGCATGCGGCCGGAGACCAGGTGCGCGGCGCGGACGCCGGCGTCGGCCTCGGGGTAGATTACGTGGTTCGCGCCGATCCGGGTGAGGATCTTGCCGTGTGATGGCGTGATGGCCTTGACCCAGAGGTGCTCGATGCCGAGATCCACCAGGTTCACGGTGATCAGCACGGAGGACTCGATCGAGGTGCCCACGCCACAAACTGCGGAGCTGAACTCCTGGGCGCCGAGTTGGCGCAGCGCATCGATGTTGGTGGCGTCAGCCTCCACCACGTGGGTGAGGAGTGGCGCCCATTTCTGGACCAGGTTCCGGTCGCGTTCGATCGCCAGCACCTCACGCCCCTGTTTCACAAGCTGCTCGGCGGTGGAGGAGCCGAAGCGGCCGAGCCCGATCACCAGGACCGGCGCGTTGTGGGCGGGGCGGTTGGGGGCGCCTGAGGAATTAGCCAATGATGGGCCTCTCTTCCGGGTAGTGGAACAGCTGGCTGCGTTGGCGCAGTGCCAGCCCAGCGGCAAGGGTGACGGTGCCGACACGGCCCGCGAACATCAGGGCGGTGAGGACATAAACGCCCGACGGTGGCAGCTCTGCACTCAGGTTCGTGCTGAGGCCGCAGGTTGCGAAGGCTGAGATCGTCTCGAACAGGACCCGGTCCAAGGGCGCGTTGCTGATGTGCAGGAGAATGAGGGCGGAAACCGAAACCAAGGTTGCGCCGGCGACGATCACCGAGATGGCCACCCGCATGGTGCCCTGCGGGATGGTCCGGCCGTAAACCTTGACGTCCGCGTCGCCGCGGGCCTCGGCCACGATGGCCAGGAACATTACGGCGATGGTGGTGACCTTGATGCCGCCCGCTGTGGAGGCCGAGCCGCCGCCGGCGAACATGAGCGCGTCCGTCAGGAGCATGGTGGTGGACTCCATCTGGTTCTGCTCCACCAGGTTGAACCCACCGGACCTGGTCATGACGGACGCAAAAAGCGAGTGCGTGATCTTGTCCCCGAGGTCCATGCGGGCAATGGTCCGCACGTTGTCCCACTCCATCAGCCCCCAAAGCACCGCGCCGGCGGCCAGCAGGATGAAGGACACCTGGATGGTCAGCTTGGTGTGCAGGTTCCACTTCTTCCAGTTGAGCCCGTTCTGCTGCAGGACCATAACAACGGGAAAACCCAGGCTGCCGAGGAACACGCCGAGCATCAGCGGGATGAGGATCCAGAGATCGGTCTCATACGGCACGATGCCGTCTGAATGCGGGGTGAAGCCGGCGTTGTTGAACGAAGAAATGGCGTAAAAGACGCCGTGCCACACGGACTGCCAGAACGGCTCGCCGAGGGTTAGGAACCGGGGGACCAGGGCAAGCGCCAGGACACCTTCGATCACCACGGACGTGGTGATGACTATTCGCAGCAGCGTACCCACTTCACCGAGCCGGCCGGCGTTGTTCATGGCCTCCTGCGCAATGAGTTTGCCGCGGACGCCAAGCTTCTTGCTCACCATGAGGGCCAGCAGGGAGGCGAGCGTCAGCGTTCCCAGTCCGCCCACAAAGATGCCGATCAGGATGACCAGCTGGCCGAAAAATGACCAGTGCACCGCCGTCGAAACAACTGTCAGGCCGGTCACGCAGACGGCGGACACCGCCGTGAACAGTGCCTGGTGGATCGGGGTGGCCATACCGGTGGCGGAGGAGATGGGCAGCGACAGGAGGAAAGTGAAGACCAGGCAGACCGTCGCGAAGGCGCTCAAGGCAAGCCGTGCGGGCGACGTGTTGGCAATATCGTCAACGAAGTCGCGTATGCGGGTGAAGATCCATAGGCCTTCGCGCCCCGGTGCGGCCGGGTGCCAGCTGGCCGGGTTCCGGGGCCTCGACTGGCGTTGCGTCATGGGGGGCTTTTCCTCGGTTGAAACTGTTTCCTCCAGTAGTAAACCACTAATGCCCGCGTTATGGCCGTGCCGGGGCCGGGTGCGGCCTCCGGTAGCCTGTCATTGATGACATTCCTGCCCGGTCTCAGCCAGCCCGCGCCGCCGACGATGGTGGTGTGGAATTCCGCCATGACGGCCTACAATTTCGGCCCGGGCCACCCGATGGCTCCTGCGCGGCTGGACCTGACGGCGAGGCTTGCAAGCAGTCTCGGCCTGCTGGACTTTGCGCATGTGTCCGTGGAGGCCCCGGAGGTTGCGTCCGATGCCGAACTGGAAACCGTACACTCGCCGGAGTTTGTGGCTGCTGTCCGCAGGGTCAGTGACGACCCGACCTCGCCGGATGAAGCCCGCGGACTGGGCACCGACGACGATCCAGCCTTCGCGGGTATGCACGACGCCGCTTCAAGGCTTGCCGGTGGATCGCTGGCCGCTGCGTCCGCCATCCTCGACGGGTCCGCGCTCCACGCCGTGAACTTCGGCGGGGGTATGCACCACGCTGCCCGTGACCGCGCCAGCGGCTTCTGCATCTACAACGACTCCGCCCTTGCCGTCCGGAGACTGCTCGACGGCGGCATCAGCCGCGTGGCGTACATCGACGTCGATGCGCACCACGGCGACGGGACGGAAAGCATCTTCTGGGACGACCCCCGGGTCTTGACCATTTCCCTGCATGAGAGCGGACTCACCCTTTTCCCCGGGACCGGCTACGCCAACGAAATCGGCGGTCCCGGGGCTGAAGGCAGCGCCGTCAACGTCGCCCTGCCGTCCGGCACCGGCGATGCCGGCTGGCTGCGGGCCTTCCACGCGGTGGTGCCCCAGCTCGTGGGCGCGTTCCGGCCGGAAGTCATCGTCAGCCAGCACGGCTGCGATTCGCACCGCCTTGACCCGCTGGCCCACCTGAACATCAGCGTGGACGGCCAGCGTGAGGTGGCCACCGCCGTCGGGAATCTCGCTGCCCGGCACTGCGAGGGCCGCTGGATCGCCACTGGCGGCGGCGGATACAGCGTCACAGACGTTGTGCCGCGGTCCTGGAGCCACTTGATCGCCATCGCTGCCGGGCGTCCCGTTCCGCTCCGGACCCCGGTGCCGGAGGATTGGCGCGCCTATGTTTCGGACAAGTTCGGCAGGGACGCCCCGGTCCTGATGGGTGACGACGTGGAGCTTTGGTGGCGGTCCTGGGAAGTGGGCTTTGACCCCAACGACGCCGTGGACCGCACCGTCATGGCCACCCGCAAAGCCGTTTTCCCGCTGCACGGCCTCGATCCCTGGTTCGACTGATCCTTCTTCACCCCACGAGGGCCGGTCACGGGCGAAATAGTTGATGCCTGACGGCGTATATGTCGCTAGGGTGGGAGTCATGGTGACAGACGACGTATTTGCCGTCATTGCGGAAGCAACCCGGCGTGACATTTTGGTTTCCCTGCGCGCCGGGGACAAGGCAGTGGGCGAGCTGGTGGAAGAACTGTCCGCGAGCCAGCCCACCATTTCCAAGCACCTGAAAGTCCTCCGCGAGGCCCAGCTGGTCAGTATGCGGGCGCAGGGCCAGAAGCGCTATTACGCGCTGAACCCCAAGCCGCTTGAGGGGATCGTCAGCTGGCTGGAGACGTTCGACGTCGGCCCGGCGGCCGCCGTCGCCAAGTCACCCCGTGCTGCGGCGGAAGCCGGCACCGGGCAAACCGTGGCTACTGCACTGCCGGACAACGCCGCCATCGCCGCCGTCCTGGAACGTCCGGGCGCCGAGTTGAGCCCCGCCGTCGTGATTCCGGGCGGCACCGTTGCCCCGCTCAGCGACGACACGGTGCCGCAGCAGATCGGCCGCACTGTGGGCCGCGCCGCCACAAAGGCCGCGGACCTGCTGGCCAACCTCCCGAACCTCCCCAAGTTCGGCCGCAAAAAGTAACCCCAATACTCTGAGTTTTTGTCCAGATAATGGCACCAAAAGTCGATATTCCGGCCATTATCTGGACAAAAACTCGGGGGCGGGCGGGGCCGCTACTTGGTGAGCAGGCGTACGTGGTCCGGGGTCAGCTCGGAGATTTTGCTGACACCGAGCAGCGCCATGGTGCGGGCCATGTCCTTCTCGAGGATCTGCAGGGTGCGGTCCACGCCCGCCCGGCCGCCGGCCATGAGGCCATACAGGTAGGCGCGGCCGATCAGCGTGAAGTCGGCGCCCAGGGCCAGGGCCGCGATGATGTCCGCGCCGCTCATGATGCCCGTGTCCAGCATGATGGCCGCGTCCGAGTTGTCCTTGGTGAAGGCTTCCTTGACGCCCGGCAGCAGGTGGAACGGGATGGGTGCGCGGTCCAGTTGGCGGCCGCCGTGGTTGGACAGCACAATGCCGTCGGCGCCGTGGTCCACCACCTTGCGGGCGTCCTCCACGGTCTGGATGCCCTTGACCACGAGCTTGCCCTGCCAGGTTTCACGCAGCCAGTCCAGGTCCTCGAACGTCAGCGTGGGGTCGAACATCGAGTTGATGAGGTCGGCCACGGTTCCGGTGTAGCGGGACAGCGAGGCGAAGGTCAGCGGCTCGTGCGTGAGGAAGTTGAACCACCAGGCCGGGCGGTAGGACGCATCCAGGACGGTCTTGACGGTCAGTGCGGGCGGGATGGTCATGCCGTTGCGGACGTCGCGGAGGCGGGCGCCGGCGACGGCGGTGTCCACTGTGACCATCAGGGTGTCGTTGCCGGCCTTGGCGGCGCGCTCGATCAGCTCCAGCGACCGGTCGCGGTCCGTCCACAGGTACAACTGGAACCAGTTGCGGCCGTGCGGGGCGGCTGCTGCAACGTCCTCGATGGAGGCAGTGCCCATGGTGGAGAGGGTGTATGGAATGCCGGCGGCTTCCGCAGCCTGCGATCCGGCGTACTCACCCTCGGACTGCATCATGCGCGTGAAGCCGGTGGGGGCGATGCCCACGGGGAGCCGGGAAGGCTTGCCCAGGATGTCGGTGCTGAGGTCGATGCTGGAGACGTTGCGCAGGATGCCGGGCCGGAACTCGATGTCCAGGAAGGCCTCGCGGGCGCGGCGCAGGGTGATCTCGCCCTCGGCGGCGCCGTCGGTGTAGTCGAACGGGGCCTGCGGCGTGCGGCGCTTGGCCATGTCGCGAAGGTCCCAGATGGTGCTGGCCCGCTTCAGCCGGGCTTCCTTACTGAATTCGGGCTTCTTGAACTGCATCAGCGGGGCCAGGTCCGAATACTTGGGGATCCGGCGCCTAAGCGCGGCCGGGACTGCGGCGGCGGCCGGCTTCGGCGCGCTGGCGGTGAACGCCGGGACGTCCGTGGCATCCGGGGCTGGCGTGACCTCGGGATTGTTCGGCTGGATGGTGTGGGTCATGGCTGCCTCCGTTGGTGGGCCTGGCGCAGGGTTGGAGCTGTGGTCTAACCACACTCTAAGCCATGTGGTCCAACCACATCAACTACGATGGTGCCATGCGTACGCACCAACTTGTCCTGACGTGGATCGAACAGCAGCTCTCCGACGGGCAGCTGAGCGTGGGCGGACGCCTGCCTGCGGAGCGGGCACTCGCCGAGCAGCTGGCCGTGTCAAGAACCTCGGTACGAGAGGCCATCCGGATACTGGAGGCCATGGGGGTGGTCCGCGCGGGGGTTGGCTCCGGCCCGGAAGCAGGGACTGTGGTGATTTCGGATCCGACGGCAGCGCTCGGCTCGGCGCTTCGGCTTCACGTTGCCACCCAGCATCTGCCCGTGTCCGACATCGTGGAAACGCGCATCCTGCTGGAGACCTGGGCGGCTGCCCGGGCAAAGCCGGATGCTCCGGAGCTCGAACTGGCAGCCACGCTCCTGGGCGAGATGGACGCCGTCGAACGTGTTGCCCGGACGGCGGATGACTTCCTGGCGCTGGATATACGGTTCCATCTGGCCCTCGCGGACGCCGCCGGCAATGCCGTGGTCAGCGCCATGATGGGCTCGCTGCGCGAATCCATCCAGGGATACACCGCCCGGTTTACGGCCAATCTCCCGGACTGGGATGCCACGGCGTCGCGCCTGCAGGCGGAGCACCGTGACATTCTGGCCGCCATCAGGAACGACGACGGCGCGCGCGCGGCCACGCTGGTGGCTGCCCACATCGAGGGCTATTACCGCGAGGGCGGGGCTGGGCCCGCGGCGGAGGAATAGTGCGGGTCAGCCGTGGGCTGCAGTACCGCGCGCCTTGGCCGGGCCACTGCTGGCCCGGATTTCCAGGCGCGGCTGGTACCGGCCGCCCGGGGCGTCGTGGTCTTCCTTGCGGATGAGTGCCCGCAATTCACGCCAGGCCTGGCCGCCGAGCTCGGCAATGGGGACTGCCGCGGTGGTCAGGGTGGGCGTGGTGTAGCGGGCGAAAGGGATGTCGTCGAAGCCGGTGACGGAGATGTCGCCCGGAACGTCCACGCCGCGTTCGTGCAGGCCGCTCATCAGGCCCATGGCCACGAGGTCGTTGAAGGCCAGGATACCCGTGGCGCCGCTGGCAAGGACCGAGTCCACTGCCCCGTGGCCGGTATCGAAGTCCGAGCCGCCGTCGAGCATGGTGACATCCACCTGCGGGTGCCTGGTCTTGAACGCTTCGAGGCCCTCGAGCCGGAGGCCATTGGAGGCGCTGCCTGCCGGGCCGGCCAGGAAGGCCAGGCGCGTATGGCCGAGGCCCACCAGGTACTCGGCCAGGTCCTGGACTCCCTGCCCGTAGTCCACCACGAGGCTCGGAATCCCGGCAGCCGCCGTCGTCCGGTTGATCAGGACCAGCGGGTGCAGCGATGGTGCGATTTCCTCGAGCTCGGCGTCGCTCATGCGCGGGGCGCAGAGCACCAGACCGTCGCAGCGCCGGCGGGCCTCGCCGGCCAGGATGGCTTCCTCGCTGGAGACCTCGAAGGAATCGGCAATCAGGACGCGGTAGCCATCCTCCGCCGCAGCCCGGCTCAATCCGCGCAGGATCGCCTGGAAGGTGGGGTTGGCGAGGTCCGGCACCACAATGCCGATGGTGTCCGTCTTTCCCAGTGCGAGGCTGCGCCCCACGGGATTGGGCTGGTATTTGAGCTCGACGGCGGCCGCCCGTACCCGTGCCGCGATGTCCGGGTCCACGGTGAAGTTGCCGTTCATGACGCGGGAAACAGTGGCGTGTGATACCCCTGCCTTCACAGCAACATCTGCAATGCCGATCCTTCCGGTTGCCGATTTCCTGGCCATGGCCCTGCCTTTCGTAAGTCCCGGTCCCGCGAGTACCGGCGCCCGTGGGACAGCATACAACGCCCCGGGAAACCGATTTCCATTCGTTCGGCGCGAAGAGTGTAGGCTGTGCCGCTGCAGAATCAGGGCCTTCCATCCAGAAAGCGCTTTCTCTCAGAGAGGATAAGGGTTGACGGGACCGCGCGTCTCTTGATAGAAATCATGTAGCGGCGCCGAGAAAACGCTTTCTCGCTTGCCGCAGAGACTTCCGGACCACGGTCCATAGCAGCACAGGTTCCAAGCACTACAGCCCAGCGCACCACCAGCGGCCGCAGCACGGCCGAGTATTAAAGCCTTCGAAAGGGACCCTCATGGTCAACACAGCCGAATTGAGTTCTGCTACCGCTGCCTCCACCTCCGCTCCGGAGCCAGGGGCGGGCAGCAAGGCCCGCATCGCCCTCATCGGCACCGGTGGGCGCTCCGAGATGTATATCCGTGCCATTTTCGGCAAGCACGGGGACACCGCCGAGCTTGTGGCGTTCTCCGACGTCAACCCCGGCCGCGTCGAGTTCTACCAGAAGCTCATCCAGGAGCTCGGTGCTCCGGGTCCCGTGGCCTCGTTTGCCCCCGCTGAACTCACCGCCTTCATCCAGGCCAACAACATCGACCGCGTTGTTGTGACCACGCCGGACTACACCCACGCGGACTACATCGTGGAGGCACTCGAGGCGGGCGCCGACGTCGTCGTCGAAAAACCTCTCACCATCGACGCCGAAGGCTGCCGCCGCATCACCAAGGCCGTGGCGGAAACCGGCCGCAACGTGGTGGTCACCTTCAACTACCGCTACTCACCGCGCAACAGTGCGCTGAAGGAAATCATCCAGAGCGGCGTGATTGGCAAGGTCACCTCCATCGACTTCAGCTGGGTTTTGGACACCGTGCACGGAGCTGACTACTTCCGTCGCTGGCACCGCGAGAAGAAGAACTCCGGCGGCCTGCTGATCCACAAGGCATCCCACCACTTTGATCTCGTCAACTGGTGGATCAACGACGTTCCGGACCGCGTCTTCGCCTCCGGTGGCCTCAAGTTCTATGGCGACAGGAATGCCGCCGAGCGCGGCCTGGGTCCCCGTCCGGAGCGTGGAACGCCCGACGCCGGAAGCCCCGGCCCCGGGGACAAAACAGCCGAAAAGGATCCGTTCGCGCTGGACTTGCGTGAGGATGAGCGCCTGAAGGCCCTGTTCCTGGACAACGAGCACTACGACGGGTACCGCCGCGACCAGGACGTCTTCACCGACGGCATCACCATCGAGGACAACCTGGCACTCGTGGTGGAGTACCAGGGTGGCCCGCGCCTGAGCTACTCCCTGAACGCCCACAGCCCGTGGGAAGGCTACCGTGTGGCCGTCAACGGTACCGAAGGCCGGGCCGAACTCGAAGTCGTGGAACGCGCCGCCGTCCTCAACAGCACGGACAAAAAGACCGTGGTTGACCCGAGCGCCACTCCCGTCGAGGAGGAAGACGCCGTCCGCCGCAACGGCGAACGCCTGGTGGTCCAACGCCACTGGGAAGCTGCCTACGAAGTGCCCATCGTCAACGGCGAGGGAGGCCACGGCGGCGGCGACGACCTGCTCCTCTCCGATCTCTTCAACGGCCCCGGCGAGGACCCGCTGGGCCGTCCGTCCGGTTACCTCGACGGCCTCCGCTCCGTGTCCGTGGGCATTGCCGGCAATCTTTCGCTGGAGTCTTCCCTTCCCGTCCGCATCGAGGATCTCCACCTCGGCGCAGACCTTCGCCGCGACGCCTAGTCCGCCCTAATCCAAAAGGAACCAACATGAGCAGGATCTTTGTCACCGGCGGCTCCGGCCGGCTGGGGCGCAGCGTTGTGGCGGGGCTGGCCGAAGCGGGCCACGAGGTCACCTCGGTGGACCGCGACGCCATCCCGGCGCAGCAGCTGCCGGCCGGCGTTGTGCAGGAAACCGGCGATCTGCTGGCCCCGGGCGAGGCCCTGCGCCTCCTCCGGAAGGCCACGCCCGACGCCGTCATCCACCTCGCGGCGATCGCTGTTCCGTTCAGCGCGCCGGAGGATGTCATCTTCGCCACCAATACCCGCATGGCCTTTGCCGTCATCAGCGCGGCCACGGAATTGGGGATCGGCAAGATCGTCACGGCGAGCAGCCCCACGGTGCTGGGCTACGGATCGCCGGCAGGCTGGCTGCCGGACAGCTTCCCCCTGGATGAGCGCAGCACGCCGAAGCCCTGGAACGCCTATGCGCTGTCCAAGCTGATCGCTGAGCAGACGGTGGCGATGTTTGCCGCGGCGCAGGGTGCGGGGATCCGGTACGCCGCCTTCCGCCCGTGCTACGTCATCTCGCCGGAGGAGTGGGAAGGCGCGCCCACACAACAGGGCCACACCCTGGCCGAACGCCTGGCCGATCCTGCCCTGTCCGCGCCGGCGCTGTTCAACTACGTGGACGCCCGCGATGTGGCCGACTTCCTTGACGTGCTCCTGCAGAAGATGGACTGCATTCCCAACGGGGAAACCTTCTTTGTGGGGGCGGCTGACGCCCTGGCCACGGCACCGCTGGCCGAGCTGATGCCCCGGTTCCTGCCCGGAAGCGAGGCCCTGGCCGCCGGCCTGACCGGCACCAGCCCCGCTTTCTCCATCACCAAGGCCCGTGAACTGCTGGGCTGGGAACCCAAGCGCAGCTGGCGGACCGAACTGAAGACAGAATCCACCCTCAACGACGAGACATCCGCCCGGCTGGTAAGCGCCGGCAGCGGATCCAAGGAGACACCATGAAATTCGACGGCGTACTGTTTTTCCCCGTCACCCCGTTCACGCCGGAAGGCGCCGTTGATGTGGAGCTCCTCAAGGAGCACATCGGCTCGCGGCTTCCGTTCGGGCCCGGCGGCGTGTTTCCGGCCTGCGGCACCGGCGAGTTCCATGCGCTGAGCATCGAGGAGGTCCGCACCGTGGTGACCGCCGCCGTCGAGGTTGTGGCAGGCAAGATCCCGGTGGTGGCCGGAGCAGGCGGTCCGCTGGGGCATGCGCTTGCTGCCGCCCGTGCTGCCGAGGAGGCTGGTGCCGACGCACTCCTGGTTCTCCCGCCGTACCTGGTGACCGGACCCACCGAGGGCCTGGTGGCGTACATCGAAGCCGTGGCGGACGCCAGCAGCCTACCGGTGATCGTGTACCACCGCGGCAATGCCAAGTTCACTGCCGCGTCCATGGTCCGCCTCGCGGCCAACCCGAAGGTGATCGGCTTCAAGGACGGACTGGGCGATGTGGGCCTGGCCCAGGAGATTGTGTCCGCGGTCCGGGCCACGGGACGGGAGGACTTCGCCTTCTTCAACGGCCTCCTGACCGCCGAACTGACCCAGGGCGCCTACCGGGGCCTGGGCATTCCGCTCTACTCCTCGGCCGCGTTCGCCATGGCACCGGAGATCGCCAAGGCGTACTACGACGCCTATGTCTCCGGCGACGAGGACCGCCGCAACGCCCTGCTGGAGGGTTTCTACGCCCCGCTGGTGCGGCTCCGGGACCAGACCCCCGGCTTCGGCGTCTCGCTGGTCAAGGCCGGTCTGCGGCTGGGCGGACTTCCCGTTGGCCCGGTCCGGCCGCCGCTGGTGGACCCCACCGAGGACCAGCTGCTCCAGCTGAAATCCATCCTGGCCAAGGGCTACGAGCTGGCCGGCCGCTGATGACTGCGCCCGCCGTCGAAACCGTCCGGACCGTGCCGCTGATTACCGGTCTGACCGCCCGGCTCCTGACCGTCCCGCTGCGCCGCAGCTGGGGCGCGGAGGCACCGGAAAACCACGTGATCGTCACGGAAATTCAGACGGACGACGGCGGCGCGGGGCACGGTTTTTCCTGGACCCCTACCATCGGTCCGCAGGCCGTCAAGGCCCTCCTCGAGTACGACATCGCGCCTTTCATCGCGGGGCTGCCTGCCAACCCCGAGACGGTATGGGACGCGTTGTGGAAGCGGCTGCACGAGGCCGGCGGCGGGGGACTGACCACCATCGCCATGGCCGGCGTCGACCTTGCCCTCTGGGACCTGCAGGCCCGGCGCACCGGTACGTCAGTCACGGCCCTGCTGGGCCAGCGGCAGGAGTCCGCGGAGGTGTACGGGTCCGGCGTGAACCTGCACTACACGCTGGAGGAGCTGGTGGCCCAGACCGAGCGTTGGATGGCAGCAGGGCACCGGGCGGTCAAGATCAAGGTGGGCAAGCCCGATATCCGTGAGGACGCCGAGCGCGTGGCGGCGGTCCGGTCCGTCCTCGGCCCGGACCGCAAGCTGATGATCGACGCCAACCAGCGGTGGGACCTCCCCACCACTTTCAAGGCTTTGGACGTGCTCGCGGAATACGGGCTGGAATGGCTTGAGGAGCCCATCCGGGCGGACGACCTCTGGGCCTACCGCAGGCTGCGAAAGCATTCACCCGTGCCCATTGCCCTGGGCGAAAACCTGCATACGATCTACCGCTTCCGCGACTTCATCGAGGCGGGAGCTGTGGACATCATCCAGCCCAACATCATCCGGGTTGGCGGGATCACGCCATTCCGGCGGATCGTCGAGCTGGCACGGACCAACAGCATCCGCGTGATGCCGCACCTGCTGCCGGAGCTGTCCGGGCAGCTGGCCCTCACGCTGGCGGAACCCACCCTGGTAGAGGACGTGGAGGACGCTTCCTTCGAACAGCTGGGCATCCTGGCCGGGCCGTCACCGGTCCGCTTCAGCAACAGCCGCCTGACCCTCACGGACCAGCCCGGACTGGGCTTCCGGTTCACGGACGCTCCTCCAGGGGGACCTACACAAGCCTGACTGCTTGCAATCACCTCTGACCGCAGACACCACCACTCCCGACGAAAATCAGGTACCTCCAGTGACAACTGCAACCCTTTCCCTCTCCGAGCTCACGGCCGCCGCTACCCGGGCGGCCGCCATCGCGGCTGTCGCGTCGGACGCCCAGCGAGCAGGCTGGCTCCACGCCGTCGCCGACGCCTTGGACGCCAATGTGGCCGAACTGGTGGAGATCGCCGATTCGGAGACCAGCCTCGGCACGGTCCGGCTGACCGGCGAGGTGGCCCGCACGTCCGGGCAGCTGCGGCTCTTCGCCCGTGTGATCACCGAAGGCTCCTACCTTGAAGCCGTGATCGACCACGCCGACCCGTCCGCCACGCCGCCCAAGCCGGACCTGCGCCGCATCCTGCGTCCCATCGGGCCGGTGGCCGTTTTCTCGGCCTCCAATTTCCCGTTCGCCTTTTCGGTGGCCGGCGGGGATACCGCGTCAGCCCTGGCGGTCGGCTCCGCGGTGATCGTCAAGGCCCACTCGGGCCACCTGAAGCTGTCCGGGCGGACGGCCGAACTGGTCACCGAAGCCCTGCGGTCCGCCGGAGCGCCGGACGGGCTGTTCGCGCTTGTGGCAGGCCGTGAGGTAGGCACCGCGCTGGTGCAGGATCCCGCCATCAAAGCCGTGGGCTTCACCGGCTCCATCCCCGGCGGCCGGGCGCTGTTTGACCTCGCGGTCTCCCGTCCCGACCCCATCCCTTTCTACGGCGAGCTGGGCAGCCTGAACCCGGTGGTCATCACCGCGGCCGCGCTGGCCGAGCGTTCCGGCCAGCTCGCGGCGGGACTTGCAGCCTCGTTCACCATGGGTGCCGGCCAGTTCTGCACCAAGCCCGGCTTGGTCTTCATCCCGGAGGGCACTGGCTTCGCCGCGGAACTGGCCGAGGCCAGCAAGAACAAGCCGACGGCGGCCATGCTCACCACCCGGATCTCGGATGCCTACCCGGAGGGCCTGCGAAGCGTGGCGTCGCTGCCCGACGTGACTGTCGTCAGCGGTTCGGCGGACCAGGACGCAACCCTTCATGGTGCCGCGCCCGTGGTGTTCTCCACCTCCGCAGCCAATGCCCTGGAGCGCCCGGACGAGCTTCTGGAGGAGTGCTTCGGTCCCACCACAATGCTGATCGAATATGCTGACCAGGAGGAGCTCTCCGCGGTCCTGGCCAAGGTTCCCGGGAGCCTGACCGCCACAGTCCACGCCCAGCCGGGCGAGCACGTCGCGGAGCTCGTGGAGCAACTGTCCGGCCTTGCCGGCAGGGTCCTGTTTGACGGCTGGCCAACCGGCGTCGCAGTGAACTGGGCGCAGCAGCATGGCGGCCCGTACCCGGCCACCACATCCCTGTTCACGTCGGTAGGCGCGACGGCGGTCCGCCGCTTCCAGCGACCGGTCGCCTACCAGGACGCTCCGGAAACGGTCCTGCACCCTGCACTGCGCGAAAGCAACCCGCTGGGCATCCCGCGCCGCGTGGACGGTGCGCTGGTTCTTCCGTAACTGTTCGAACTTCACCCTTGGGGTGCTGTCACAACGGGCACCGGACACCCAGTGTTCGGGACATGGGTGCAGGGGGAACCGCTGGAGTGCGCAGCAAAGGCGGTTGTCGATGGCGGGACCGGTATTGTCCCGCAGAACCCTGAACGGGGAGCCGCCCTGTTCCGCACTCCATACGACGCCGACGAGGTTAGCTCAGCGAAGCGTGCCGGCTCCGAACCACCGCATGCTCAGGGAGCGATTCAGGGACCGGATATCGTCATCGCCTGAGAACACTTCTCCATGTGTCCCGTATAGGGTTCCTTCACCGGGCATTTTTGCGGGCGGGTCTTACGGGAATCGACAGACCCCGGAAACACGGCGATCGCGACCCGGAAATTTTGGCTGGCGCCTGCGCCGGTGGGGGACCGGCAAACGGGACGATTTGAGAGAGAAGGAACATTGTGAGGCGGTAGGCTCGGCAAGTTGAGCGCCACAAGACATAGAGGGGGAGCTAATGGACGGTCATGCCAAGTGGGAATGCGGAACTTGTGGGCAGCAACATGAGGGGGTCGCCATGGTGTTCGGGCCGCAGGCGCCAGATCCTTGGTTGCAGGCAACCCAGGCGGAACGCGACGCAGGCGAACTGAACTCTGACATGTGCGTCCTCGAAATCAAAGGCGAGTGGCATTACTTTCTCAGGGGACATATCGAAATCCCTATCCTCGATGCACCTGGTGAAGTTTTCAGCTGGTCCGTGTGGGTCTCAGTCAGTGAGGAAAGCATCCAACAGGTGGCAGACCACTGGGAAGACCCGGCACGTGCGTCCCTGCCCCCAGTGTTCGGGTGGTTATGCAACGAATTGCCCTACGAGCACTCAACCATCTCCACTCCAACACTTGTGCATAGTAGGGACCCAGGAGTTGTTCCCTTCATTCAGCTCGACCCGTCGGTGGACCACCCCTTGGTCGGAGAGCAGGGTATGGGCATAACGCTGCATCGGCTAGCGGAGATCAATCGCCTGGTCGAAGTGGAGGCCCCGTGAGACATTTAGAGGATCTGGAAGCGCACTATACGTCCGCTGTCGGCGCCGAACCTGAGTTCGGCACGATGACCTCGTTGGAGGGCAACACTGTTGGCATCTTCTACTGGCCCAAGGCATCATCACGGATGGGGGTCCACTTCTACGCTTCCGCCGGCATCAGCGTCCCCGGTCCCGGCGGCCGCGGCCATTCACACACAGTGGAAGTCTTCACCGGCATCAAGCAGGACTCTCCTCAAGTTCGAGAGGCGTTCGCCAACCTCATCACGAGCATGGTCTGCAGCACCACGCCGCACCCGGCCTGTCACGGCGTCTTTGTCGCGGGGGACTGGAAAGTTATCGAAGGCCGAAAGTTCACCGGCTGGGTCCTGACCGAACGGCCGGATGAACTCATTTCAGACCTGCAGCTGAAGGACGGGCGCCACATCACTTTCCTTGACGCGCTGCCGGTTTTCCCTGAAGAGGCAGAGTTCCGGCACGGCAACCGAGCGGACGATCTGCTCGGGATGTGGGAAGAATGGGAAGTGAAGTCCGCGGATCTTGACCGGGAGTTGCACCCAAGCCTAAAGAGGCCGAAAAAGACCTCGTGGCTGCGGTCCGCCCTGGATATGGGACGGCGATGACACGGACCAGGGAGCCGGAGCACCCTACGGGTTTCCTGACGCAGCCAAGGACGTTTCGGAAGTAGTCGGGCACCGACACGGTTCTATAAATCGGAGCGTCGCGGAATGACTGCGGCCAATTTTTTTTGGGCGGCGTCGATGATCTCGGCCAGCTGCGGCTCGTAGCCTGAGTAGTCAGCAAATCGTAGGACGCCGTAGGTAACCACAGAATTCGCAAGGTTGAGGATTTTGGTGATTGCCACGGGGTCGGGAGCCCTGTCGGTTTCGAATAACCCAGGCGCAATCTCCTTCCCGGGGTTAACGATTTGCAGCTCCAACGATGGCCATCTCTTGCCATGTGCCGATCCCGCTGAGGCGCGCCATAGGCGCTCAACCACTTCTGCATCGACCAGATCAGCATCTCCCGACCCCTTGGCCGCTACTGTGGCAGCTGCTTCTTTGACAATGTTCATATATCCCGGAAATCGGCCGATGTCCTTTTCACCGATGAATGGCTCCAGCCTGTCCAGAACAATCTGGCGGGCCAGTTTAAGACGTTTCTTGCGTTCATCGCCCAGGGCGGCTTTGCGTTGCTCCTCAAGGTCATCAAGGAGTAGGCAAACGTGGCGTCGGGCGCACTCTCGCGCCGATTCGCCGTTCATCATCCATACTGCCTGCGAGGACGATTCGATCGCGGCACGTGACAAGGTTTGAACGGGCCGGAAAGTATGAGTTACATGTGCTTCCTCGTGAAAGCGGAGCGGAGCTACGTGATCCGCCCATAGCGTCATATGTTCGATTCCCGCGGTTAGAAATTCTCGACACCAGTCAGAAGAGCGCTCGGGAGGATAGTGGGCATTCATCTCCTCAAAGTTGGACCCGCTAAGCGGCTCTCCAATCTGCGAGAGGATGTCGGCCAACAACCGCGAGGATTGAGCCACTGCTATCCAAGGTTCAATCGTCGCTCTATCGATCGCAATTTTTGTCATAGCCATGGCCTCACCCTAAGTCCTCGATTCCGCGTGCTGCCGATACTGAGCGTCGCATGGCATTCAGACCATGGCCCTGGGCCTATAACCAGCAGTCTTCTCGCGGAGTCCGCTGAAGGTTCCCTGAGCGGGCACCCGGCCACTTTCGGCTGACAGAACGAAGCCAAAATACCCGCCGCGATTCACAGCGTATGGCGGCCGGCGGAGCTTTTCGTATAGATAGCGCCGGTATCAATTCGGTCGCAGTCGCGTTGAGTAGGGGTCACATTCCTTTGGGCGGCTTTAGGCTGGGGCAACGGACCAGCTATCTGATTGGGGACAGATATGGAGCACCGCCTAGCCTTGGGCGCTGTAGCGGCCATCGCTCTTTCTTTGGCGTCATGTGCGACAACGCCAGGGGACTCACCGACCATTGGATCTCCCTCACAGACCCCTTCAATGCAGCAGGAATTGCCAACCGATTTGCTTCTCAGTGATGGGGGCAAGAAGGCCGTAGTTCAATCCGGCCCGTCTTCGGCTCCGAGAGTGGGAGCGCAGCTCACGGGAAGCTTGGAAAAGGACGAGGCCGGATGCGTCATCGTGCGAGCGGCAGACGGTGATGATTACACGTTGGTTTTCCCCAGAGGAACGCACTTCGATGGCGAGTCATTGGTTCTGCCCGATAGCTCATCTCTATCTGAGGGAAATTCCGTAATCCTGGATGGTGCCCGCGTTCCCGCAAACGAAAGCCTGAGCATGTGTATGAACTACGCCAGGCTCTTGTCCGTGGAAAAAGGCACCGTCATCCCGAAGTAGTCGCGTCGCTGCGCTTTTGACGACACGACTTTCAGCGTTCTGCACCTACTCACCGGGACTTTGTTGCTGACGTTGAATAGTCTGCCCGGTCAGGGTTGCCTCATAGGCATAGACATGGTTTCGCCATTCTTCGTTAGGGTGAGGGTTATGTGGGCGGCAGGGGCCGGTGAATCACCCAGTCCTACCGTTACATCGTGCTGGGGGCGCGCCGCCTTCGCGCGCCTTTGGACATTGGACAACCCTTGAAAAAGACTATTCCTGCCCTCGCTACGGCTATTGCTGCCCTGCTGCTCACTGGATGCTCATCGTCCGTTCCCCAGACAGCACCCACCACCGCTATGCCGGCCCAGACGGCAGCCAGCCAGACGGCTGCCGCTCCTGAGTCCATTCCCAGCGCCACCAATGAGCCGGACAAGACCGCAGACTTCAGGACAGCCAACGCGAACGCGCCCTGGGTGGGCCAGGTCAAGTCTGTGACTGAAACCGAGTCAGGCAGGATTCGCATCGAGACCAGTGTCGTGGACCCGCGCGGCGCCAACGGCAGCGACGCGGCCAAGACCGCGATCGCCATCTGCGAGTCCGCCGTTGCTCTTCTAGAACCGAGCTACGTCTCGGTTCTAGAAGATGATGGCACCAACTTCGTCCTGTTCGGACACCCATCAGTACCCAAGGGTGCCTGCACCGAGGTCTGACCGTTGCGTTGCCACAACCCGCTGCAACTGCCCCCTCCACCAAGGAACTCCGAACCATCTGACGATCATCAGTGACTCATGCCCCGTTAAAGGTTCCCCTGCGGACATTGATTGGCACAGCGCCAATCGACAAGTCGCGCGCCAGTAGACGACCGGCTAGCGGGCACCAAGTACGGTTCTCTCGTCCGAGTTTTGTGACGCGACCCTACATGCCGCACCAACGGGTGTTGTTCTACCGGTATCTTTTGAGGAACCGCACATCTCGCCCGAACCGGGCCGCATGGCGTGGGATGATCTTGCAATGAGCGAACTTGAGGTCAAGCGCTTGTTCCGCGGGGACGCGGCTGCGGCAGGCGTCATGTTTGAGATGATGGCGCGTGTCTTCGGAGAAGACAGCGAGCCGCTCAGCGAGGACTACCTCGAAGATCTTCTTGGTCGAGAGGGTTTCTGGGCCCTGGCGGCTTTCATTGGCCCGGATATTGTTGCCGGCCTAACTGCTCACACGTTGCCGATGACACGTTCACCAACGTCGGAGGTGTTCATCTACGATCTTGCCGTACGGCAGGACCATCGGAGACAGGGCTTCGCAAGCCGACTGGTGCTCGAACTGCGTGCCACTGCCGCGCTGGAGGGCATCCACGAGATATTCGTCCCGGCCGACAACGAGGACGTGCACGCCTTGGATTTCTATCGGGCGCTGGGAGCTACCGCTTCGCCGGTCACGTTCTTCACCTTCAAGTCTGGCAATGTTTAAGGCTTAAGGCGCCCGGTGAGCGATCCGCTACCGGGCACCTCGGCGAACGAAAACGGTTCTCCACCCGGACAGAGAACACGGACCGAAAAACGGAGCTCGAAACTACGTCAGCCCCTAAAGGCGCCGCTTAGCGTTGTTGAGGCTCCTAATTCTCGACGGGCCCCAGCCACACCGGCGGCGGGCCCGTCCCTGAAGGGGATGCGCGGGTGTTGCGCTGATTCCAACTCTGACGGGCTAGCTCAGGGCTGTTTTTGATTCCATTTGGGGATGGCTACCCAGACGGTTCTGGTGGTGCGGGGGTCTAGTTCGATGTCGTCGGAGAACCGCTTCAGCAGGTCTTCCAGGCTGGCGCGGTCGTCGGCGGTCAGGGCCGCCAGACGAGAGAAGCGCGCGAACCACTGCTGGGCGTACTCCCGTGCAGCCGGGGTCACAGGTGCGTTGGTCGTCACGTCGGACTGGGTGACAGCAAACCCGACGGCCTCAAGGACAGGAGCCCAGTTCGGGTGGTGGTTCCAGCCCTCGGCCGCCGCAGCGGCATGGCAACGCTGCTCCAGCCGGGCTCCATTGGGATCGCCGAGGAAGCGAGGTAGAGCGGCAAGCTCGACGACGACTAAAACCCCGCCTGGCGCCAGTGCCCGGTGGACCCCCGACAGGAGCCGGGGTGGGTGGGCGACGTGGTGCAGCGAGGACGATGCCCACACCAGGTCAACGGGCGTCTCGGCCTCTGCATCGGCTGTGAGCAAGGAGCCGGTCAGTGTGGGGAAGCCGTCATCGAGATCGGCCTCGATCACTGCGAAGCCCTGCTCGCGCAGCAGCTTGAGCATTTGCGGGTCGTTATCGATGCACGTCACCGTAGCATCGGGGTAACTCTCGCGCAGCAACCGACTACCTGCGCCGGTGCCAGCGCCAAGGTCAATTACGCTGCGCGCAGCTATCACCCCAGTCATGTCCAGGACCGTTGCAAGATTGTCACCGAACACCTCGGCATCCAAGTCCAGGACGCGGTGCTGCTCATGACTCTCCGAGCGTTGCTGGGACTGGTGGTCCTGGTGGTCGTTGTGTCGAACCTGCTGGTGCAGATGATCCATCATCGTTGCCTTTCTCCTGTGGCCACTGTGGATATATCGCTGTTTTTCTGCCCAACATCAAAGTCACGGAGCCGTTTACCCAGAACGATCCTGGAGACGGCTGATTCTGAGGCGGCGGAGAAGGGGCCGAAGTGGCCCTCCACGGCCCACCGGGTTTCATCCTCGATGAGGTCCGCGTTGATCCTCGCGCCGGCCATGACACCCTCGGCCGCCGCGGTGATCACCTGGGCCATAAGGTTGGAGACGTTGCCCGCCGCATACACGCCGCGAGCCGCGGTCGCACCACCCATAGCGTCGGTCTCGATGAACCGCCCGGCACCCGAGGGATGCACCTGAGAACTTAGCCCGAGGGATTCCAAAAGCGCGGATCTGGCCTCCATCCGTGTTCCGACAGCCAGTGCCTGTACATCGAACGAATGGCCTTCGCGAAGTGTGAGTCCCGCTAGGACGCCATCGACAGCGTCAACAGAAGCCACCGGTCCGTCAACGACTGTGACGGACCTGGCAGCGAGCTTGTCCCACTGCTCGTCGGTGGGTTCCACGGTGTCGTTCAGGAAAAGGGTGATATCCGGGGACCACTGCCTGAACAGGAGTGCCTGCTGGACGGACATCGGGCCTGTGCCCAGCACCCCAATGCGTTGCCCGCGGATTTCCCAGCCATGGCAATAAGGGCAGTGCACAACGCCCTTTCCCCATTGCTCCCGTAATCCATCGATGGAAGGCAGCTCGTCTGTAAGCCCAGTGGTGACAAGGAGGCGCCGCGCGGAGAACCGGCGGGCATCTTCTAAGATCACTTCGAACCCCTCGGGTGTCCGCCGCGCCGAGACGGCTTCGCCGTCAATCACTGTTCCCCCGTACGAGAGCACTTCGCTGCGTCCAATGGAGAGGAGTTCCCCGGGATTCATGCCGTCCCGCGAAAGAAAACCGTGGATGCCCACCGCGGGTGCATTGCGCGGAGTTCCGGAATCGATCACCGACACCGAGCGCAGCGCCCGGCCCAGCGTCGTTGCCGCACTGAGCCCTGCCGCGCCACCGCCAATAATCACAACGTCATACCGTGTGGTTTCCATACTGATGTGCCCTTCGTCGCGTCCTGAAGTTTCGCCGCCACGATCCTTTGGGCGGTAACACCAGCCTGCCTCGCACCAATGAGAACTGACAAATACTTTTGCTGTTATGGCAAAGTAGCGGTATGGCTAATGAACTTGACGATATTCTCGGGGCGGTCGGCCCCCGACTTCGCGCGCTCCGCACGGAACGGAACCTCACGCTCGGAGTTGTCTCCACCGCATCCGGGGTATCGGTCAGCACGCTGTCCCGCCTTGAGTCGGGCCAACGCCGGCCCAACCTCGAAATCCTGCTGCCCCTCGCGACGTTGTACGGTGTTCCCCTCGATGATCTGGTCGGTGCCCCGCCCACTGGGGACCCGAGAATTCACCTGCAGTCCATCACCCACGCCGGCATGACGGCTGTTCCACTCACGCGCCGCCCAGGCGGACTACAGGCCTTCAAGATGGTGCTCACCGGTGAGGACCGCGGGGCAGAACCAGACCCGCGCGTTCATGAAGGCTACGAATGGCTTTACATCCTCAACGGACGGCTGCGACTGGTACTGGGCGACAAGGACTTTGAACTCCGCCCTGGCGAAGCCGCGGAATTCGACACACACACCCCCCACTGGTTCGCCAGCGCTGACGGCAGACCCGTCGAGTTCCTAAGTCTGTTTGGACAGCAGGGAGAGCGGATGCACGTACGCGCGCGACCCAAGCGCTGATAACCAAGAACAACCCCTCGTCACTGTTGCTGAAACCTGCCCGGTAAAGGTTCCTCTATCGGGACACCCAAACCCCTGCGATCCACAGGCCAGGACGGTGCGTGATCAAGTGCACGGAGGCGCCAGCGACTAAAGCGACGTCAACGTTGGTCCTCGCGCAGCGCTCCCCGCGCCCGCAGACCGCTCTCCGGAAAAACCTGTCGAGACGACACTACGAGCCGGGAACGGTAGTTGGGGGAACGAATGGATCGGCTCTTCGCGGAGGCAATGCCCTGGCTATTGGCCCGTGCTGGTCAGATTGCGCCATTCAAACTGCGCCGGCCCATCGACGTTCGCCGGTGGCCCGATGCATTTCTCTGGAACGTGCGTGAAGATCGGCCGTCGGAATGCGCCGGACTTCACGAACCTGAACATTCACATCACGTGCCTCCGGCGGCGTGGCCCGCCTCTCCGTCGGGACAACATCGGCAATCAGTCCCATACCGGCGTATTCACGCACGGCGGCGATACCGGCAACAGCCGCAGTTTTGTTGTCAAAAGCCTTGGACACTGCCATCACGGTGCCATCCGGCGCAGTCAGACGGAACCTGAAATACGACTCCGCGTCAACGAACAGTTCGAACATTCCGGCCATAGCAATCCTCCCGGTCTGCGGGATCCGCCCCTGCGGCGTCGTTGCCACGGAGCAGACGCGGACGCGCCATTGCGTCCACTTCCCGCTGGTTTTGTACTGCAATCCAAATGATCGGTTCATCGTGTGCTCAATGAGTCTCGCTCACGACAGCCAGTATCCACAAGACCCCCAGCCCGATCACCTGGCATGGAGAAACCCGGATCGTCCCTCCCGGGTTTCTCCGTGCGGTCTAAAGGCTGTGGGCCCTACAGCTGCAGCGTCACCGGCCGCTGGAGGCCATTGACGGTGGCAGCGGGCCAGCGGTCATCCACCGTCAGGACCTTTATTCCGGACTCGGTGAGCTGGACCGTGTCCTCGATCTTCACGCCGGGTCCCGACGGGTTCCAGGTGAACGGCTGGTTGAGCACCACGGCGTCGGTGGCTGCCGCGGTGACGCGCGGATCCCGTCCGGCATAGCCCGCCGGTCCGCCTTGATGGTGCTGCTCCCACTGCCCCGCGCCGAATCCGTGGCGGACGTAGGCCGCTTTGATCTCGCCGAAGATGCGGTCCAGCCGGGCGCCGGGGACCGTTGCGTCGAAGATGTCCGCCTCTACGGCCGCGATCCGGGCCTCGGCGTCGAGCTCCTCGGTAGTCCCGTCGTCGAACCTTATCCAGCGGGTGATGTTTGCTACCAGGCCTTCCCGGCGGGCGCACACCACGGCCATCGCGCGGCGGCCGAGAGGTGCATGCGTGGCCAGCGGGTGGCGGAAGTCGCTCCGGGTGCTGCCGTTGCACAGGAGTACCAGCGGCTCCGCGCCCGCTCCAACCACGCGGCCGGCCAGGGCGGATACCAATTCGAATTCCGTGGTATCCGGGCGCGCGGTGGACAGCACATCGGTCATGATGCCGGCCAGTTCAGCGCCGAGGCGGGCGTAGCGGGTGCTTTCGACGGGCAGCAGTTGCTGCCGGGCAGCCCTCAATTCAGTCGCCACAGAGGCCTCGGCGAGCGGGGATCCGGCGCCGTCTGCAGCGGAATGTCCGACGGCGGCGGCAGCCTCATGCAGGTTCCCGTACCAGGGCACGGTGTGGAGGGAGACCCCGGCGGGGAGCTCCTCGGCCGCAATCCGGCCGGCCTCGTTGTTGAACGCCACCAGGTGGTCGCCGTCCCTATCCACGAGCAGCGCGGCGATGGGGTCGCCGGCCAGGCTGATGTGGACGCGGCTGCCGTCCAGGTACCAGGCCAGCGCCGTGTGGCTGGTCAGCAGGAGGGAGGCCTGCCCCTTGGCATCCAGGATCTCCAGGACACGGCGCCGCTTGATGGCCCGGTCCGCGGTAGAGGCGGGCGGCGTGCGGCGGCCCCTGTCTGCAAGGGTGGCGGCTGCGGTCAGCTGCGACGGCGGCGTAGCGGCGGTTGTTGTTTGGCTCATGAGTTGTCCCCTTGTGTCTTGATCAATGTCTCGATGTCTTCGGTACCCAAAATCCCGTCGGCGATGAATACGGTCACGCTGCGGCGAACCGGGACGCCGGGTTCGGCAATGACAGGCGCATCCCAGGCAAGCGACTGGCCAACACCGGAGTATCCGTCCACGCGGACGAACCATGGGTCCGTTGAATCCGCCGCAGCCACGAACACGAGCGTGGAAGCGCCGCTCGGGCGAGTCCCGCCGTCGAACGTTCCCGCCGTGAACCCGCCAGACCACGCGAGCCACGGTGCGATGCTCCCGTGCACGGCGGACTCACCCGCCGCCGAAGGCGTCCACACGCTCGCCCCGGAGCATTCGGGGAGGCGCCAGAAAAACCCGCCATAGCCGCCGCCAACGCGGCCGTTAGAACCCGGGCTGCCCAGGCTCACGGACCGGTTGCCGGCGGGGGAGAGCGCAAAGTCGAGCGTGAGGCGCCAGACGGAAGGCCCGACGGCGGCCCACGTCCAGGTACGCTGCTCGGTCAGGATGGGAGCGCCGTCGGGTCCGTTCCAGGTGAGTTTCTCGGTCAGCCCGCCGTCGGTGGCGGACGGTTCTCCGGTCCGGACGATGCTGCCGTGGTCCGGCCGCCAGACGTACTCGCCGGCCGCCCGGGTGTAGGTGCGGCCACCCCAGAAATTGGTGCCGTCCACATCCTGGAGGGCCACACCGACGCCCAGATGCCACACGTGGTCCAGCGGCTGGTGGTCCGTCACAACGGTCCCGGCCAGGGTACGGACGGGGTGCAGGTACGGGCGGGGAGAGGACACGGCGCGGATGCGGCTGCCGTCCTGGTAGTCCGCCGCGGGATGCCCGGCAAGGTCGAAGGTCCGGACCGGCGGCAGGCTGCGGGCCCACGGGACGCCCAACTCGGCAAAGGTGGCATGTGCCTTGGTGGCGCGTTCGATCAGCGCGGCAATGCCGTGGACCACCGGGTGCGCATCATCGCCGGCGCCCTCCCAGCTGAGATGGCCGGCGTCGATTTCGCGGGGCGCGGGGGCGGTGCGGACGGCTTCCAGCACACACATAAAAGCGCCGGTATCCGGCAGTGCACTGAGCAGGGGAGTGCCGGCCGCCCGGGCCGCGAGCAGGTTCTCCAGCAGGTCGGTCCGGCCGAACGTCTTCCGGCGCTCGCCGTCCGCCGTGCTGATGAGCAGTTCGTCTTCAGTGTAGAAGAACGTGATGTCCCCCTTTGTGCCGTGGACTGTGACGGAGGGCCGCTGCTGTTCGGGGGCGCACAGGGTGAGCGCGCACAGCAGGGTGGTTCCGGCGGCGGTGCGCACCCGGATCACCGAGGTATCGTCGCTCTGGGTTTTGTGGGCGCGGTAAAGATCCGTCTCCACGGAGGCGACGTCGGCCACCGTGTGGGCGCCGGCCATGTTCAGGGCGGTGGCCACGGCGTGCGCCAAAGCGTTGGTGGCCACGCCGTCCACCACGTCGATACCGTCCAGGCTGCGCTTGCCGGCCCATCGGGAGCGCTTGAAGTAGCCCCTGGTCCGGAGCCACATGCCGGTGGCGCTGAGTCCGAGCACGTCCCCGATGCCGCCGGCTGCGATGGTGTTCCGGATTTCCGGCAGGGCCAGCGAGCCCAGGCTCTGGAATCCCACCTGGACGAGCCGGCCGGCGGACTCGGCGGCGGCCAGCACGTCCTGGAACTGGGCCATGGATGCCACCGGCGGCTTCTCCGTGTAGACGTCGGCACCGGCGGCCAATGCCGCCAGGGCCAGGGGCGCGTGCGTCTGGATGGGAGTGGCCAGGATGACAACGTCCGGCACCGGCCCGGCTGCCAGCAGCTGGTCAAGGGTGTTGAAGACGGCCACGGACTCGCCGAGCGCGCCCGTTTCCGGTGGGTTGGGGTCGGCTACCGCCACGAGCTGCAGGGCCCCGGCCTCCTGGAGCCTGGCGAGGTTGGCCAGGTGCGAGTC
This sequence comes from Pseudarthrobacter sp. AB1, assembly GCF_014926485.1. Lineage (NCBI taxonomy): Bacteria > Bacillati > Actinomycetota > Actinomycetes > Micrococcales > Micrococcaceae > Pseudarthrobacter > Pseudarthrobacter sp. AB1. Next base: position 59,204 of record NZ_PZKO01000046.1, read on the forward strand.
GCCAAAACCGTGCACGCCCACGAGGGCTACGCGCGGGAGCGCTGCCGGAGCAGGAACTTCACCCGCCGTTGCAGAGATAGCGGGTGCCGCGGGGGCGGAGTGCTCAATCATCAAGGATCCTCGGTGGCTAAGGGGTTGGTAGGGGAAGAAAGACTGTGGGCGGTGGTTCCTTCTGCACTCAGCGTCCTGAGCAGGTAGCTAATTGCTTCATTCTGCATCTCCGCCGTGAAGACGTGCCCGCCCGGCCAGAAACTCCCTGTGTATCTTTCCGGCCCGTGCAGGGACTTCAGGATCCGGTGGGCGCCGCGCATCCCTTCTTCCGGGAACAGTTCGTCGGACAGTGCGTACTGCACAAAAAATCCTTTTGCGCCGGATCTGCCGGTCATTTCCGGCCAGTCGCCCAGCTTCCAGAGGCCCGGGGTCTGGAGCAGCCAGGAATGGGCATCCAGGTATGCGGGCAGCAGCGACTGGAACGTGGTCATCATGCACGTCACCACGTAGTTCCGGATCCGCGGGCTGAGGACTGCGAGGGCAAGGGCCCGGCCGCCGCCGCCTGAGAACCCGATGCAGCCCAGCCGCTCCGCGTCCACCCCCGGCAGGCCGGCAAGGACCTCCAGGGCGGCCAGGTCGTCGTGGGCCACCATCCCCGCCAGGCTGGTGCCCAGCAGGCCCGCGGCCTTGGCCACAGTGTCCTCGTGGATTCCCGCGGCGGCGTTGTACAGGCCGGCGTCGGAAGGTACGACGCCGGCCTCCCGCCATTGCGACTTCCTCGCCTCCAGCGCGGATTCCGTCCGCCACGGCGGGGTGGACAGATCGAAGCGCCGGCTGCCCCACGCGAAGGCGTCGTGGGCCAGGACAGCGAAGCCCTGGCGGGCGACGTCCGTGGCCATTGCTCGCCCGCCGTAGTGCACGGCACGGGCTTCGACTGCGGACGGGTGGGGCTCAGGAAGTGTGACCAGCCGGTCCGCTCCGCCGAACTTGTTTCCGCCGTGGCAGTGCAGGGCGAGCACGCCGGGCAGCGGCCCGGAACTCCCCGCCGGCCGCAGCAGCCAGCCCGTGGTGCGGGGACCAAAGCCCAACTGCCAGCTGAGCTGGGAGGTGGTGACGCCGTCGGACGTTTCCTCCCAGTGGACGGTGACGTCCGCCGGGGGAACAACTGCCGGAACGCCCAGGGCGTCCGAGAATTCCTGCACCTCCGGGGTGGCTGCCTGGTACCGCGGCCGGTCACGGACATAGGCAGGCCAGTTCTCGTAGCCTGCAATCGCACTGGGCCGGACCGGCCGGGAATCCTTGCTCACTGACCTGCCTGTTGTTCGGATGGAGAGGGATGGTCGAATGCGCGGCGGATCGGGACGACGTTGAACTGTGGGTGGAATGATCCGGTTGCAGAAAACGCTTTCTCAAAAACTAACAAAGGGCTATACAGGAGTCAAGAAACCGTTTACTTTGGTACGGAGCCGCTTTTCAACGTCCCGCGTGACGGAGGCCGGATCCGGACAGCTGCACCAAGTGGTTCCGCCGCCGGAGACGGTGAAAATATGGATCGCCCAGTGCGATCAACCCAGACGTGGAGGGCCACGATGACCAAAGGAGGCCACATGGCCGCTAGACATATACCCAGGACACCGTGCCCGGCAGGAATGCCGGCTGCAGCGGGTCTGATGCGTGAAAGGGAGTTGCCGCAATGAGTGCCATCAGCGAACTGAGCACCATCAAGCGCCGCAAAGGCCCTATGACGGCAGCCGAGAAAAAAGCCAACGGCCGGGACAATAAAGCCGCCTATATTTTCTTGCTGCCGTGGCTGGCGGGCCTTGTTGCCATCACCGTCGGCCCGATGCTGATGTCCCTATACTTGTCCTTCACCGACTACAACCTGCTCCAGCCGCCGGAATGGGCCGGGCTGGACAACTTCATCCGGATGTTCGGCGACGCGCGACTGCACAACTCGCTGGGGGTGACGTTCACCTACGTCTTTGTCGGCGTCCCGCTGCAGCTCGGCGTTGCGCTGCTGATCGCACTGGTGCTGGACAAGGGCCTGCGCGGACTGCCGTTCTACCGCTCCGTCTTCTACCTGCCGTCCCTGCTGGGCGGTTCCGTTGCTGTTGCCATCCTGTGGAAGCAGATTTTCGGCACCACCGGCCTGGTCAACCAGGCCCTGGCCATGTTTGGCATCCAAGGCCCGGGCTGGATTTCCGATCCCAGCACCGCGCTGGGCTCCATTATCCTGCTGCATGTGTGGACGTTCGGCGCCCCGATGATCATTTTCCTGGCCGGCCTTCGCCAGATCCCGGTGATGTACTACGAAGCGGCGAGGGTTGACGGCGCCAGCACGCTCCAGCAGTTCTGGCGTATCACGCTTCCCATGCTCAGCCCCATCATTTTCTTCAACCTGGTGCTCCAGATCATTGGATCCTTCCAGTCCTTCACGCAGGCGTTCATCGTTTCCGGCGGCAATGGCGGCCCTTCGGACTCCACGATGTTCTTCACGCTGTACCTGTACCAGAAGGGCTTTGGCCAGTTCGACATGGGCTACGCCTCCGCAATGGCGTGGTTCCTGCTGGTCATCATCGGCGTGTTCACCGCCATCAACTTCATCGCTGCAAAGTATTGGGTTTTCTATGACGACTAAGCTTGAGACGCTGCCCGCCCCGGACAAGAACAACGCCGGCGCCGGTAAGCCAACGAACCACCGCAAGCCCGCGAAGCTCCGCGAGTCCCGCGGTACCCTTGCTTTCAGCAGGGCTGCCCGCACCAAGGCACTGGTCAAACATGCCATCCTGATCCTCGCCGGCGGCCTCATGATCTACCCGCTGCTGTGGATGGTGGTCTCTTCACTCCGGGCCAATGAGCTGATCTTCCGCGAGCCGGGCCTGTGGCTCAACAGCCTGGAGATGAGCAACTACACGGACGGCTGGTCTGCGCTGACGCACCCGTTCGGGCACTACATGCTCAACTCGGCCATCGTGGTGATTGGCTCCATCCTGGGAAACCTGGTCTCCTGCTCCATGGCCGCCTACGCCTTCGCACGGCTCCAGTTCACGGCCAAGAAGCTGTTCTTCGGCATCATGCTGCTGACCATCATGCTCCCGTTCCACGTTGTGATTGTGCCGCAGTACATCCTGTTCTCGCAGATCGGCTGGGTGAACACCTTCTGGCCGCTCATTGTGCCCAAGCTGCTGGCCACCGATGCGTTCTTCGTGTTCCTGATGGTCCAGTTCATCCGCGGCATCCCGAAGGACTTGGATGAAGCGGCAAGGATCGACGGTGCCGGCCACCCGCGCATTTTCCTGCGGGTCATCCTGCCCCTGATGGTGCCGGCCCTGGCCACCACCACCATCTTCACCTTCATCTGGACGTGGAACGACTTCTTCGGCGCCCTGATTTACCTGACGGATCCGGACATGTTCACCGTTCCCGTTGCGCTGCGCGCCTTTGTGGATTCGCAGTCGGCCACCAGTTGGGGATCGCTGTTCGCGATGTCCATCGTGTCCCTCCTACCGGTGTTCCTGGTGTTCCTCTTCGGCCAGCGGTTCCTCATCAAGGGGATCGCCACCACAGGTATCAAGTAGATCCGCCGACCCACGCTGGCGAAGAGAACATCTTGTAATACAAGTAAGGTACTTGTAGTATGAGAGTTAAGAAAACGCTTTCCCGTTTTACTTTTCCCCATTAGTCAGATCAATGAAGATCGGAGTACCCAGTGGCGCTTTTTTACCGCACTGAGTCAGATGCCCAGATCCCCAAGGCAGAGACGCCATCCACCGGCACACCCCGCCGTTTCCGCAAGACGGGCGTGGTTGCCGCGGCAGCCGCCGTCGTGCTTGCCCTGAGTGCCTGCGGCGGGGGAGCCGCCCCGCAGAGCGACGGCGGACCCGTTGAGCTGCGATTCTCCTGGTGGGGCAGCGACAAGCGCGCCCAACTAACGCAGAAGGCCATCGCGGCTTTCGAGGCCGAGAATCCCAACATTAAGATCAAGCCGGAGTACGGCGACTGGAGCGGATACTGGGACAAGCTGGCCACCCAGGTCGCCGCCAACGATGCCCCGGACATCATCCAGATGGACGAGAAATACATCACGGAGTACTCAAGCCGCGGCGCGCTGCTGGACCTCTCCAAGTACGAAATCGACACGGCAAAGCTCGACGAAGCAGCCCTCAATGCCGGGAAAGGCGAAAAGGGGCTGACCGGCATCGCCGCCGGCATTAACGCGGCCACCATCCTGGCCAACCCCGCCGTCTTCAAGGCCGCAGGCGTTGAACTTCCCGACGACAAGACCTGGACCTGGGAAGACTTTGGCCGAATCTCCGCCGAAATCACCGAGAAGTCCCCGAAGGGTACTTACGGCTCCGCCGCCTACGGGACGGATGAAGCCTCGCTGGGAGTCTGGCTCCGGCAGAACGGCAAAACCCTGTATACGTCCGACGGCAAGATGGGCTTCGAGCCCTCCGACATCGCCGACTGGTGGGCTTTCCTGAAGCAGCTCAGCGAAAAGAAGGCTGTGCCATCTGCATCAGAGGTTGTGGAAGCTGAGGCGGCGCCGCTTGACCAGAGTGGCCTTGCCACGGGTAAGAACGGGCTCGCCTTCTGGTGGTCCAACCAGCTGCCGGCGCTGGAGAAGGCTGTCGGATCCGAGCTGCAGATCCTGCGGTTCCCGTCCACCACCGGCAAGGCTGCCGACGCCAAGCTCTGGTACAAGGCATCCCAGTTCTGGTCCGCTTCATCCCGCACCAAGCACCCCGTGGAAACGGCCAAGTTCATCAACTTCCTGACCAATAACACCAAGGCAGGCGAGGCCCTGCTTGCCGACCGCGGTGTCTACCCCAACTCCGACGTCCGCGCAGCCATCGAGCCGAAGCTGACGCCCGCTGATATCAAGGTGGTTCAGTTCATCGACCAGATCAAGGATGAGCTCGGCGACGCTCCGGCCCCGCCGCCGAAGGGCGCCGGTGCCATCCAGGAAATCGTCAAGCGTTACACCTCCGAGGTCCTCTTCAACCGCCTGTCCACTGACGAGGCGGGCAAGAAGGCCTTGGACGAGATGAAGTCCGCCATCAGCTAAGTCCTGCGCCTGGCAGCTACCGTCCCGGTTGGAACCTTGAGTTCCGCCGGGACGGCGGTGTTTAAGGTCTGAGTACTGGGTCCGGCTTTCCGGCAGCCATGAGTGCTAGACGGGTGCCGGTCCGCGTGGTCCACTGGGAGCAATTCAATTCATGGGGGAGAACATGAAGGCACTCGGGTGTACCGCTGCGGCGGCAGCACTACTGATATTGACCGGTTGCGCAGATGGTGTGCCCAAGGGGAATTCGACGCCGAACATACTGGAAGCGACTCCGCCCAGTGCCGTCCCCACTGAGAATCCCGGTCCATCCACTCAGGCTGCAGGGGCGCCGGTTCAAGCGATCACCATCCCGCTGGGTAAGCAGAAGCAGACTGGTGTCGAGGCCAGGCTGCCGATCAACGGCTACTCCGGACCTCCGGGTTCGGAAATTACTTACGATGCCTCAGAGTCCGAAGGCGTCGTGGTCAAGCATGAATGGGATCTGGACGGCGACGGAAGCTACGACCGGACCACCACAGATCCTGTCCTCAAGCACACCTACAAGGCAGAGTTTCAAGGAGTCATGATTCTGCGGGTTACGGGATTGCCGGCGGCACCGACGTTTGGAGACCCCCGTTCGCATCAGCACAACGCCCCTGTATCATCGCTTGGCCGCGCCCCTGAACGTACAGGTGGAGGTTCTCTCCACGGTCGGCGGGATCAGTGTGATCAAAGTCAGCTGGGAGTCCAACGATCCGGCCGCTGACTCATGGGCTATCGCGGTCAATGGGTTCCCGGCCGGCCGCGTCGAGAAATCGGCCCGCTCAGTCAATGTCACAGATATCCGCCGTGACGAGGATGTCCTTCTCGAGATTATCGGCATGACCGCTGCCGGAGCTCTGGGCGATCGGGCGGGCACTACCTTGCCTGCGGACGGGTAGACGTCCCCGCGTCATCCGAATTTCTGAGGTGGACAGTCCCGGCGCGCCGCAGTGGCACAGGTACTCGTGGCGGTAGCTGCCTTTGCGTTGCACTCTTGCCTACTCGCGCGGGGGCAGCGCCTGCTCGCGCTGTGGCTGCCATTTCAAGTTGCGGTGTCGTCTATTCGCGTTTGGGTGGTGGCGGTGGCGGTTTGAAGTAGTGGTTTTGTTGGGGTTTTCGGGTGGGGTCGATGTGGCGTGGGGGTGTGAACCAGGGGACGCCGTTGCGGGGGTGGATGGTCCATTGTTCTTTGTGGATGAGGTGGTGGTGATGGGAGCAGAGCAGGGCGCCGTTGCTGACGTTGGTGGGTCCTTGTTGGGACCAGTAGGTGATGTGGTGTGCTTCGCACCAGGGGGCTGGGATGGTGCAGTTGGGGAAGGTGCAGCCTTGGTCGCGCGCGGTCAGGGCGAGGCGTTGGGCGCCGGTGAAGAGGCGGGTTTTGCGGCCGAGGTCGAGGATTTCGCCGTGGGTGCCGAGGAGGGTGGGGATGATGTCGGCGTCGCAGGCGAGTTTGCGGAGGGTGGTTGCCGCGACGGGCCCGGTGAAGATGTAGTTGCCCGAACTTGTACTGGGTTCCGAAGCCGTACTGCTGCTCGCAGTCCCAGGCAGATTCCCTACCCCAGTCTCCGTCTCGGTGGCTGCGCCTGTACCGGCGCTGGTGTCCGGGGCCGGAAGGTGGGGGAGGAGGTCTTGGTAGTTGATGGTGGCGATGATTTGGGGGCGGTTTCCGCCTGCGGTGGGCAGTTTGTTGGTGGTGAGGGCCGCTTTGAAAGCGGTGATGATGCCGTCGAGTTGTTTCTGGTTGCGGGTGCGCCGGTCCAGGTCCACCGTGTTGTCCTGCCACTCGCTGGTGTCCTGGCTGGGGTTTGCGCCGGCGGGTTGGTGGGTGCGGGGGTTGGTGGCGGCGTTCATGATGGTGGCGAAGTGTTCGTATTGGTCGGTGGTGGCGAAGATTTCGAGGTGGTGGAGGCCGTGGCGGGGTTTGCGGATGAACGCGCTTTGGGTGTGCCGGAGGGCTTCTTCGGTGGGTTCGGTGCCGTCGGCGTCGAGGGTTTCGGCCCAGCGGCGGGCGATGCGGGCGACGAAGTCGGGGTCCGCGGTGGCGGCCGTGCGGGTCAGATCGTGTTCGATCCGATCCAGGTTCTCTGCGGTGGTGTGGTGCTTCAGGCGGTCCAGGGTGGCGCTGATGATGGTTGCCGTCCGGGACGAGACCACGGGCCCGGAATCTGCCACGGACTCTAGCTCGGTGACGGTCTCAGTGCCAGGGGCTGCCAGGGTGGTGGCGGGAGAGAATGCTGCGGCGAGGTGTTCCCGTGCCGGCGGTACGGAGTCGCCTGTGAGGGAGGTGTCGGGCAGGATGGCGTGAGCCAGGTGGAGACGGCGTTTGGCTTCGCCGAGCCCGATCCTGAGCCGTAGTCGTAGGAACTCGGCGGTGTTCTTGCATCCGTCGTCCGCCGGGGACCGTGGAACGGAGTCAGTGGTGGTTTCGGCGGGCCAGGCCGTGTCGGTTTCGTTCACGGTTTCGATGCCGTTGTCCCAGCCGGTGGTCCAGGACTTGGTGGCCCGGGTGGTCGCGGCCTTGGTGATGGCCTGGGTTCGGGTGCGGTCCACGGCACCTGCGGACAGGATCTGGAGGTAGTCCACGTGTCGGGAGAGCTCTTCGGCATGGCCGGCGAAGTCTGCTGCGTCCACGTAGTCAGCCATGGCCAGTTGGTCCGGAGCGGCAGCAACTGCGGCGCGGACCAACGCGATCGCCGCCGCTAGGCTCGCCGGCGCATGCATGGCGGAATCGCCGCCGTTCCCTGCCAGCCGCTGGGTCAAAGCCTCCATACGAACACTCTGCCGTGAGGGTGTGACATTCTGGCCGGCATCGGGCATTCGGCGGTTGGAAGCGCTACGAACGGGCGGAGCGGCGTGCGTCGTCTGCACGGCGAAACTCCCGCTGTTCCCCTCAAGCCGCTCGGACAAAGCCTCCATAGGAATACTCTGCCGTGAGGGTACGACATTATTGCCGCCGTCGACAAGGTCAGTGTCGGAGGCGCCCCCAGTGGGCGAGGCAACGCGCACTAGAACGGCCGTATGACAGCTGTTCCCCGCAAGCTGATCCCCGAAACCCTCCATAGGATTACTCTGCCGTGGGGGTAAGACATTCAGCGAAGGTGGTCCCGGGCCTGGGCAAAACCGGGGTCCGGGACCACGCGAAAAGCGTCAGCCCTCCGCGATAACCGCTACTGAACCGGCCTCAACAATCCCCGCAAACGGCGCGCCGGTCACCAGGTCAACACCGGTAGCCTGCACAGCGGCGGCCGAGCGTGAGTGGTTGATCGCGAACAGGAAGCTGCCGCCATCGTCGGAACGGCGCCGCACGAGCTCCACGCCGCGATCGGCCGTGGCAGCTGGAGCCACTCCTGATTCGGCCAGCAACCGGTCCACAACCGCTTCAATGCCGTCGCGGTCCGGGAACGTCGCGAGGTACCAGGCGGCGTGCGCGCCATCACCAGCACCAACCGCATGCCGTGTCAGGGACGGCACGCCCTCCAGCGGATACTCGGTGAAAGTCTGCACCGCTTCGGCCCCGTCGAGGTGGACGTGCTCGCTCCAGGCGGTGGACACGCCGCCGTCGCTCAACTTCAACTTCCCGCCGGCAAGCACCGGATGGTGATGCTTGCCGTGGTGGGCCTGATGACTCTGGTGTTCCTGACGAGCGCCGCCACGGCCGTGCAGGTGGAGGCGGGCCCAGAAGTGCGCGGGAGGGTGATGGCGCTGTACCTGCTGTTGCTGCTGGGCGGGCATGCTTTGGGAGGCCTGCTGGCGGGCTGGCTGACGGAGGAGTTTGGCGTGCGGACAGGCCTGGTGGTCACCGGTGCGCTGGCAATGCTGTCCGCGGCCGTCGTCGGACTTCTGCTGTGGCTGAATTCGCGCCGTGTGCGGAACTCACAGCTCCTGTGAGGAAAAGTGACACCGACGTACTTCAGGGCTAGTGTCCTGCGCCAGAAATTCGGTTCAGAAGTCGGCCGATTGATTCGAGAATCTGTTCTGCTGTCTTGGTCCAGGTGAAGGGTGTGGGGTTGGTGTTCCATTCGCTGACCCATTTGCGGATGTCGGACTCGAGCGCTTGGACGCTGCGGTGATCGCTGCGGCGCAGCAGGTCCTCGGTGACGAAGCCGAAGAACCGCTCGACCTGGTTCAGCCAGGATGAGTAGGTCGGCGTGAAATGCATATGGAACCGTGGGTGGTTCTGCAGCCATGTCTTCACAACGGGTGTCTTATGGGTCTGGTAGTTGTCGCAGATCAGGTGCACGTCCAGGCCCTCGGGGACCTGGGCGTCGATCTTGGCGAGGAACTTCCTGAACTCGATGGCCCGGTGCTTGC
>NZ_PZKO01000035.1:0-68447 GCF_014926485.1 Pseudarthrobacter sp. AB1
ACGCCTGAACGGGCCGGGTAGAAGGGTTACGGCGGTCATAGCGTGGGGGAAACGCCCGGTCCCATTCCGAACCCGGAAGCTAAGACCCACAGCGCCGATGGTACTGCACCCGGGAGGGTGTGGGAGAGTAGGTCACCGCCGGAACATCATTACAGGTCGAGAGCCCCCCAACCACCAGGTTGAGGGGCTCTCCCACGTTAACCACCCAACCCACAAAACCCACCCAACCAGCACCACAAACCACCCGCCCGCCGGCCCACAGAACCACGCCCGGCAGTGAAGGGCCTGAAATCCGACACCCTCCCACAACCGCGAACAAGACGATGCTGGGAACCAACCCGCCGCCGTCGTACGCCCCGCAGACTCCGGCAGCGCGAAGTGGGAGAGCGTCCTGGGGACGAGCGCAGGATCTGATAGAGCGTCTGCTGGATACCTGCAGCACCTGCTGGACGGTCCGCTGTGGGCGCAAATCCCCCGGAAATCCGCGGAAAACCGGTGATTTTGGTCAAAAAGTCGCGGAAACACGCGGAATTTGCGGTCCTCGCGGGCCCAAGCTGGTAAGTTTTCGAAGAGTGGCTTGCACGCATGCCGCGTTCAGGCTCCAGAAATCGTGACCGTCCAGGAGGACATCAATGGCTAAGAACCGTAGTGAACTTGTTTCAGAGGTAGCAGGCAAGGCCGGCACCAGCCAGGCTGCCGTCAACTCCGTCCTCGATGCACTGTTCGAGGTATTCGAGACTTCCGTCGCCGCCGGCGAGAAGATCACCATCCCGGGCTGGCTCGCAGTTGAGCGCACCGACCGTGCAGCACGCACCGGACGCAACCCGCAGACCGGCGAGACCATCCAGATCGCAGCAGGCCACAGCGTCAAGCTGACCGCCGGCTCCAAGCTGAAGGCTGCAGTCGCCAAGAAGAAGTAGTATTCTTCAGCAACAGCAGCAAAGGAGCGGCAACCTCAGGGTTGCCGCTCCTTTGCTTTAAGCCGATTCGCCGCGCGGGCACCGGTAGCGGACAATGGATAAGTGCCTTCTGCAGCAAAATCCCGTCCCGCAGCACCCCAGCCAGGCCCCGTCGGGGGCGTCTCGGCCCGGGGTGGCGGCGTCTTGGGGATTTCCCCGCCGTGGCAGCTCGCGGGCCTCGCTGCCCTCTTCCTGGGACTGGTGGCGGCACTCCTTTTCTCCGGGGCGGCTGCGGCCCGTGAGGTCTCTGACCCCGGAGCCCTGGTCCGCTGGGGGCTTCCCGTCAGCAAGGCCATCCACAACGTGGCACTGGCGACAGTGATCGGCGGACTGATCTTCGCCGTCGGTATCCTTCCAAGATCTGCCGGACCCCGGTCCCGAAACCAGCACCATGGGGACGCTCCGGAACACCCGGCCTTCGCCCGGGTCCTGGCCATTGCGGCCGCTGCGGGTGCTGCCTGGACGTTGTCAGCGGTGGCCGTACTGGTCCTCACCTACTCAGACGTTGCCGGCCAAGCGGTCGGTGGGGACGCCGAGTTCACCCGCGCCTTGGTGTATTTCATGACGGACATCGATACCGGCCGGGCATGGCTGACCGTGACCATCATCGCGGCCGTGGTGACCACCGCGCTGTTTGGCGTCAGGTCCCTTGGCGGCCTTGCGCTCACGCTGATCCTTGCGCTGGCCGGACTGGTTCCCGCCGCGCTGATCGGCCACTCCTCAAGCTCGTCGGACCACGAAGGCGCCATCAACTCCCTGGGCCTGCACCTCGTGGGCGTCAGTGCCTGGGTTGGCGGCATTATTGTCCTGGCGCTGCTCTCCGGAATCCTGGCCGGCTCGAAGTCCGGGACCGCCGCCGACATCACCGAACCGACGCTGCGGCGTTTCTCCTCCCTGGCCGGCTTTGCGTTTGTGCTTGTCTTTGCCTCCGGCGTCATCAATGCCAGCATCCGCATCACCAACTGGGGGGACCTCCTTGGTTCCCCCTACGGCCAACTGATCCTTGCGAAGTCGGCGGCCGCCTTAGTCCTTGGCGGCATCGGTTTGATGCACCGGCAGTGGGTCATCCCGCAGCTGGGCCGCAAAGGCTCGGCAATGTCCTCGCGCCGCGTGCTGTGGCAGCTGGTCCTCGTGGAACTCCTGATTATGGGGGCCACCTCCGGCGTCGCCGTCGCCCTGAGCCGATCGGCCCCGCCGCAGCCCACCACGTTTGCACCGGATGCCTCGCCGGCCTTCATCATCACCGGCTACGAGCTGCCGCCTGAGCTGACGCCGGAACGCTGGCTGACGGAGTGGCGCTTTGACTGGCTCTGGGTGGCCGTGGTGATCTTCGGGCTGGTGGCCTACTTCCTGGGCGTCGCCAAGGTGGTCCGACGCGGCGACAAGTGGCAGTGGTTCCGGGCCGTGAACTGGGTGATCGGCCTCCTGGTGCTGACCTACATCACGTCAGGGCCGCCGTCGGTCTATGGCAGGATCCTGTTCTCCGCGCACATGGTGGACCACATGGCATTGACCATGGTGGCCCCCATCTTCCTGGTGCTCGGAGCCCCGGTGACGCTGGCCCTGCGGGCCTTGCCTGCCCGCGGCGACGGCACCCGTGGGGCCCGCGAGTGGCTGCTCGTGTTCATCCACTCCAAGGTCTCCCAACTGGTCACGCACCCGCTCTTCGCCGCGGCCAATTTCGCTGGCTCGATCGTGCTGTTCTACTACTCGGACGCGTTCGGCTTTGCCATGCGGGACCACGTGGGCCACGAGCTCATGATCGTGCACTTCTCGCTCACGGGTTACATTTTCATCCTGAGCATGATCGGCACGGACCCGTTGCCCCGCCGGGCGCCATATCCCATGCGCCTGCTCCTGCTGCTGGCGACCATGGGCTTCCACGCGTTCTTCGGCGTCGCGATCATGGGCGGCACCAGCCTGCTGGCGGCCGACTACTTCGGCAACCTTGGCCGTGCCTGGGGGCCCTCCGCCCTCTTGGACCAGCAAATGGGCGGCGCGGTGGCCTGGGGCATCGGCGAAGTGCCCACCCTCCTGGTGGCCATCGGCGTCGCGATCATGTGGTCCCGCTCCGATGCCAGGGAGTCCAAACGGACCGATCGGGCGGCGGACAGGAATAACGACGCCGATCTCACTGCTTACAACGATATGTTTGCCAAATTGGCTGAACGCGATGCCAGATTGGCTGAACGCAACTCAAAGCTGGAAGGCCGCTGATGAGCGAAACCGTACGCACCCAACTCCGTGTCCGCGCCTCCGAACTGGTGGGCCGTAACTGGCTCAACACGGGCGGCAAATCGCTGGACCTCGAAGCCCTGCGCGGCAAGATCGTGCTTCTGGACTTCTGGACTTTCTGCTGCATCAACTGCCTGCACGTCCTCGATGAGCTGCGCCCGCTTGAGGAACAGTACTCCGACGTCCTGGTCACCGTTGGCGTGCACTCGCCCAAGTTCGAGCACGAAGCAGATCCCGTGGCCCTGGCCGCCGCCGTGGAACGCTACGAGATCCACCACCCCGTCCTGGACGATCCCGAGCTGGAGACCTGGAAGGCCTACACGGCGCGCGCCTGGCCCACGCTCGTGGTCATCGACCCCGAGGGCTACATCGTGGCGCACCTGTCCGGTGAAGGCCACGCTGACGGCCTTGCCGTGCTCATCCCCGAACTGATCGCGGAGCACGAGGCCAAGGGCACGATCCACCGCGGCTCCGGCCCGTACGTGGCACCGGAAGCCACCTCGGGCACGCTGCGCTTCCCGGGCAAGGCGCTGTTCCTGCCGGCGGGACGCGGTTCAGCCGGAACAGGTTCAGGCGCGCAGGGTTCAGCCGGTCAGGGAATGTCCGACGGCGGGACTCCGGCTGCCGCGGATACCGCCACCGGGGGTTCCTGGCTGGTAACCGACACGGGCCACCACCGTCTTGTGGAGCTGGGCAACGACTTCCAGACGGTGCTGCGCACTTACGGCTCCGGGACCAGGGGCCACGCTGACGGCCCGGCCGCTGCCGTCGACTCCGTCCAACCGACCGCACGGTTTAACGAACCGCAGGGCCTGGTGCTGCTTCCGGAAGAGGTGGCAGCGAAGGCGGGCTACGACGTCGTCATTGCAGACTCCGTCAACCACAGGCTCAGGGGACTCTCGCTCACGGGCGGCAAGGCCACGACGATTGTTGGCAACGGCGTGCAGCGCCTGTTGGAAACCGGCCCCGCCCGGGTGGACGAAGACGCGGCCGGTTTCACGGGCCAGCTCAGCGAGCATCCGCTGGAAGTGTCCCTCAGCTCGCCCTGGGACGTCGTGTGGTCCAGCAAGCTCAACGCCGTGGTGATTGCCATGGCCGGCACGCACCAGATCTTCAGCTTCGAGCCCGTCACCGGCGCCGTGGCAATTATTGCCGGCAACGGACTGGAGGGCCTGCTGGACGGCTCTGCCCACGAAGCCTGGTTCGCGCAGCCGTCCGGACTGGCCGAGGACGCCGACGGCAACATCTGGGTGGCGGACTCCGAAACGTCAGCCCTTCGCAAACTGATCATTGACGACGGCGGCACGGTCACCGTGGAGACCGCCGTGGGCAAGGGCCTGTTCGACTTCGGCTTCCGCGACGGCCCCGCGTCCGAGGCACGCCTCCAGCACCCCCTCGGCGTCACCGTCCTGCCTGACGGCTCCATTGCCATCGCCGACACCTACAACGGTGCCGTGCGGCGCTACGACCCCGCCGCAGGGACCGTGTCCACGCTGGCCCGCGGACTCTCGGAACCCTCCGACGTGATTGTGGACCACACGCACGCCGCAGGCTCCGAGCCGTTGCTGGTAGTGGTGGAGGCCAACAAGCACCAGCTGGTCTACGTGCCCATCCCCAAGGAAGCCCAGCAGGTGGACGAGGGCGCCTCGCAGACCCACCGGCCCAAGAGCCCGGTCGCCCCCGGGCTGCTCGAACTGACCGTGCGCTTCACCGCGCCCACCGGGCAGAAGCTCGACGACCGCTGGGGCGACCCCACGCAGCTGAAGATCTCCTCCACTCCGCCGGAGCTGCTTGTGTCCGGCGGTGGGACTTCGGTGGGGCTGCTCCGCACGCTGGAACTGGCTTCCGGCATTCCGGAGGGCGTCCTGCACATCACCGCCCGCGCCGCGGCCTGCGACGGCCCGGAGGATGCGGACGGTGAGATTCCGGACCACGCCGCCTGCCACTTGTACCAGCAGGACTGGGGCATCCCGGTTCTCCTGACGGACGACGGCGACACGGAGTTGGTCCTGGACCTGCGCGGAATGGACTGATCACCGCCGTCGTGCTTTAGGTGAAAAGGCTGCCTCCCAGGATTTCGTGTCACGGGAGGCAGCCTTTTGCGTCTCGAGGCGGCGCCCGGCCGCGGATTGCCGGGGGATACGTCTCCGCTCGTAGCCAAAAGCGTGCTCTGCGTGACGCCATGGGCAACCACCGGAGCGCCGAGTTATCCACATAGGGGCGCCATGGGGCGCGGCCAGGTCCCCGGCGGAGGCAGCATGGCCACATGGATGTGCACCAAGCACTGCTGCTTTGCGGCGGAGCAGCCGGGCGCCCGGCGCTGGGCAGGCCCGGAATCGATGATGCGTCGTTGCGCCGGGCAGTCCGGGGCGGGCAGCTCCTCCAGCCGGACCGAGGGTTGTACTCACTCCCGACGGCGCCGGCAGAGCTTGTGGTCCTGTTGCGCAACCGGCCGATGTCCTGATTCACGCACTGAGGTGTCTGCCTTTTGCCGAGTCGCTGGTGATGGTGGAATGTGCCGTTCAGCGGGGAGACATGACCGTGGAATGTCTGAGGGCCAGGCTGCCCGGCAGGCGGAACGGCCCTGCGCGTGAGGTCCTGAGGTGGGTGGACCGGGGTTCGGACTCGCTTCTGGAAACCTTGCCCCGGACCTGTTTCCGGCAGGCCGGGATCCAAGTGGAAACCCAGGCCTACCTTGAACGGGTGGGTCAGGTTGATCTCCTGTTGGAGGGCTGGCTGGTGGTGGAGCTGGACGGCCGGCAACATGCTGAGTGGTCCCAGGTGAAGAAGGACCACCGCCGGAACAACGAGTCGGTGGTCCAGGGCTACACCACGCTGCGGTACTACTACGCGGATGTTGTTTACTCGCCGGCGGACATGGTGGGGCAGGTCGTATCAGTGCTGGCCAGGCGCCGGTAACGGCTCCCATCACGCGGCCCGCGGGTCTGCGGCAGCCAGGCCAGTGGCGCCGGGCTAGTAGCTCAGCAGCGGGGTGACCCTGATGGTGTCGCCGGCGACGTCCAGGCGGGTGGTGAAGCTGAAGTCCACCTCTTCGTTGAGCGGGAACCAGGCGCCCGTGAAGGAACTCTGCTGGACCGCCTCCACCTTGGCCTTCCCGTCGAGGGGTGCAATCACCCAGCGGCCATCGAAGGGCTCGATGGAAATCTCCGGGTACTTCGTGATGGTCCACTTGATGGTGCCGTCGTCCACATTGTTGTGGCTGGCGAAGTAGAAGGGGCAGTCCGGTTGCAGCTTTTGCTGCTTCACGGCTTGGGCGGCGCAGGTGTCGAGAAACTCCTGTACCTTCGCACCAACGTCCTTCCGAAGCTGGTCGGTGGCCTCGGTCAGCAGGTTCAAGGGAGCCACCGGGACATCGCGGGACGTCACCGTGGCGCGCGTGGCGGGAGCAGCGAAGTATTCACCGTTCAGGGATGCCTCGTATTCGCCCGGGTAGAATACGGCGAACGAATTTCTGCCCTGGGGCATGTTCACCGGGACGCCGTTGAGGGTGGCTTCGCTCGCGTTCACCGCCGTCAGGCCCACTGTGGGCAGCCGAGACTGCACAAACGCCCACGTATTAAAGAACAGCCATTCGGTGCCGGTCTTCTCCAGCAGAAACTCGGTGTGAAGCCTGCTGCCATCGATCGTATATTGCACGGGCACCATGACCTGGTTTCCTGAGCGTTCTTCGGCATCGCCGATGGTGATGTTCGCCAGGCGGGATGCGGCCGTCTGCAGTGCTGTGCCGTCGAGCATGGCGGCGTTGCTGGGTGGCACTGTGGCCCGCAACAGACCCAGCGCCTTGCCGCCGTCACCCTCGTGGAGGGCGTCCAGGTATTCCCGGACAGGCTGCTGTGGACTGGCCACCGTGTTGTTCACCACGTTGACCCCAACGATGGCCGCGGCCACGGCAAGCATGAGGCCAAGCAGCCACCCTGCTGCCATCCTCACCAACGCCTGACTCATCTGCACTTCCCTTACGTTACCTGCAAGCCCGCTGAACACAGGTGTTGCCGCCGCCCCGTGCAGCAGGGTGCGTCGGCTTTCCTGACGTCCGACGGCGGGAAAGCCAGGGCGGATATCGTCCGGTTTTTACTACCGCCGGCGCCGGGACGAGGTGCCGAAAACGCCGCGGAGCAGCTCCCGGCCAAGCTGCGTACCCAGGGAACGGGCCATGCTCTTCAACCCGCCGCCCAGGGCACCGCCGAGTACTCCGGCAAGGTCGCCCGCCATGCCGCCGCCGGCAGGGGCCGCAGGTTCCGGTGCACGCCGCGAGGGCGCATCAGTGCCGGCGCCACGATCGGGCACCGGTGCGGGCCGGCTGCTGGGCCGTCCCAGGATTTCCTCCTCGATCCTGCGGGCCTCGGCGTCGAGGTCGGCCTGGCCCGAACGTGACTGGACCGAACGTGAGTGCCCGGAAGTCCGTGGAGCCGGAGGCTGACCCGGGGCGGCTTCGCCGGTGGGAGCCGCGGTCTTGCCGGTAAGTTTCTCGTATGCGGAGACATTGTCTACCGCGGTCCCGTACTTGGCGAGCAAAGCGGACCCGCCCACGGTGCTATTGATGAGTTCCTCTGTGCTGGGGCCCATGACGGACTCGGGTGCACGCAGCCGGGTGTGGGCAACCGGCGTCGGGGCGCCCTTCTCATTCATAACGGTAATGATGGCCTCCCCGATCCCAGCTGACGTGAGGGTTTCCTCGAGGTCATAGTCGCTGACCGGGAACGTTGACACAGTGGCTTTCAGGGCCTTGGCGTCCTCGGGTGTGAAGGCCCGGAGGGCGTGCTGTATGCGGTTGGCCAGCTGGCCCAGGACGCTGGCGGGAACGTCTTTTGGGGTTTGGGTAACGAAGACTATCCCCACGCCCTTTGAACGGATCAGCCGGACCGTGGTGGTAATGGCGTTCAGGAAGGCCCTGGATGCGCCGTTGAACAGCAGGTGTGCCTCGTCAAGGAAGAACACCAGTTTGGGCTTGTCCAGGTCACCGGCCTCGGGGAGGTCCTCAAACAGGTCCGCCAACAGCCACATCAGGAAGGTGGAGAACAGCATCGGCTTGGTCTGCAGGGTGGGCAGCTCCAGGCAGGTAATGACGCCGCGCCCGTCCGGGGCGGTCCGGAGCAGCTCGGCCGTGTCGAATTCAGGCTCGCCGAAGAACCTTTCCAGGCCCTGCGCTTCAAGGTTCACCAGTTCACGGAGGATGACACCTGCGGTGGACTTTGACAGGCCGCCCAGTTCCTCCAGCGCGTCCTTGCCTTCGTCGGAGGTGAGGAACTGGATGACTGCCCGGAGGTCCTTGAGGTCGATCAGCTCGAGGTTGTTTTTGTCCGCAAAGTGGAAGACCAGCTGCAGGCTGGACTCCTGGGTGTCGTTGAGCTCCATTACGCGCGAGAGCAGGATGGGGCCAAACGATGTGATGGTGGCACGGACGGGAATTCCATTGCCGTCGCCGCCCAGGGCCAGGAACTCCACCGGGAACGTCTTGCCGGACCAGGCCTGGCCGATGCTGTCGGTGCGCGCCTTCAGCTTCTCACTGCCGGCGGCCGCCGTGGCCAGGCCGGAAAGATCGCCCTTGATGTCCGCGAGGAACACGGGAACTCCGGCTGTGGACAGCTGCTCGGCCATCATGTGCAGTGTGACCGTCTTGCCGGTGCCGGTGGCGCCGGCTACCAGGCCGTGCCTGTTCATCATGGCCAGCGGCAGGCGGACCTGGGCTTCCTTGTGGAGTTCGCCGTCCACAATGGCGGCACCCAACTCGATGGTGGCACCTTCCAGGGTGTAGCCCTTCTGGATGGTGGCGAGTTTTTCTGCAGTGGTTTTGTTGGCCATGCCGCTAGCTTAGCGGGGCCGCCGAAGCGAGTAGTGGCCCGGCGACTCCCCCAAAAAACGAGTACTCACGCCAAAAAGACAGGTGCCCACTACGCGTGTGCCGGGGAGGATGCCCAAAATACGCTGGGAACTGTGTTGCAGCCGGAGTTGGCTGCCCCTACGGTCTCAGGAGCTAGAAATGCCCATCGCCTCATCAAAATCTGGCCTCGCGCGGCGACTTGCTGCTGCGGTTGTACTGCCTGGCCTGCTGACCAGCACGCTTGTCTTTGTTATGCCGGCAACCGCGGACTCGCGGTCCGCAACCGGCATTTGCAACGGCGTGGTGAACCAGTTGGCCCACCGGGGCTCGGTTCAGGAGAACCTCCTAAAGGCCGCGGCCAGGAAGAACGCCGCCGCGATCGTTGCCCTGCAGGCCCAACGCAGCGTGCTGCAGGCGACGGCATCAACTTTGACGACGCAGATTGCCGACGCGGACAAAGCGCTGGCTGACCTTGAGGTCCAGGAGACGGCCCTGACCCAGGCAGCCGGGACCGCCCAGTCCCAACTGGACCTGCTGACATCGGATCAGGCGGCAAAGGCCGCCGATGTGTCTGACGCCCAGGCTGCCCTCGCCACACTGCAAGGTCAGAAGTCGGACGTCGAAGATCAGCTGACGCCGTTGCAGAAAGACCTTGCCGCCGCGCAGGCCGCAGCTGGAGACCTCCGCAGCCAGGCAGACGCAGTCGACGCGAAAATTGCGGCAAACAACCAAGCCGTCGCCGCAGCCGAGAGCGAGCTTGCCACGCTGAAAGCGGCAGCGGACAACGCCACGGCCAATCTTTCGGCTAAGGAAGCGCAGATCCGGGCGGACCAGGCCGAACTGTTGACACTGACCGCGGCGGCACAGCAGGCCGCAGCCGCGGTCGGCCTCGCGTCCCAAGCCGTGACTGACGATGAAGCAGAGCTCAAGCGCCTGCAGGAGGCGGAAACCACCGCCGAAGATGCCCTGCAGGCGCAGCAGGCAAGTGTCGCGGCGGCACAGCAGACGTTGTCGGTCATGCAGGGGAAGGCCGCGGATGCCGACGCTGCCGTCACCGCGAAACAGGCGCAAATCGCCACCGCCACCACTGAATTGGCAAACCTCCAGACCGCGGCCGCCAGCGCCGCGTCCGCCCTCGCAGACAAGAATGCCGCCATCACTGCGGCCCAGGCTGAACTGACCACCCTTCAGGCTAACGCTGCGGCGGCAGCGGCGGCTGTGAGGACCAACGCTGACAACATCGCCGCGGTGAACGTCACCATTGCCGCGCTTCAGGGCCAGATCGCAACCCTGAACACGCAGATTGCGGCCAAACAGAGCCAACTGACCCAGGCGCAGGGCGACTTGGCGACACTGCAGTCAACAAAGACTAGTCTTGAAGCCGAAATCGCCGACTTGACGGCCCAGATCGATGCCATCAAGGGAAATTCCAGCAGGAAGCGGGAGCTTGAGGCTTCGCGTGCAGCCAAGCAGACCCAGCTGGCGAACATCACGACGCAGATCACGGACAAGAACACCCTGATCGCCGGAATGCAGGGCGACCTGAACACGCTCAATAGTCAGGTCGTAACGCTGAACGCCCAGCTCCTAACAAGACAGCTGGAAAGCAGCACCCTGCAGCAGCAGGCCGCGCCGCTGCAGACTGTTCTGACGACATTAAACACTGCCGTCACGGCCAAGGAAGCAGAGATCGCGGAACTGAAATCTCAGATAGCCTCCCTACAAGACGCCGTCAACCAGGCCAACGCGGCGGTCACCGGCAAGCAGTCGGATCTGACCGCACTTCAGAACGGACTGCCGGCCTTGCAGAACGCCGCAGCGGCAGCCGCCAGTGCTGTGGCGGCACAGGAAAAGATCGTAACGGACCTCGAAGCCGCGTTGCCGGGACTGGAAACGGGTGTCCGGGAAGCCCACGCTGCCATCGCCGACCAGCAGGCCGTCCTGGATGCGCGCAGGTCCGCCCTCGCCGACGCCCAACAGGCCCAAGCCGCGGCCGAATCCGCAATGGATGCGAAGAAGACTGAGCTCGCAGCTTTGCAGTCCGAGATCACCGGCCTTTCCGCTGCTGTCGATGGGGCCAACAGCGCCGTCACGGCGAAGACTAGCGAAATCGCCACGCTTAACCAGATCGGGGACAAATTCGTAGCCGACCTGGCCAACATTAACGCCCAAATCACCTCCAAAGAAGCAGAAGTACTGGCCCTGCAGACACGCGTGAATCCGCTGCTGAGCCAGCTCAACCAGCTCAACGGGGAAATCAGCGCCGCGGAGGCAAACTTGGCGTCCCTGCAGTCGCAACTGACCATCCTCGACGGGCAGGTTACAGCGGCGCAGACAAAGCTTCGGGAACTCCAGGGCCAGAAGAAGCCGAGCAACGACGCAGTCAAGGCACAGAAAGACGTCGTCACCGCCCTCCAGACCAGGCTCGGGGACGTCCAGAAGCAGATCGCAGCCGTCGATTCATCGATCGCCCTTGGGGGGTGCGCCGCCTGATTCGTGAGTCCAAACCAACGCGGGGTCACATCGCGCCTATAAAGTCCCCTCCGGGATGGGCGCGATGTGACCCCGCGTTGGTTTAAAATCCGCAGAAATATCCCGGGCGCCGCCGTCGTTGTCCACAGTGCGCCCGCCGCGACCCGGCCGGCCACCCTACGCAACGCATTGAAAGGCCGGCACCGACGTGACGCTTCCCCTCTCCATCCTTGATCTGGCAACCATCGGCAAAGGCCAGACGGCGGCGGAGAGTTTCGCGGGCAGCGTGGCCATGGCGCAGCGGGCGGAGGAGCTTGGGTACCGCCGGATCTGGTACGCGGAGCACCACAACATGTCCGCCATCGCGTCGTCGGCCACCAGCGTGCTGATCGCCCACGTGGCCGCCCACACCAAGACCATCAGGCTGGGCGCCGGCGGAATCATGCTGCCCAACCACTCGCCGCTGACCATCGCCGAGCAGTTCGGCACGTTGGAGACGCTGCACCCGGGCCGGATCGATCTTGGCCTGGGCCGCGCGCCCGGCAGCGACCAGAACACCATGCGCGCGCTGCGCCGGGACCCCATGTCCGCGGACACTTTTCCGCAGGATGTGCTGGAGCTGCAGGGCTACCTCACCGGTCCCACCCGGATCCAGGGTGTGGAGGCCACCCCGGGCAAGGGGACCAATGTGCCGCTGTACATCCTCGGATCGTCATTGTTCGGCGCCCGCCTTGCCGCCCAGTTGGGTCTGCCGTACGCCTTCGCCTCGCATTTCGCCCCCAACGCCCTGCAGGACGCCGTGGCCCTCTACCGCAGTGAATTCAAGCCCTCGGCCCAGCTGGACGCACCGCACGTGATCGCCGGCGTCAACGTCATTGCCGCGGATACCGCCGTCGAGGCACAGACGGCTTTCCGTGCCACCCTGCGCGCCCGCGTCTCACTTTTCTTCGGCGGCGGGCGCGAGTTCTCGGACGATGAAGCGGACATGATCCTGGACTCCCCGCAGGGCCAGCACGTCTCGCAGATGATGACGTACTCGGCCATCGGAACCGCGGACGTGGTGCTCGACTACTTGGACGGGTTCGCCAAGCACGCCGACGCCGACGAACTGATCGTGGCGCACCAGAACACCGGCACCGAGGCCAGGATCCGCTCCGTGGAGCTGCTGGCGGAGGGTGCCGGGCTGGCCCGCGTCTAGTCCCGAGCAACCACCAGCGAGGGGTGACGTACCCGCGTCACGCCACGCACCCTTTTGGAAGGCCCGACGGCGGGGTCCCCCGGTATCACGCGGCGGACGCCGCCGTCGTGGTCCAAAAGCGTGCCGTGCGTGACGCGATTTGCATCTGTAAGTCAGCCAGGCCCTTGACATACATCAGCTGAACCGGTTAAGTGGAATCCACTGAACCGGTTCAGTGGCGTGAGCCGCGGGACCCGAAACCTAAAGGGCACCCACATCATGGCAGTAACCATCAGCGACGTCGCCCACGCGGCCGGTGTCAGCAAAGGTGCTGTCTCGTATGCGCTCAACGGCCAGCCCGGCGTCAGCGATGCCACCCGGGGCCGGATCCTCCAGATCGCGAAAGAGCTTGGCTGGAAGCCGAGCCTCCGCGCCAAGGGCCTGTCCTCCGCGAAGGCCTACGCCTTGGGCCTGGTGGTGGCCCGCGATCCGAAGCTCCTCGGCACGGACCCGTTCTTCCCGGCCTTCATTGCGGGCATCGAGACCACCCTCGCCGAGCACGACTACACCCTGGTCCTGAGCGTTGCCACCGCTCCCGGCGCCGAAGAGCGGGCCTACCGCAAACTGGCCGACGGCGGCCGCGTGGACGGCGTGATCCTGACCGATATGCGGCACAACGATTCCCGGATCGGCCTGCTGCGTGAGCTCAAGCTGCCTGCGGTGACGCTCAACAGGCCGGATTCGGGCTCACCCTTCCCCGCGGTGTCCATGGACGACACGGACGGCATCACGGCCGCCGTCGAACATCTCCTCGCCCTGGGGCACGTCCGGATCGGCCATGTGGGCGGCGCCCAGGAATACATCCACGGCCGCAGCCGCCGCCAGGCCTGGGAGTCGGCTATGGCCGCCGGCGGCCTGTCAGCGGATCTGTTCGCGGAGGCTGACTTTACGGCGGCCGGGGGAGTGGCCGCCACCGCGGAACTGCTCCGCCGGCCGGACCGCCCCACCGCGATTGTCTATGCGAACGACCTCATGGCGACGTCCGGCCAGTCGTTCGCCCAGTCCCAGGGCCTGAGCGTTCCGGGAGATCTGTCCATCACCGGTTACGACAACGCCGAGTTCACGCAGTACCTCAACCCGCCCCTCACCACTATCGCCACTGACCCTATGCGCTGGGGCAGAGTTGCCGCGCAGGCCCTCCTGGACCAGCTCAACGGCACGCACTCCGGCCAGGATACGGACCTGCAGGCACCTTCCCTGCTGGTCCGCGCCTCCACCGGCCCCGCCCCATCCGCAACCACCAAGCCGGCCCCCCAGCAATCCCCAACGCAAGCATAAAAGCACACCAACCAGTAGCAGATCCCCACCGGGACCAGTACCAAGGAGTCGCAATGAAGCGCTTTACAAAAGCCACGCGCGTAATGTCACTGGCCGCCCTCACCGTGATGGGCGCCGGCCTGGCAGCCTGCGGCGGTGGCGGCGGAGAGCCCGGTGGCGGCTCGGCCACGTCCGCCAAGGGCCCCATCAAGATCTGGTACTCCAACAACGAGTTCGAGGTTAAGTGGGGCAAAGCCATGGTGGAATCCTGGAACGCCGCGCACCCGGAGGAAAAGATCGATGCGCAGGAGATACCTGCCGGCAAGAGTTCCGAGGAAGTCATCGGCGCCGCCATCACGGCCGGCAACGCGCCTTGCCTGGTCTTCAACACCGCGCCTGTGGCAGTTCCCCAGTTCCAGAAGCAGGGCGGTTTGGTGGCGCTGGATGAATTCCCGGACGGGCTCCAGTACATCAAGGACCGTACCGGGGACCTGGCCGACCAGTACAAGTCCGCGGACGGCAAGTTGTACCAGCTGCCCTGGAAGTCCAATCCCGTAGTCCTCTTCTACAACAAGGACATGTTTGCCAAGGCAGGGCTGGATCCCGAGAACCCGAAGCTGGGATCCCACCAGGAACTGCTGGACACCGCCCGCACCCTGGTGTCCTCCGGTGCTGCCACAAATGCCATCTGGCCATCACCGGCCAGTGACTTCTTCCAGGCCTGGTTCGACTTCTACTCCTTCTACGCCGCCAACTCCGACGGCACCCCGCTGGTGAAGGACGGCAAGGCAACGTTCGACAGCGAGCAGGGCAAGCAGGTAGCCGCCATGTTCGAGACCCTCTACAAGGAGAACCTCGCCTCCAAGGAGGTCTACCAGGGTGACTCCTTCGCCGAAGGCAAGGCCGCCATGTCGATGGCCGGGCCCTGGGCCATCGCGGCCTACAAGGACAAAGTGAACTGGGGTGCAGTTCCGGTCCCGGCGGCCACGGCCAAGGCTGATACCTCAACCTTTTCCGACGCCAAGAACGTGGCCATCTACTCCGCCTGCGGGAACCAGGGCACCGCTTGGGAGGTCTTGAAATTCGCTACCAGCAAGGAGCAGGACGGCAAGCTGCTGACCGATACCGGCCAGATGCCGATGCGCAAGGACCTTCCCACGGCCTACGCGGACTACTTCGCCAAGAACCCGGCGTACACCCAGTTCGCCGAACAGGCTGCGCGGACGGTGGAGGTCCCCAACGTCTCGAACTCCGTTGAAGTCTGGCAGACTTTCCGCACCGCCTACGCCAAGGCCGTGATTTTCGGGAACGAAAGCATCGACACCGCGTTCAAGGACGCAGCGGACAAGATCAACCAACTGGTAGCCCAGAAGTAGCGTTGACCCCCAATGTCACTCCGCTCTTCCAGTGGGAACCCCGTCACGGGGAAACCGGTTGGCGGGACGGCGGACCGGCGGCTGGTGCCCAGGAGGCGTAAGAACTTCCTGGGTCCCCAGCCGCTGGGGCTGCTGTTCAGCGCCCCCTATGTCATCTACATCCTGGCTGTCCTGGCGTTTCCCCTCGGCTACGCCGTCTACATTTCCTTCCACGATTTCTTCTTCACCGCACCGCAGGTCACGGTGGACAGGCCTTTCGTGGGGTTCGACAACTACATCACCGTCCTGTCAGACCCCGCCGTCCAGCGCTCGTTCCTGAACATCGGCGTCTTCCTGATCATTAACGTCCCGTTGACGGTGGGCCTGTCCCTGTTGCTGGCTAACGCCCTGAACCGTGTGACCCGGCTGAAGACGTTCTTCCGCCTCAGCTACTACGTTCCCTACGTGACGGCGAGCGTCGCCGTCGTGGGTGTCTGGCTGTTCCTGTTCCAGGGAAACGGGCTCCTCAACACGCTGCTCGGGCCCCTGGCGCCGTCCCCCTCCTGGCTGGTGAATTCGTGGCTGGCCATGCCCACCGTGGCCCTGTACGTGACGTGGAAACAGCTGGGGTTCTTCATCCTGCTGTACCTCGCG
Organism: Pseudarthrobacter sp. AB1; assembly: GCF_014926485.1. Lineage (NCBI taxonomy): Bacteria > Bacillati > Actinomycetota > Actinomycetes > Micrococcales > Micrococcaceae > Pseudarthrobacter > Pseudarthrobacter sp. AB1. The sequence goes on from NZ_PZKO01000035.1 coordinate 16,012, forward strand.
GCGCTGCAGAACATCCCCGACGAGCTGTACGAATCAGCGGCTGTGGACGGCGGCAACAAATGGGTCCAGTTCTGGAACATCACAGTGCCCGGCGTCCGGCCCGCCAGCGTTCTGGTGACGCTGCTGGCCACCATCACCGGCGCGAACCTCTTCACCGAGCCGTACCTGCTGACCGGCGGCGGCGGTCCGGACGGGGCCTCGGCCTCCCCCGTGTTCATCATGTACCAACGGGGCATCCTGCAGGGAAACCCCGACGTCGCGGCCGCGCTGGGCGTGGTGCTGGTGATCGGCGTCCTGCTGATCGCCCTGATCCAGAAACGCCTCGTCGGCGGGAAGGAGGACTGACATGTCCGTCACCAACGCACAAAACGCCAAGAACGACGACGACGCCAGCCGGCTCCCCGAGCAGGCGGAACCTTTGCTTCGTCCCGACTCGGGCGTCGAAGAGCGCCGCAACCTGGGCGTGGGCAGCTTCTTCCTGCTGGGCGTGGGCGCCTTCGTTTTCCTCTTCCCGTTCTATTACATGCTCATCGGGTCGCTGCAGACCTCCCCGGACACCTCGATTTTCGGCGCGTTTCCCAATCCGGCCAACATCACCGGCGCGAACTATGTGCAGATCAACGAGTCCATCAACCTGTTCCGCGGGCTGCTCAACTCCGGCATCTTCACCGGCGGTGTCATCCTCTTTACGGTGATTTTCGGGCTGCTGGTGGGCTATGCCCTGGCGCAGATGAAGTTCCGCGGCCGCGGCGTGGTGTTCGGCATGATGCTGCTGGTCCAGATGATCCCCTTCCAGCTGCTGCTCATCCCGCTCTACGTCATGATCGTGCGCGATTACGGCCTTGCGGACAGCTACCTGGGCATGATCCTGCCGTTCGCCATCAACTCCACGGCGGTGTTTGTGTTCCGCCAGTACTTCCTCCAGTTGCCCTCAACCCTGTTTGAGGCGGCCCGGATCGACGGCGCCTCGGAGCTGCGGATCCTGTGGCAGATCGCCATTCCGCTGGTGCGGCCAGCCATAGTCACCGCCGTGCTGCTGACCTTCATCGGCCCGTGGAACGAGTTCCTCTGGCCGTTCCTGGTCACGAAGGAGCAGTCCCTGCAGCCGTTGGCCGTGTCACTGGCCAACTTCATCTCCAACATCGCCGGCCAGGCCGGCAACCCGTTCGGTGCCATCCTTGCCGGTGCCTGCGTCCTGGCGGCCCCCGCCGTCGCGCTGTTCATTTTCTTCCAGCGCCAGTTCATTTCCACCAATATCGGTTCCAGCGTAAAGGGCTAATCAATGACTTTCCCACACACTTCTGTACTGCCCACTGTCCCCTTCACCCTCACCCGCGCCGGCGTCGTCATGACCCCCGAGCCCGGCAGCGACTTCGAGGCCGAGGGCGTTCTCAACCCCGCCAGCGGCCGCGGCCCGGACGGCGAGCTGTACCTGCTGCCGCGGCTTGTGGCCACCGGCAACGTGTCCCGCGTGGGCCTCGCCAAGGTGGTCATCAACGATGACGGCGTGCCCACCGGCGTGGAACGCGAGGGTGTGGTCCTGGCCCCGGACGAAGGCTGGGAACGCGGCATGAACAACGCCGGCACCGAAGATCCGCGCACCACCTGGGTGCCCGCCCTCGGCAAGCACCTCATGACTTACGTGGCGTACGGCCCGCTGGGGCCCCGCCTCGCCTTCGCGCACTCCGAGGACCTCCGGAACTGGGAACGCCTGGGCCCCTGCTTCTTCGAGTACCAGGCCGATCTCTCCATGGACCTGAACCTCTTTCCCAACAAGGACGCGGTGTTCTTCCCGGAGCCGGTGAACGACCCCGACGGCGTGCCCTCCTACGCCATCCTGCACCGCCCCATGTGGGACCTCGGCTGGATCCGTCCCGGCGAAGGCGAGCACCTGCCCGCCGGCGTGACGGACAACCGTCCCGGCATCTGGATCTCCTACGTGGCCGTGGCCGACGTGGAGCGGGACCTGCGCAACCTGGTGCACATGGGCAAGCACCGTCTGGTGGCCCTCAGCGAGTTCCCCTTTGAGGAGCTGAAGATCGGCGGCGGCCCGCCCCCCATCCGCGTGGACGAAGGCTGGCTCCTGATCCACCACGGTGTGGCCGGCAAGATGGCCGCGTCTGCCTTTGAGCAGCAGCAGAACGTCAACTACACCGCGGCGGCCATGATCCTGTCCGCGGATGATCCGTCCCAGGTCATCGCCCGCAGCGACAAGCCCTTGTTGGCGCCCGAAACCGAGGACGAGATTTCCGGGATCGTGCCGAACGTGGTGTTCCCCACCGCCATCGAGAAAATCGGCGACCAGCTGTTTGTGTTCTACGGAATGGCGGACTCCAAAATCGGTGTGGCCAAACTGGACCGGGTCTGACCCCGGCGGCACGCACGGCAGCCTTTTGGAAAGCACGACGGCGCCCTGCCGCGGATTTGCGCGGTGGGGCGCCGTCGTCGGACTTTTACACAGCCGCAATAAAGGGGACTTTCGGAGGAAATCGTCCGGGCGGACAATTAAACTGCCCCCTTCGGCCTTCCCGGGCCAGGCTCTGCTTTAGGAGTGCACGCATGCCTACGCCGTTGAATCAGAGCGTGGCGGATTCCGCCCTGCTGACCAGATCGCTGCCGCTTGGCCTGCTGCGGACGTTCATCCAGTCGGACCTGGCGGACGAAGGCTTCACACCAACCCTCCTGGCCGAATTGAAGGTCCTGGCCCGCGTCCCCGGGCTGCTGGTGGCTTGCAACTACGGCGGAACCTTGTGCGATGCGGAGGGAATCTCCACAGAGACACTGCCTCTGGGGAGCGCTGCGATTGCGCTCCGCGCCCTGGCCGCCCTGCCCAACACCCATGCCGCGGTCATCTCAGGGCGCTCGCTGCGTGACCTCGCCGCAGTGTCCCGGCTGCCCGCGGAGGTGCACCTCATCGGATCGCACGGCGCGGAGTCGGACATGGCCTTCGCCCACGTCCAGGACCTCGCCACCGAAGCCACGCTCCACCAGGTCAGCACAGTACTGTCTGAGGCCGTGGGTTTCCATGAGGGCATCTGGATCGAGCGGAAGCCGGTGGCCGTGTCCGTGCACACCCGGCCAGCCTCACCGGCGGTGGTGCAGGTGGTGACGGAAACGGCGCGGGAGATCGCCAAGGCACATGGGCTGTTCTTCATCGTGGACGGTTCGGTCCTGGACCTCTCCGTAGTGGAACCGGCCAAGGCGGACGCCCTGGAAAATCTCCGGTCCCGGCTGGGCGCGAGTGCTGCGCTGTACGCCGGGGACGCCTACAGCGACGAACTGGCCATTGCCACGCTCCGCGGCCCGGACCTGGGGTTGCGCGTAGGCCCGGGGGAAACCCGCGCTTCCCACCGGCTGCGGGACCCGGAATCCTTCGCCCGCGTGTTGGCCCTCCTGTTCGAGCTGCGGCGGGCCTGGCTTTTCGGCGAGGACGCAGTTGGGCTGGAACGCCACACGATGATCGGCAACGGATCCTCCACCGCCTTGGTCACTCCGGATGCCAAGGTCTGCTGGATGAGCCACCCCCTCCCGGATTCAGGATCGCTGTTCGCCCACATCCTGGGCGGTGACGCCGCCGGGCACTTCTCCGTTGAGCCCGTCAAAGCCTCACAGGTTCTGGGCCAGCGCTACGTGGACAGCACCATGATCGTGGAGACGCGCTGGGCGGACGTGACAGTCACGGACTACCTGGAGCCGGCACCGGAAGGGATCACCAGCCTGGTCCGGGTGCTCTCCGGTACCGGCGGCGCCAGGATTGTCTTCGCACCCCGGCCGGACTACGCCAACGCGCCGTTCAGCATGGAAGCCCGCGGCGATGAACTCCATGTGGTGGGAACCTCCGATCCAATCTTCCTTTTTGCCCCGGGCGTCAGCTTCACCATCACCTCTGACGGCCTCCACGCCACGGCCACCGCTTCGGTCAACCTCCAGGATGGCCCGGTGGTTCTCAACCTGCGCTGCGGCGACACCGAACCCGCGCAGGTGCACCCCGGCGGGGAGGCCGACCAGCGGGCCGGGGTGGCGCTCCACTCCCGCCGCTGGGTGCAGGAACTGGAGCTGCCCTCGGTGAAGCCATCCCTGGTCCGCCGCTCAGCCCTGGTTCTCCGCGCCCTTGTGCACGAGCCCACGGGTGCCGTGCTGGCCGCGCCCACCACGTCCCTGCCCGAAGGAATCGGCGGCACCCGGAACTGGGATTACCGCTACTGCTGGCTGCGGGACGGGTCCATGACCGTCAACGCGCTGGTGGACCTGGGATCCACGGCGGAGGCGGCCGGGTTCCTCAGCTGGCTGGGCCGGATCCTTGAGCACGCACCGGGCCCGGAATGGTTGCATCCGCTGTACTCGGTGACGGGGGCGCCCCTGTCCACGGAGGCTGTCATCGACAGCCTGCCCGGGTATGCGGGATCCCGGCCGGTCCGGATCGGCAACGCCGCGGACCACCAGGTCCAGCTGGATGTCTTCGGTCCGGTGGCTGAGCTGATCGACAGCGTCAGCTCACGGAATGGTGTCCTCGAGGATGACCACTGGGACCTGCTGGTGCAGATGGCGGCGGCCGTGCTGGCCCGGTGGCACGAGCCGGACCACGGCATCTGGGAAGCCCGGCGGCCGCCGCGGCACCACGTCTACACCAAGGTGATGTGCTGGGTGACGCTGGACCGCGCACTCCGGACCGCCGCCCGGCACGGCAGGGCGCCTTACCCGTCGTGGGAACCCATGGCCCGGACCATCCGCGAAGAAGTCCTGCGCGAAGGCTGGGATGACTCGGCCGCGTCCTACACGGTGGCCTACGACAGCCCCGACCTGGACGCCGCCGTCCTGCACATCGGGCTTTCCGGCCTGCTGGATATCACGGACCAGCGGTTCCTGGACACGGTCACCGCCGTGGAACGGGAACTGCGGGTGGGCCCCACCGTGTTCCGGTACAGGTACGACGACGGCCTGCCGGGTTTGGAAGGCGGCTTCCACATCTGCACCACCTGGCTGATTGAGGCCTACGTTGCGGTGGGCAGGATCGAGGAAGCCTGGGACCTGTTCGACCAGCTGGTGAACCTCTTCGGCCCCACCGGCCTGCTGCCCGAGGAATACGATCCCAGCACGGAGACGCACCTGGGGAACCACCCGCAGGCCTACTCACACCTGGGGTTCATCCGCTGCGCCCGGATCCTGGACAGGCACAAGCCGGAGGTCAAGAGGCCGTAGGGCAGGTCCATAAGAGACGTTAGGCCATCAATCGGTATATCGCCGTGTTGTGGCTGCTGGCCGCTGTGCTGGTTGGTGGCGGCCTCTGGGCTCTGTCGAACGGGGCTTTCAAGCCAGGCCCCATCAGCGGGCCGCCGAGAAGATCTGCGGGGCGTCCCGGGTCCCCGTGGCCAGGTCCGCGAGGATCCGGCCCACCACGGGAGTGAACTTGAAGCCGTGCCCGGAGAAGCCGGCGCCGATGACCACCGGACCGATCCGGTCGAGGATGAAGTCCTCATCCGGAGTGGTGGTGTACGTGCAGCTGATGGCCTCGAATGACTCGGCGTCCACACCTGGCAGCCAGGTCCGGGCATAATCCTGCAGGGCCGCGAGCTGGACTGTTTCGGGGAGGAAGGACCGCCGGTCCGGATCCACCACGGGACCGACGCCGTGCCAGCCGGCTTTGATGCCTTCGCCCGGAGTGTGCATCCCATAGACGGGTGAATACCAGCCCTTGTAGGCAGGTCCGGGTCCCGGAGTGTGGTTGAAGCCGGGCCACAAAGCTCCTTGATCGGCGACGCGGAAGTGTGCCGGCTGCTCCTGGGTGACCGTGAGCCGGGGAATCCTGAGTTTTCCGCTTCCGGCCGCGCCGGACAGCAGCTTCTCCGTCCAGCCGCCGGCTGTCACCACGGCCTGCGCGGCGGTGACGACCTCGGTCCGTCCCGAGGCGCCAGGGCTTTGGTCCGCCAAAGTGAGCCGAACGCCGTCGTCCATGATTTTCAGCTCCACCACCTTGGTGTGGTGCCGGATCTCTGCGCCGCGGGCTGCGGCGAGTCGCTGGAAGACGGGGAGTACGGCCTCGGGGTTCAGCTGGCCGCCGTCGGGCATGAAAAGGACCTGCTGGTCGAAGCGGATGCCGCGCCACCGCTCGGCGGCCTCCTCCGGCCTCAGGGACTCCGCCCGGAGGCCTGCCTCGGTGAGCGCCGCCTGCACCAGCGCGAGCCGCGGATCAGGGCCATGGTTGACGATCCCCGTGCGCGTGAGCAGCAGTTCGCCGCTGTCCTGCTCGAGTTCCTCCCATAGCGCCAGCCCCTCGACCAGCATGGCCACGTACTCCGGCCGGTGGTATCCCGGATTCAGGTTGCGGGTGCTGCCGTGCGATGCCCCGTTGTGGTGGCCGGGGCCGAACTGTTCCAGCAGCGTGACCTGCCGGCCTCGGCGGGCCAACGCCCAGGCAGCCGCAGAGCCCATAGCTCCGCCGCCGATCACAACAGTGTCCAGGATTGTTTCCACAGGGCTCCTCAGGTCTGACGTCAGTTAAGCAGGAGGGCGACGCCGATCATGGCGGGTACCGCCACCACCGTGGTGATCAGGACGGTGTCCTTGGCCACGGTGGTGCCGGTCTGATAGCGGCTGGCCGCCACAAAGACATTTTGCGCCGTGGGGAGGGACGCAACCACCACGGCCGCGAACAACGCCTGGCCTTCGACGCCCAAGGCGAAGCGGGCAAAAACGTAGGCAATGGCCGGGTGGACCACAAGTTTGAAGGCGCTGGCCAGAAGCGTGTCCACGCGCCTGCCAGCGGCCGCCTGCAGAGGCCGGCTGCCGCTCAGGCTCATGCCGAAGGCAATCAGCATGGCCGGAATGGCCGCCCCGCCAATGAGGTGGATGGGCTCAAGGACCAACGGCGGAACGTCCCAGCCCGTCCCTGCCACGAGCAGGCCCAGGCCGGAGCCAACAATCATCGGGTTCCGCAGTATCATCAGGATGAATCCCCAGGGCGTGGTGCGGTGCGAGCTGGTGCTGGCGTCCAGGATCATCAGGAAAACCGGCGTGAAAAAGGCCAGCTGGAAGATCAGCAGCGGCGCCACATAACTGGCGTCGCCCAGGACGTATACGGCGATGGGGATGCCAAGGTTCGCGGAGTTGGCCAGGGAAGCGGCCATCGAGGACATCACGGCCTCCGGCAACGCACGCTTCAGGACGAACTTCACGATGCTGAAGAAGATAAGGGCGGTGCAGACGGCGGACACTGCAGTGACCAGCAGCGGTTCCGCGAAGACTTCCCCCAGCTGCGATTTGCTGAGGGTCTCGAAGAGCAGGGCGGGGCTGGCCACGAAGAATGTCAGGCCACTGAGGACCTGACGGGCGTTGTCGCCAAGGATCCGTTGGCGGCCCACGAACCAGCCCACCATGATGATGGACCAGACAACAAAGAAGCCCTGCAGCACGCCTACCAAAAAAAGCCTCCGGGGTGACGGCGGCGGTGCCTGCCCGGACTCACGCTCCGGCTACAAGGCGGCGTTGTTAAGGGCGAACGGCGGGCGCATCAGGCCCGGCGTGAGGCCCTCGGCGGGGTCATTGCCCAGCTGGATGATCCTGTTGTCCTGGTCCACGTGGACCACGCGGGGCTCATAGGCCCGGGCTTCCTCGGTGGTCATGGCCGCGTAGGTGATGAGGATGACTACGTCATTTTCATGCACCAGGTGCGCGGCCGGGCCGTTGATGCCAATGACGCCGGAGCCGCGCTCGCCGGCGATGGTATAGGTCTCCAGGCGCGCACCGTTGGTCACATCAACGATGGCCACGAGCTCACCGGGAAGGATATCGGCAGCATCCAGCAGGTCCAGGTCAACGGTGACCGATCCTACGTAGTGCAGGTCGGCGTGTGTGACGGTGGCCCGGTGAATTTTGGACTTGAACATTGTGCGATTCATAACCCGCCCAGTCTAACGCCGGCTCCCGGATCGCGCTGTGACGTACTGAACATGGCCCCGGAGGCTGCCCGAGCACCCTCTCGGAACGTGACCGGGCGATCCGGCACCTACCCGGACGCGCCGCCGTCGTCCGTCCTTGCTACTGAGATGGCAGTGGCTGCCAGCGTCTCGCGGGCGGCGAGGATGGCGGGCCGCTGCGCGCTGGAGCGTCGCACCGACGTGAACACGGTCCGGCGCGGATGCCCCGGCAGATCCAGCAGCCGGGCGGTGGTGCCCCGCCCCGTCCAGACGAGGTCCGGCATCAGCCCCACGGCATTTCCGGACTCGATCAGCCGGATTTGCGCCTGCAGGTCCGCTGTTTCGAAGCGCACGTCGGGCTCGAATCCCGCACTCCGGCAGGCCTGCTCCGCCCAGTGCCGGGAGGCTGCGCCGCGGGGCTCCATAACCCATGGCAGTGCGGCAGTGTCCTCCAGCGACGTTATGGACGGCCGGCTGGAATCCGCCGGCGGAACGGCCAGTCGGATCGCGTCAGTGGTCAACTTGATGCGGTCCAGTTCCGGGTACCGCGGGGCGGCATGGCCCGGATACTGTTCGGCGATGACCAGGTCAAAATCGCGCGCCCACGTCTCGTGCAGCGCCGTTTCCGGTTCGCGCTGGATCATTTCGATCCGGACCTCCGGGTACTCCGCCGTCATCCGCGTGAGCGTGTCCGGCATCAACGCCAGGGCCGCGGACTGGAACACCGCAATCCGGACCGTTCCCGTGACAGTGGTCAGCGACGCCGCCAGGTCCGCCTCCGCCTGCTCCAGGGTTTCGAGCAGCTGGCCGGTGTGGGCCACCAGGACTTCGGCCTGGGGCGTCAGCTGCACGCGGCGCCCCGTTTTCCGGAGCAGCTCCACGCCCACTTCCTTTTCCAGCAGGGCCAGCTGCTGGGAGACCGACGACGGGCTGTACTGCAGTGCCTCCGCCACCTCCGCCAGGGTGCCCCGGATCTTCAGTTCGCGGAGAAGCCGCAGGCGACGGACATCGAGCATGGCCATATTCCTTGATGAATCTAATGGATATTGGTTAGAAGTAGTCACTTTATCTAACGCAATTGCGCTTGCATACTGCTGTACCTGAATTACCCCTGGCACTGCCTCTTCCGGGGCGCCGCGATAGGGCCGCACCCCACGCAGGAGTTCCTGATGAGCCCTAAAGATTTGACCCAATCGATTATGAGGCGCAAGCCCATTGACGACATCGAAGAAGAGAACAAACACAGCGGATTGTTCAAGAGCCTCGGGCTCTGGCAACTGACGGCCATCGGCGTCGGCGGGATCATCGGCGTCGGTATTTTCTCCCTGGCCGGGCTGGGTGGCTGCCGGTAGCGGAGACAACCCCGGCGTCGGCCCGGCGGTGCTGTTTTCCTTCCTGATCGCCGGCCTCGCCAGCGCGGCGGCCGCGCTGTCCTACGCGGAATTCGCCGGCATGATCCCTCGGGCGGGCTCGGCCTACACATACGGCTACGTGGCGCTCGGCGAGATCATTGGTTGGTTCATTGGCTGGGATCTGCTGCTCGAGTACATCGCGATTGTGGCAGTAGTGGCCATCGGCATATCCGGCTACTTCGACGCGTTTCTGACCGGCATTGGCATCCATATGCCCGCCTGGATGACCGCGACTCCGGACGAGGGAACTGGCGGTATCGTCAACATCCCGGCGATCGCGGTTTGCCTGCTCGTGACCTGGATCCTGTCCCGAGGCACAAAGACGTTCGGCCGCTTCGAACTCGTGGCCGTCGGAATCAAGGTAGTCCTGATCCTGTTCATCCTCGGTCTGGGCATCTTTTACATCGATACGGGCAACTACAACCCGTTTATGCCCAGCGGCTTCGGCCCGGTTGTAGCGGGCGCGGCCACGGTGTTCTTCGCCGTCTTCGGTTACGACGCCATGAGTACCGCCGCGGAAGAGGCGACCGACGGCAAGAAGCACATGCCGAAGGCCATCATCATGTCCCTCATCATCGCGATGCTCCTGTACGTCGCCGCCACCCTGGTCCTCACCGGCATGCAGAACTACCAGGACATCGACCCCAAAACCGGATTCGCCTCCGCGTTCAACGGGGTGGGACTGCCGGTCATCGCCACGATCATCTCGGTCTTTGCCGTGTTGTCCATCCTGACCGTGATACTCACCTTCCTGCTCGGCGTCACCCGTGTCTGGTTCTCGATGAGCCGCGACGGTTTGCTCCCGGGCTGGTTCGCCAAGACGGACCGCCACGGCACTCCCCAGCGCGTCACCTGGATTGCCGGCATCGCTTCCGCCCTGTTGGCCGGCGTGTTCGCGTTCAAGGAAGTCGCCGACCTGACCAACATCGGCATCCTGGCCGCGTTCGTCGTCGTCTGCTTCTCGGTGATCGTGTTCCGCTACAAGAAGCCTGACGCTCCACGCACCTTCCGGCTGCCCCTGATGCCGCTTGTTCCGGCCTTCGGCGTCCTGGCGTCCGGATTCCTGACGTTCCAGCTGCACTGGGAGACGTGGCTGCGTTTCGGCATCTGGCTCGTCATTGGCCTGGTCATCTACTTCGGCTACGGCCGCAAGCACTCGCTGATGAACCCTGACAGTCCCCGGCACGAGGAAGCCGTGGAAATGCACCGGCCCCTCGGTTGACCCCCGGCCTCCCCGCCCAACCCTGACGATCTCTCCCTTTCGGGGCGCGAACGACGAACCCTCTCTCACGTCCTGTGGGGGAGGGTTCGTCCGTTTTCAGGAAGGGAGAGAGTTGCCCGAAAACCCGCGTTAAGCGCGAGAGGGTTGCCCAAAATGTGGCTATTTCCTGACCGTTCGGACGGAAATTAAAAGCATTGATTTTTCTAACTTGTATTGCTCAGAAAACGTCGCTTTATCTTACGTGATCGGAAGATCATACTGGTGGAAAGAACGACCTCACCAACGGAAAGAACGAGTGTTAGATATGACCAACATTTCAACGGAGCCCGGCGTCTTCACCGGGAAAACGGCCACCGAACCGGCCGTTGCAGCCACGTCCCACGTGCCCGAAGCCCAGGCCTTGGCCGGGGAAGCAATCGGGCTGGTGCGCCGCTGGTTGACGGAAGCCGCCAAGGTCCCCGTGGATGCCTCCGCTGAACAGCTAGCCGGGGTGCTGAAGGATCCGAACGGACTGGACTTCACCGTGGGCTTCGTGGACGGCGTGGTCCGCCCGGAAGACCTCCATGTGGCTGCCCGCAACCTCGCCGCACTGGCGCCCAAGGTCCCGGCGTTCCTGCCCTGGTACATGCGTAGTGCCGTCCGCCTCGGCGGCACAATGGCCCCGGTCCTGCCGCAGGTTGTCATCCCGATCGCCCGCCGTGTGCTCCGCGAAATGGTGGGCCACCTGATCGTTGACGCCACCGACGCCAAGCTGGGCCCGGCCATCGCCAAGATCCGCAAGGACGGCATCAAGCTCAACGTGAACCTCCTCGGCGAGGCCGTCCTGGGCGAACACGAGGCGTCCCGGCGGCTCGCGGGAACCCACACGCTCCTGGCCCGCCCGGACGTGGACTACGTCTCCATCAAGGTTTCCTCCACCGTGGCCCCGCACTCCGCCTGGGCATTCGACGAGGCCGTGGAGCACGTCGTCGAGAAGCTCACGCCGCTGTTCACCAAGGCCGCGTCCTTCGCCGGCGCCGGGAAGAACGCCAAGTTCATCAACCTGGACATGGAGGAATACAAGGACCTGGACATGACCATCGCGGTCTTCACCAGGATCCTGGACAAGCCCGAGTTCAAGAACCTCGAGGCCGGAATTGTGCTGCAGGCCTACCTCCCGGACGCCCTCGCCGCCATGATCCGCCTCCAGGACTGGGCCGCCGAGCGCCGCGCCAACGGCGGTGCCGCCATCAAGGTCCGCGTGGTCAAGGGCGCCAACCTGCCCATGGAACACGTCGAAGCCTCGCTGCACGACTGGCCGCTGGCCACCTGGCACACCAAGCAGGATTCGGACACCAACTACAAGCGCGTCATCAACTACTCGCTGCACCCGGACCGGATCAACAACGTCCGGATCGGCGTGGCCGGCCACAACCTCTTCGACATCGCGTTCGCCTGGCTGCTCGCCAAGCAGCGCGGCGTGGAATCCGGCGTCGAATTCGAGATGCTGCTGGGCATGGCGCAGGGCCAGGCTGAAGCCGTCAAGAAGGACGTCGGATCGCTCCTGCTCTACACCCCCGTGGTGCACCCCGCCGAGTTCGACGTCGCCATCGCCTACCTGATCCGCCGCCTCGAAGAGGGCGCCAGCCAGGACAACTTCATGTCCGCGGTGTTCGAACTCAGCGAGAACGAATCCCTTTTCGAGCGTGAGAAGCAGCGCTTCCTCGCCTCCCTCGCCAGGCTCGACGGCGAGGTCCCGGGCCCGAACCGCCGGCAGAACCGCGCCCTCCCGGCCGCGCCGATGCCGCACGACTCGTTCGGGAACACCGCGGACACCGATCCGTCGCTGCCCGCCAACCGCGACTGGGGCCGTGCCATCCTGGGCCGAGTGGCAGGCTCCACGCTGGGCAACGCCGCCGTCGAGGCCGCCACGATCAACGACGAGGCGACCCTGAACGCCGTCATCGCCACCGCCGTTGAGAAGGGCAAGGCCTGGGGTGCCCTGACCGGCGACGAGCGCGCCGAGATCCTGCACCGCGCCGGCGACGTCCTCGAGGCCCGCCGCGCGGACCTCCTGGAGGTCATGGCGTCCGAGACCGGCAAAACCATCGACCAGGGCGATCCCGAGGTCAGCGAAGCCGTGGACTTCGCCCACTACTACGCCGAGTCCGCCCGCAAGCTGGAAAAGGTCGACGGCGCCACCTTCGTCCCGGCCAAGCTCACCGTGGTGACCCCGCCGTGGAACTTCCCGGTCGCCATCCCGGCAGGGTCCACCCTCGCGGCACTCGCCGCTGGCTCCGCCGTCGTGATCAAACCCGCCAAGCAGGCCTGCCGCAGCGGCGCCGTGATGATCGAAGCACTGTGGGAAGCCGGCATCCCGCGCGACGTGCTGACCATGGTCCAGCTCGGCGAGCGTGAGCTCGGTCAGCAGCTGATCTCGCACCCCGTAGTGGACCGCGTGATCCTGACCGGCGGCTACGAGACCGCAGAGCTGTTCCGCTCCTTCCGCAAGGACCTGCCGCTGCTGGCCGAGACGAGCGGCAAGAACGCCATCATCGTCACGCCAAGTGCGGACCTGGACCTGGCCGCGAAGGACGTGGCGTATTCCGCGTTCGGCCACGCCGGCCAGAAGTGCTCCGCCGCCTCCCTGGTGATCCTGGTGGGCACTGTTGCCAAATCGAAGCGATTCCACAACCAGCTGGTTGATGCCGTCACCTCGCTGAAGGTGGGCTACCCCCAGGACCCCACCAGCCAGATGGGCCCCATCATAGAGCCCGCAAACGGCAAGCTGCTCAACGCCCTCACCACCCTGGGCGAGGGCGAAACCTGGGCTGTGGAACCGCGCAAGCTGGACGATACGGGCCGTCTCTGGAGCCCGGGCGTGCGCTACGGCGTGCGCCGCGGATCCTACGGCCACCTCACTGAATTCTTCGGACCGGTGCTGGGCGTCATGACCGCTGACACGCTGGAGGAGGCCATCGAGATCCAGAACCAGGTCGAGTACGGCCTCACCGCCGGCCTGCATGCCCTGGACCCGGACGAGCTCGGCACCTGGCTGGACTCCATCCAGGCCGGAAACCTCTATGTGAACCGCGGCATCACCGGCGCCATCGTGCAGCGCCAGCCGTTCGGCGGCTGGAAGAAATCCGCCGTCGGGGCCGGGACCAAGGCAGGCGGACCCAACTATCTGACCGGCCTCGGCTACTGGGTTAGTGCGGAAGCCGCAGCCGCGGCAAGTGTCACCAACGCGGGCGTAGGCCGCATCCTGAACGCCGCCGCAGAGGCCCTGGATCCGGCGGAGCGTGAGTCGCTCCAGCGCTCCCTGGAGTCTGATGCCCTGGCCTGGGCCGAGGAGTTCGGCAACGCCCAGGACGTTTCAGGACTGAGTGCGGAGCGGAACATCTTCCGCTACCGTGCGCTGCCGGTCACCGTGCGGCTCTCCGAAGATGCCCCACTGGCCTACCTGGCGCGGACTGTGGCGGCCGGCGTCCTGGCCGGTTCGGCACTCACCGTCTCCACCGCCGTCGACCTTCCCGCCCAGCTGCGCGCCGTGCTTACCGGGCTGGACATCAACGTCACGGTGGAGACCGACGCCGGTTGGCTGGCTTCGGCGGCCCGCCTCGCCGCGGCAGGCAAACTGGCCGGGGCGCGGATCCGCCTGATCGGCGGGGACGCCAAAGCCCTCGCCGAGGCCACGGACGGGCGTCCGGACCTGGCGATCTACGCCCACGCGGTCACGGAGGCCGGGCGGGTGGAGCTGTTGCCGTTCCTGCACGAGCAGGCGATCAGTATTACAGCCCACCGGTTCGGCACCCCGAACCACCTCTCGGCGTCACTGATCTAGGGCTGGTCGAGGCCGGACTCAGGGCGGCCTAAGACACGAAAAGGCCCGGTGGCCACCTCTTGGATTCTTGGGGCGGTTGCCGGGCCTTCGCTATTGAATAGTTGGGTAGTGATCAGGGGCTGCGCCGCGGCGAGCCTGGAGACCGTTGGTGATCAGCCCAGATACCAGCCTGGGGGAGTCCACGATGCAGGAACATTGTGGGCGGAGAAATTTTCGCAACGGGTGCAGGTGTAGGCGACTTCGCCCAGTGTCCTGACCGCCCCGTCACGCCGGTACACCGGCGGAATATAGGACTCGAGGTAAATGAACTCATCAGTGCCGCACTTGTCGCATGTGGGCTTGCCGATGTACTCGGCGGCCCGCGAAATGCCGGTGTTGTGGCTGGAATGATGGGTGACCAGCGGCCGTGCCGTGCTATGTCGCTGGGTATATACAGTGTGTAAATGGGTATTCTCGGCTGTCGTCATTGGCTGCCTATCCCGAGTACGGCCGCATCATGGGCTGCAGGGCGCACTCGTAGTGTTAAATTTGCCACTGCTTGACCCATGGATAATCCAGCATAGAGGAGGCGGGCTTTTACTTCAATGGTTCGTAAACAGCCCTGAACCCTGCGGCAAATTTGGTCAGACCGACTTTTTGAGCGTCCGTCCGACGATGGCCTGGGTCAGCGCATCGATCACCTCGGCGTTGGCCAGCGGGTTGCGGATGAGGGTGAAGTCGACGTCGCCCACCGGCGGCAGGTCGAACCGGCGGGTGATGATTTTCAGGTCTTCGGGAACCAGCGACGTCGGCATCACGGCAACGCCGATGCCTGCCCGGAGTGCCGCCAGGACGCCGCTGATCTGCCGGGTGGTGCACGTGATCCGCCAGGTCCGGCCGCTTGATTCCAGCGCATCGATGGCCAGTTTCCGGCTAAGGCTGGGGGAGGGGTAGGCGATCAGGGGTACGGGATCCCCGGGCTCCAGGGACGTCTGCTCCAGTCCCACCCAGGAAAAGGTGTCGTGCTGGACCACCGTGCCGTCCTTGACGCCGGCCACCCACTTCACAAACACCAGGTCCAGCTGGCCCGCGTTGAGTTTCTTGTACAGCTGGTCGCTCTGGCCAACGGTGAGCTCCAGGTTGATCTGTGGATAGACCTGCCGGAACTCACGAAGGATCCGGGGGAGGCCGGTGATGGCCAGGTCATCGGCCGTGCCGAAACGCAGCCGACCCCGCATGGCCGAGCCGGAAAAGTACCGCGTGGCGGCATCGTGGGCCGCAAGGATGGTGCGGGCGAAGCCGGCCATCGCGTCCCCGTTGTCCGTGAGCCGGACATCGCGCGTATCCCTGCTGACCAGGATGCGCTTCGCGGACGTCTCCAGCTTGCGGACATGCTGGCTGACGGTGGGCTGTGCCAGGCCCAGGCGTTCCGCTGCCTTGGTGAAACTGAGCGTCTCGGCCACAGCAAGGAAGGAGCGGAGCTGGGCGGGTTCGAACACGATGGACTCCTTGGCTGCCTGGCCGGCTGTTCACCCACGTCAGAGCGGGAGATATTACGTTTTGTAATGGTAGTTATAGACGCGATAAGACTACATAATCACGTGGGATCAGCCTAGCGTGGGAAGCATCCCAGTCCGCCCGCTTCCCTGAGGACATCCCTGTGGCACCCCCACCGCCAACGTCGGCAACCGTCAGCCAGCCCGTCATCGACTCCGCCTCCGCCGCTTCCACCCGGACCCAACCTATCGCCTTGGTCAGTGAACACCTTCCCTGGCGGCACACGTTTATCTCCCTGCGAGTCCCCAATTTCCGCATCTTCGCGATCGGGCACTTTGTCGCGGTCACTGCCCTCTGGATGCAGCGGATCGCCCAGGATTGGCTGGTGCTGGAACTGTCCGGTTCCGTCACCGCCGTGGGCATCACGGTGGCTCTGCAGTTCATGCCGTCGCTGCTTCTGGGGCCGTGGGGCGGCATGATGGCGGACCGGTTCGCCAAGCGCAGGATCCTCATCCTTTGCCAGAGCCTCGCCGCGGTCCTCGCTGCGGCACTCGCGGTGCTTGCCCTGACGGGCGCCATCGACGTGTGGCACGTCTATGTCATCGCGCTGCTGCTGGGCCTGGTCACGGTACTGGATCAGCCCGCGCGCCAGGTGTTCGTCAACGAGCTGGTAGGTCCCAGGTACCTCCGGAACGCCATCAGCGTCAACTCCACCACGTTCCAGCTGGGCGGACTGATCGGCCCGGCGCTGGCAGGACTGCTGCTCACCGCCGTTGGCGCCGGCTGGGCCTTCGCCGCGAATGCGCTGGCGTGCTGCTCCACGGTGACCATGCTGCTGCTCCTGCGCAAGGACCAGCTGTTCCTCAGCGCTCCCGCCCCCAAGAGAAAGGGCATGCTGCGTGAGGGGCTGCAGTACGCGCTCAGTAAACCCACCATCTACTGGCCGTGGCTGATGGCCGGCTTCATCTCCGTCTTCGCCATGAGCCTGCCTGTCCTGCTCGCCGCCTTCGCGGACCACGTGTACGACGTCGGTGCCGGTGGCTATGGCCTGCTGAACGCCCTGGTGGCACTCGGAGCGTTGGCCGGTGCCGTCGCCTCCACCCGGCGCCGCCAGCTGCGGCTCCGGTCGGTGGTATTCTGCGCCGGAATGTACGGTCTGATGCTGTGCCTGGCCGCACTGGCGCCGTCCATGGTGTGGTTCAGCGTGGTGATGGTCCTGTCCGGGTTCTGGTGCCTGATGTTCCTGACCGGTTCCAACCAGCTGGTCCAGATCAGCTCCAACATGGGGATCCGGGGCCGGGTCATGAGCCTGTACATCATGGTGCTGATCGGCGGCCAGGCCATCGGCGGGCCCATGCTCGGCTGGATCGCCGAGCACGTGGACCCGCACGTGGCACTCTTGGTCTCCGGCGGGGTGCCGGCGCTCGCCGCGGTGACTGTCGGCGTCGTCCTGGCCCGAAAGGGCGCGCTGGCACTCAGGGTGGACCTTAAGGACCGGCGCCACCCGCTGCGGATCATCAGCCGTGAGGCTGCCGCGTAAAAAGCATGCGTAAACAGCCAGAAGGCCCGGACTAGAGGGCCCGCCTAAAAGGGCCGCGGCGTACGCGCCGCGGCCCGAGGGGTGCCGGCTAGGCCGGGAGGTGCGGGTACTCGGCCTCGCGCCGCTGGAATTCCAGCACGTCCTTGTTGAGGACCACGCCCTCGCGGATCTCGATGGAGCGGGAAATGGTTTCGTTTCCGTCCCACGCCTCCGGGCCGCCGATGACCGTCTCAAGAAACGGCAGCAGGGCCTGGCTGATCTCCCAGCTGGAGGAATTCCAGAGGTAGGACGGGCTGTGGTCCACGGCGTAGTAGTTGATGTGGTCGCCGATGGTAAACATCGGTTCGGCGAACGTGGTGGAGCGCGCCCAGCTGAAGCCCATTCCCTCATCGCATGACACATCGACCACCAGGCTGCCCGGGCTGAACGCCGCGAGGTCCTCAGCCCGCAAATACGTCAGCGGATTGTTCGGGTCCTGCAGCGTGCAGTTGACCACGACGTCGCTTTCAGCCAGGAACGGCGCCAGCGGAACCCGGCCCCGCTCAGTGATGACCTGGCTCAGGAAGGGCGCCTTGTCGTCATGATCAAACTGGACGATGTTGACCGAGTGGATCGGGGCGCCGACGGCGGCTACTCCCCGGTTGGTGAGCACCTGGACATCGTGGATGCCGTGCGCGTTCAGCGCGGTTACGGCGCCGCGGGCGGTAGCGCCGAAGCCAATCACCACGGCACTGAGCCGGCGGCCGTAGTCGCCGGTGGATCCGGTGAGCGAGAGCGCATGAAGTACGGAGCAGTACCCGGCCAGCTCGTTGTTCTTGTGGAACACGTGAAGCCCAAAACCGCCGTCGCTCGCCCAGTGGTTCATCGCTTCGAAGGCAATCAGCGTGAGCTTCTTGTCGATGGCCAGCTGCGTGATGGCACGGTCCTGGACACAGTGCGGCCAGCCCCAGAGGACCTGGCCGTCCCGCAGTTCCGCGAGGTCCTCCGGCTGCGGCTTCGGCAGGAGGACGACGTCGGCCTCCGCCAGTAGCGCGTCCTTGGTGGCCATTTTGCCCACCAGGGTTCCGAGGTGGTCATCCGAGACGCCGAAGCGCTCGCCGTAGCCCTGCTCCAGGATGATGCGCTGGCGCAGTTCCGGCGCGATCCGCTCGAAATGCAGGGGGTGGATGGGGAGGCGGCGTTCGTCCTGTTTCCGGGTGGAGGCCAGGACGCCCAGGGTCAGGTGGCTCTGTTTGCCACTCACTTCTTTTTTGCGGCCTTGGACGTGACGTCCAGGGAGGTGGCCGGGGCTCCGGCGGCCCGCTTGTCGGCGCGCTTTTCCTTGATGGACTTGCCGGCTTTTTTGGATGCTGCTTGACGCGGGGACTTGTCAGCCATGATTGCTCCTGTAGCGGAACCGAAGAGGTTCCTGACTTCTGACGATACACGGCAGGGCCTAACGGCCACCGGAGGATGAGCGTACAAAGTTGAAACCGACCCGCCGGCGCGCCGACCATTGTGCCCGCGGGTTCCCGGTGTGAAAATGGCGCTCTGGGCACTGTGCCGGGCAGGCCTGCGGAAGTACGGGAACAGAATCATGGGAACCATCACGATTGAGAGTACGGTCCTTGTCCCCTGTGGCCGCCCGGAGGTCTACGCGTTCTGCGTGGATGTCCAGGCCCGCTCGACAGTTCCTGGCCAGGAGGGCGTGGTGCTCCATGTCGAGCACCTGGTGGCGGACCGTTCCTGGACCGAAACACACGAGACCCGCACGGAAACCATCACCTGTTCGTGCGTGGTGTATCCCGTGGCGGACAGCACCCGGCTGACCGTGACTGCGCAGTACGTTCCCAAGGGAATCGGGCGCATGTTTTCCGGGGTCAAGGAGGGCACCTACCGGAAACAGGAGGCGGCCAGGCTCGCGACGCTGAAGAAGGCTGTTGAACGGGCCATCAGGAAGGCCCGGAGCAGCTAGGAATCGCTGCCGCGCGGCGAACACCATGATTCGAAGATTTTGGAGCGGCTGACGGGAATCGGACCCGCGTATCAAGCTTGGGAAGCTAGCGCTCTACCATTGAGCTACAGCCGCATCGCCCTGTTTTGAGCGGGGCAGAACTTAGCTTAGCGCAGATGCGATCCAGCGTCCGCACCGGGGACACGCACTGCGTGCGTGTCCGCCGGGATAGACGCTACCCACCGCGTCATCCAGTAACTCTTCAATAACGGCGCCGCCGGTGGCTAGGTCCGGGGCGGGCCAAGTGGCTACTCTGAACCCGTTAGCTGCGGTGTCATGGGGGTGGGGCGGGCTACCACTGACCGCCGCTAACTAAGGACTCCCATGGCATTTGCAGAGCACGAGGTACTTATCCGGTGCGACGCAATGAGTGTGTACACGTTCCTGGTGGACGGCATGAACCTTCCGCAATGGCGGGGGGGCATCCGCAGCATCAGCCTGCTGACCGGTGCCGCCGGAACCAAGGGCGCCGTCTACCGGCAGACCACCACGGGCCGGTCAGGCCGGACCATCTCCGCCGACTTCGAAATAACGCAGGCCAGGCCGGGCGCCGAGATCGAGTTCCGGGTGATCTCCGGACCGTCGCAGCACTCCGGCGGCTACTACCTCAGCACCGAACCGGCCGGCACAAGGGTCAGATTCGCCCTCGAATACCAGCCCAGGGGCCTCCTGGGCCTGATGAACACCGGCATCCAGCGCACCATCAAGGCCGAAGTGTCCCAGCTCGCGCGGCTCAAGGATGTCCTGGAAGTGCGGTCGGCGGCCTGAGGGCTACTGCGCCAGCCGCTGGCCCGCCCAGCTTCCGGTGATGTTCGACGGCGACGCCAGGGTTCCGGTGCTCAGGTTCCAGTACTGCACCACGTCATTGGCCCGGCGCAGCGCCACCCCCGTGGAGTTCAGGGCGGTCACGTCACGCAGCGGACGGATTCCGGTGACATCGGCCCAGTCGGTGGTGACGGTAAGGCGGGCTTCGACGCGTGGCACCGGAGTGCCTGCTCCGCGGTAAAGCAGCACACCGCCGTCTGGCTTTATGGCCAGGAGATCCTGGAAACCGTCGGCGTCATAATCCACCATGGCGAGCTTCCTGGCCGATACGCCGGTGGCCATCTGGGTGCGCGTGGACATGTCGGCCAGGCCCACGTTCGGGTAGAGGAACAGGGTGCCGCCGGCATCCAGGGCGACCAGTTGGGGAAGCCGGTTGTTGGCACACCAGCCGCCCACGGCCAGCGTCATGGTTTCCCAGCCGCCCGAGCCCAGTGTGAACGAGGGTTGGAACCCTCCGGTGGCGATACCCCGGTGGAGCGTCAGCCGGCCGTCGTTCCACTGGGTCAGGAGGTCATAGGCGCCGTCACGGTCCCAGTCTGTGGTGAGCACATCCTTGGCCGTACCGAATCCGGAGCCGATGACCTTGGCAGCACCAAAGGTCCTGTTCCCTGTGGAGGGGCGGTTGATGAGCTGGCCTGAGGCGTTGATGGTCACCAGATCAGCTGCACTGTTGATCGCCGCGCTGGCCAGGTCCAGGGTGGGCGGCATGTGTTTGACGGCGGGATCGCACACGGTGGGCGCCGGGACGGGGAACGCGCCCCCGCCGGCGGAACTGCCCCCGGGGGAGGTGACGGTGCCGGCGGGCAGGGTGGTGTAACCGAAGAAGTTCACCACGCCCCAGATTGTGTACTGGCTGTTCGTGTAGGAGATCCCGGCGCCCATGACGTTGAACCGCGGATCGAGCAGCATCGCGTTGTGGCCGGGCGAGGTTTTCCACCACTCCACCAGCATTGCCGCGTTGCGGTCCGTGCGAATGGCGATGACCTCACCAGCGCTGGTCGGGTTCAGGGCCCGGGGATCGGTCCAGAAGCTGGCGCGGTGTTCAATGACTTCGCGGGAGGCGATGCTGTTGGACCACTCCTGCGCCAGGCCGGCAACCGTGGGGTGGTACTTGACCGGGGCCAGGCTATTGGCCACCCGGTACTTGTTGATTTCGTTGAAAACCGTGAGGATGGCGGCTGTGTTGCTGTCCGGCACCAAGGCCTCGGTGCCAAGGGATCCGGTAGTGAGGGATTCCGGTGCGCCGGCTGGCGGGGCGGGAGCCGCGGTTTTGTTGTGCGCCAGTTCAGATTCGGGGGCCCAGAGGGGTGGGAGTGAGGGCGGCTCGGGCGCGACTGGTTCGGATGCGGTGGTCACGGGGGCAGCCACCGTCGCCGCCGGAGGCGCTGCTGCGGTCCCTGACGTGCCTTCTCCAGCGGGCGAGGCCGGTGTGATCACCGGTTCCACGGCTGGGGCGAGCAGGGACCCCAGTCCGGTACCCGCGTCCGCTGCACCGCCGTCGTCGTCCGCGGTTCCCGCCGGGCCCAACGTGACCGTGCGTGGCCCCAGGGCACCCACCTGGACTGACGGCCCATCCACCGGTGGGCCGGAATACATGCCGGAGGCCGGGGACACCAGCGCGAGCGCACATAGCATCGCCACAACGGCGGGCGCCGCAAATTTATTCAAAACCAACCCCAGATCAGTTCAGTTGTACCAACCGGGGAGACCATCCGGCGGTGTCATTCTGAGGCAACATTAGCCCCAGTAGGCGACAGCAACAACGAAAAAGTGTGCGCTGTGGACAACGCATAGTAATTTGGGACGGTGCTGATCTCTGACCGCGACATTCGTGCCGAACTAAACTCCCAACGGATCGTCCTCGAACCGTACGATCCCGAGATGGTCCAGCCGTCGTCCGTGGACGTCCGGATCGACCGGTTTTTCCGACTCTTCGACAACCACAAGTACGCGCATATCGACCCAGCGGAAGAGCAGCCCGAGCTGACCCGGCTGGTGGAAGTGGAGAGCGGAGAGCCGTTCATCCTGCACCCCGGTGAGTTCGTGCTGGGCTCCACGTACGAGACGGTCACGTTGCCGGACGATATTGCTGCGCGGCTGGAAGGCAAGTCCTCCCTGGGCCGCCTGGGCCTGCTGACGCACTCCACGGCGGGGTTCATTGATCCGGGGTTTTCCGGCCACGTCACGTTGGAGCTCTCCAACATGGCCACGCTGCCCATCAAGCTCTGGCCTGGTATGAAGATCGGCCAGCTGTGCTTCTTCCGGCTGACCTCGGCTGCTGAGTTTCCTTACGGTTCGGGCGAATACGGCAACCGGTACCAGGGCCAGCGCGGGCCGACAGCCAGCCGCAGCCACCTGAACTTCCACCGCACCGAGGTCTGAGCCGCTTCAGCGACGGGTTGGTGAGGGGTGAGATCCCCCGGGGAGAGGTGCGGGCCCGTGGCCTATGCCTTTGCGGCCAATCGAACCGGCCCGCCGAAGGCCTTCAGTGCCGGCTCCACATAGCGCGCTGCCAACGGCCCGAGGATGGCCATGATCAGCACGTAGGCGGTTGCCAGGGCGGCGAGGTCGTCCGGGACCACGCCTGACGCCACGGCCAGTCCGGCGATCACGATGGAGAACTCGCCGCGGGCAATCAGTGCGGCGCCGGCACGGATGCGCCCCGGACGGGCAATGCCGGCCCGCTTGGCGGCCCAGATCCCTGTGAGCATCTTGGTAATGGCCGTGATGACCGCCAGGAGCAGGGCCCAGCCGAACACCGGCGGGATGGTGGCCGGGTCTGTGTTGAGCCCGAAGGCCACAAAGAAGATGGCTGCAAAGAGGTCCCGTAGCGGTTCCAGGATCCGGGTGGCGCTGTGGGCGGTAGCCCCCGAGATGGCGATGCCCAGCATAAACGCGCCCACTGCCGCTGAAACCTGCAGGGCGGACGCGACGCCAGCCACCAGCAGTGCAGCGCCGAGGAGATTGAGCAGGAAAACCTCGGAATTTTCGCTGTGCACGGCCTTGGACACCCTGTGGCCGTGGCGGAGCGCCACCATCAACACCACGGTGACCACCGCCAGGGAGATCCCCACTGTGGTGAGACCGCCCAGGAAGCCCACGCCGGAGAGGGTTGCAGTGAGGATGGGCAGGTACACGGCCATGGCCAGGTCTTCGAACACCAGGATGGACAGCACCACGGGAGTCTCGCGGTTACCGATCCGGCCAAGGTCCGTGATGACCTTTGCCGCGATCCCGGAGGACGATATATACGTGACACCGCCCATGACCATTGCGCCTACCAGGCCCCAGCCAAGCAGCAGCGCCAGTGCCGCACCGGGAACGAAATTCAGCACCAGGTCAAGAACACCGGCCTGCCAAGACTTGCGCAGACCGGTGAAAAGCTCGGCAGCCGTATATTCCAAACCGAGCATAAGCAGCAGCAGGATCACGCCGATTTCGCCGGAGAGATGTGCGAATTCTTGCATGCCTTCGAGCTTGACCACGCCGCCTGCGCCGAAGGCGAGTCCGCCAACGAGGTAAAGCGGGATGGGTGACATTCCGATCCGTCCGGCCAGCCTGGCCAGGAGGCCAAGGCAGAACACAACGGCCCCCAGTTCAATGAGGGTCAGGGCCAGCGGGTCCATGGCGCTCAGCCGTTGCGCAGGATGTCGGCCGCCGAATCGAGGCCTTCTTGCGTTCCCACTGCGACCAGGAGGTCACCGGAGTGAAGGACGACGTCGGGTCCCGGCGACGGGAGCACCTCGCCTTCACGCATGATCGCCACGATCGAGACTCCGCAACGGGTGCGGATGCAGGCCTTCCCCATGGGTTGGTTCTGGAACGGGGATTCCGGAGCGATGGAGAACTGCCGGGTCACGATGCCCGGAATCTCCTTGTGCTCCTCACTCAGTTTCATGGCCAGGTGCTGCCCGCCCAGGAGGTTGCCCAGGGCAGCGGCCTCATCGCCGGTCAGGGGGATCGACGCCTGGCAGGTGTCAGGATCGTCCCAGGTGGAAACGATGAGTTCCATCATGCCCTCCCGCAGCTCCACGACGCCGATGCGGCGGCCGGAAGCCGTCATGAAGTCCTTCCGACGGCCCAGGCCGGGGAGGTCAGTCTCGTCCACGTTCATACAACCCAGCCTAGTCTCCACAAACGGATTTCGGGTGGGTGCGCGCAGGGCGGCACGCGCGTCCAGGGAGCGGGGCCTAAGTATCCGTTGGTGCTAGGAGACGGGAACGACGGCGATGGCCGTCTTGGCCGGCGACTTCACCGGGAGCAGAACCAGCAGGCCGGCGAGCAGCACCACCATGATGCCGAGTATGCCCCAGCGCTGGGCCTCGCCGGGCGCCACCAGCGGAGTGGCCAGCACGATGCACAGGGTGAACAGCGCCGGAGCCAGGAAGCTGACGGCGCGGCCGGTGGTGGCGTAGAGGCCGAACAGCTCGCCGGACTCACCGTGGGGTGCCAGCCGGGCAAGGTATGCCCGCGACGAGGATTGGGCGGGCCCCACAAACAGGCTCAGGAACAGTCCGAAGACCCAGAACGTAGTGCTGCCTGCCCACGCCGTGCCAAAGAAGATGTAGTCCCCGTTTCCGAGGACCAGGATCATGGTCCCGGCGATCAGCAGCCCCACGAGGGAACCCACAATGACGGCCTTGGGCCCCACCCGGTCGTCCAGGAACCCGCCGATGACCGCTCCCACGGCCGCCGCCACGTTCCCGAAGATGGCGAAGAAGATGACTTCGGATAATTCGAAGCCGAACGTGCCGGCCGCGATGATGCCGCCGAACGTGAACACGGCCGCGAGGCCGTCGCGGAAGACGGCGCTGGCCAGGAGGAAATAGATGGTGTGTGGACTGGTGGCATAGATTGCCTTGATCCGGCGGAACAGCAGGCGGTAGGAGGCCAGGAGTCCCAGGGGTTGGGCCCGCTCCGGCCGCGGGAGTTCAGGGACAGCGAAGAGAACCGGCAGGGCGAAGATGAAGAACCACAGGGCGGAGAACACTGCTACCAGCCGGATGTTCAGGCTGTCCTCGGTGGAGGCGCCGAACCAGTCGAAGCTCGGCTGCACAAAGAGCTGCAGCACAATCAGCAATGCCACAATGCCGCCCAGGTAGCCCATGCCCCAGCCGAATCCGCTGACCTTGCCGATGTTTTTCGGCGTGGAGATCTGGGCCAACATGGCGTTGTAGTTGACGCCGGCGAACTCAAAAAACACATTCCCCAGCGCGATGAGAGAAACGCCCAGCAGAAGAAACTCCGGCCGGGGGAAGACAAAGAAGCACAGGCCCGTCAGGATGGCCACGGCGGCCGTGTTGACCCCAAGCCACAGCTTCCGGCGGCCTCCGTTGTCCGAGCGCTGCCCGGTCACCGGAGCAAGCAGCGCGATGGCGATCCCCGCAATGGCCAGTGCACTGCCAAGAACGGCAGAAGCCTGGTCTTCGCCACCGAAGGCGTTGGAGGTGAGGTAGACGGTGAAGACGAAGGTGGTCATGACCGCGTTGAAGGCCGCCGAACCCCAGTCCCAGGCGGCCCAGGCGAGCACCCGGCCCTTGCTGGTGGCCTGGGTTCCGGACGCGAGTTCCGATGACGGCTGCATGGCCTCAGGAGCGCTGGCGGTGTTCATAGCCTGAATCGTATCCGCCCGTGGCGAACAGGGCGGTGGTGATACGCCGGGCACCGGGGAAATTCCGGGGAGGCGTGGTCCGGTCCGGGGAAAAGTGTCAGGGCTGCCTTGGTAAACTGTGGCCACTGAACCTGACACATGAACCGCCTGCCCTGACTTTTTGACAATCGAATCCCTGACATAGCGGAGATACCAGTGATCACAGTTCTTGCCGTGCACTTTGCGGTGGCCGCCGTGGCGCCGTTTCTCTTCAGGGTCTGGGGCCGGAACGCTTTCTACGCGCTGGCGGCTGTGCCCGCTGCATCCTTTGCCTGGCTGCTGTTCCAGCACGCGGGCGTGTACTCGGACGCCGGAGCGGTCTCGGAGGTCTTCCCGTGGATTCCCGGGCTGGACCTTGAATTCGCCTTCCGGCTCGATCCCCTTGCCTGGGTGATGTCGCTCCTGATCCTGGGCGTCGGCGCCTTGGTGCTCGTCTATTGCGCCCGGTATTTCAGCCCCGAAGACCGGGATCTGGGTGGATTCGCCGCCCAGTTCCTCGCCTTCGCCGGAGTGATGTTCGGCTTGGTGATAGCCGACGATCTTCTCCTGATGTTCATATTCTGGGAACTCACCACCATCCTGTCCTACCTGCTGATCGGCTTCGCCCGCACCAGGCTGGCGGCCCGGCGTTCGGCGCTGCAGGCCCTGATGGTCACCACCGCGGGCGGGCTGGCCATGCTGGTGGGGCTGGTCATGCTGGGGCACAGCGCCGGCACCTACCGGATTTCGGCGATTCTGGCGCAGGCACCCACCCTGGTGAGCGGACCTTCGGGCGCAACCGTTGCTGCCGCCGTCGTACTTATCCTGACGGGCGCCATCAGTAAGTCCGCCCTGGTTCCCTTCCACTTCTGGCTTCCCGGAGCCATGGCGGCTCCCACCCCGGTGAGCGCATACCTCCACGCCGCGGCGATGGTGAAGGCCGGGATCTACCTGGTGGCGCGGCTCGCCCCGGGGTTTTCCGACGCCATGTACTGGCAGATCATCGTGCTGGGGCTCGGCCTGGCCACCATGCTGGTAGGCGGCTACCGGGCGCTACGGCAGACCGACATCAAACTCATCCTGGCCTACGGCACCGTCAGCCAGCTGGGGTTCCTGACGATGGTGGCGGGCCTGGGCACGCCGGATGCAGCTCTCGCGGGGCTCGCGATGCTCCTCGCCCACGGACTTTTCAAGGCCACCCTCTTCCTGGTGGTAGGCATCATCGACCAGCAGGCGGGGACCCGCGATGTCCGCCAGCTGTCCGGCGTGTTCCGGTCGTCGCGGGCGCTCGGAATTGTGGCCGGCATCGGTGCCGCCTCGATGGCCGGTGTCCCTCTGCTCGCAGGGTTCGTGGCCAAGGAATCAGTCCTGGAAGCTTTTGTCCACCACGCATCCGACGGCGAGGCCTGGAGCATGGTGGTGCTCGTGGGCATCGTCATTGGGTCCATTCTCACGTTCGCCTACAGTGCCCGCTTCATGTGGGGAGCGTTCGCGGTGAAGCCGGGTATTGAGCGGACCACGTTCAAGGCGGTCAAGCCTTCCTTTCTGGCGGCCCCGGCGCTCCTCAGCCTCCTGAGCGTCGTCTACGGCCTCTGGCCGGCGCCGGTGGACGCCTGGGTCCAGCCCTACGCGGCGCTGTTCGCCTCCACCGCGTCCGACGCCGGCACACCGGCCGAGCAGGCAGGCCACCTTGCGCTGTGGCACGGTTTCACAGCATCCCTGGGACTGACCGCCCTAACGTTCGCGCTGGGTCTGGCGATGTACTTCGGACGAACCCTGGTGGCCCGCCTGCAGTCCCGCGTGCCCAACTGGATCGACGGCGACCGCATCTACCAGCTCACCATCGGTGCCCTGGATGACGCCGCCGTCTGGATCACTGGCCGCACGCAGCGTGGTTCCCTGTACTTCTACCTCGCCGTTATCCTCACGGTGGCATTCGTCCTGCCGCTGACGGCCATGCTGCTGGCGGGCAAGCCGCTCCCTGCGAACCTTTATTTCATCGACCCCTACTCGCCGCTGCAGCCGGTGGTCGGCGCGGGGATTGTGATCGGCGCGTTGGCCGCGGTTAAGGCCAACAAACGGTTCCTCGCTGTGCTGATGGTGGCAGTGTCCGGGTACGGGATCGCCCTGATGTTCGCGCTCCAGGGCGCACCGGATCTTGCCCTGACGCAGGTCCTTGTGGAAACCATTATCCTGGTGGCCTTCGTCCTGGCCATGCGCAGCCTGCCCGCCGAACTCCGCGACCGCACCGGCGGCAAGTACCGGGTGGTCCGTGTGATCATCGGGGCGGCTTTCGGAATCACCATGGTCTTCGCCGCCATCCACGCCATGGGCGCCCGGGTGGCCGCCCCGGTGTCCTTGGAATTCCCCCGCCTCGCCTATGAAGGCGGCGGCGGTCTGAACATCGTCAACGTGACGCTGGTGGACATCCGTGCGTGGGACACCTTCGGTGAAATATCCGTCCTGGCCCTGGCCGCCACAGGTGTGGCCAGCCTTATCTTCGTCCGCGACCGTGGAGACCGGAGCAGGGTCCCTGACACCATTGCCGAGGGCAGCGTTGGCCGCCAGATTGCGGTGGATCCCGGGTCGCGGGACGCAGCAGCTCTGGCCATCAGCCGCAAATTCGCAGCCTCCGCCCGGGACGCCTGGATCGTGGCGGGGCGCACCCTGGCACCGGAGCGGCGCTCCATTATCTTTGAAGTGGTCACGCGGCTGACCTTCCACTCCCTGATCATCTTCTCGCTTTACCTTCTTCTGGCCGGCCACAACCTGCCCGGCGGCGGATTCGCCGGCGGCTTGACTGCCGGACTTGCCTTGGCCATCCGGTACCTGGCCGGTGGCCGGTTCGAACTGCGCGAGGCCACCCCCGTCGGCGCCGGGACGCTGCTGGGGATCGGGCTCGCTACGGCGGCCGCCTCCGGTGTGGTGCCGCTGCTGCTTGGCGGCCAGGTATTTCAGACCGCCATCATTGAACTCTGGCTTCCGGTGTTCGGGGACATCAAGTTCGTCACGTCCACCATCTTCGACATCGGCGTGTACATCGTGGTGATCGGCCTGGTGCTGGACGTTCTGCGCAGCTTGGGCTCCGAGATCGACGAACACTTCGAAGAGCAGCGGACTGCTCCTGCCGAAGATCTGCCAACCCACCACGACCCTGCCGCTGCCCCGGTGCAGGAGCCCGTGGGGGTCCCCGCCGGAACCGCCGCGACGGACCAAGCATGAGCGTCAACCTGACCCTGCTGACCGTCATGGGTGCCCTGTATGCGTGCGGCATCTACCTGATCCTGGAACGCAGCCTCACCCGGGTGCTGCTGGGACTGATGCTGCTGGCCAACGCCACCAACCTGCTTATCCTGGCCACCGGCGGCTATGCCGGTCTGGTGCCGCTGTACAACAAGGACACCGCCGCCCAGGAGTACTCGGACCCCCTTCCGCAGGCACTGATTCTCACGTCGATCGTGATCTCCTTCGCAGTGACGGCCTTTATGCTCGGCATCATTTACCGCACGTGGGTCCTGGCCCGCCAGGATGAGATCCAGGACGACGTCGAGGACCTCCGCGTCGCCGAGACGCCCCGCTTCGATGCCGAGGATGATGCCCCCGTCCCAGCCGAAACGTCCGAGTTTCCCCTGACCATGCTGGGCGGCGACGGGGGCGCCGTCTCAGACCACCCGCGGACGGCGGACGGCCCGGAAGCGTCCAGCGGTTCCGTCACGGTCGGGGCCAAGGAGATTCCTGCCGCGGATGCCGCCGCTGAAGAGCAACCCGGCTCGCAGAACGTAACCCCTGGTCCCGAAGGAGGTGTGAAGTGAACATCGCAAGCTTTGCCCCGCTCGCCGTCGTTCTTCCCATCCTCGGTGCTGCCCTGGCCTTCCTCCTGATCCGGCACTCCCGCGCCCAGCGCGCGGTGAGCATCGGGGTGCTGTCCCTGACGCTCCTGCTGGAGTGCCTGCTGCTGGGCTCCGTGTGGGACGGCGGAACCGCCGCCGTGAACATCGGTGGCTGGCTGCCGCCGTGGGGCATCACGATGGTGGTGGACCAGTTCTCGTCCCTCATGCTCGTGGTGTCGTCGGCTATCAGCCTCGCCGTGCTGGTCTATGCCACCGGGCAGGGCATGGCCGACGGTGACCACGACGCGCCGGTGTCGATCTTCCACCCCACCTACCTGATCCTGGTGGCCGGGGTCTCCAACGCGTTCCTGTCCGGCGACCTGTTCAACCTGTACGTCGGTTTCGAGATCCTGCTGACGGCAAGCTATGTGCTGATGACGTTGGGCGGAACCGGCCCGCGCATCCGCGCCGGTGTCACTTACGTGGTGGTCTCCGTGGTGTCCTCGGTGCTGTTCCTGATCTCCATCGCCATGGTCTACGGCGCCACCGGAACCGTGAACATGGCCGACCTCGCCATCAAGCTGGCCGACCTGGACGGGGGAACCCGGACCCTGCTGCACGTGATGCTCCTGGTGGCCTTCGGCATCAAGGCGGCCGTGTTCCCGCTCTCCTTCTGGCTGCCTGACTCCTACCCCACGGCGCCCGCGCCCGTCACCGCGGTATTCGCCGGCCTGCTGACCAAAGTCGGGGTCTACGCGATGGTGCGCACGGAGACCCTGCTCTTCCCGGGGGACAGCCTGAACACTCCGCTGATGGTGGCGGCGCTGCTGACCATGGTGGTGGGAATCCTTGGCGCCTTGGCGCAGAGCGACATCAAACGTCTGTTGTCCTTCACCCTGGTGAGCCACATCGGCTACATGGTGTTTGGGCTGGCTATGTCCTCGGTGGCCGGACTGGGCGCCGCCGTGTTCTACGTGGCCCACCACATCACCATTCAGACCAGCCTTTTCCTGGTCACGGGCCTGATCGAACGCCGTGGCGGCAGCTCCTCCGTGGACAGGTTGGCAGGCCTGGCCAAGCTGTCACCCATGCTGGCCCTGCTGTTCTTTATACCCGCCATGAACCTGGCCGGGATCCCGCCGTTCTCCGGGTTCCTGGGGAAGGTGGGGCTCATCCAGGCGGGCATCGAACTGGGCACCCCGCTGGCCTACGCCCTGGTGATCGGCGGCGTGGTCACCAGCCTCCTGACCCTGCTGGCAGTCGCACGGGTCTGGAACCGCGCGTTCTGGCGCAAGCCCTCGGACGCCGAGCACCCGGACCCTGTCTTGCTGGCTGCGCCCGAGGATTCGGACACCGGCAGCCGGGCCGGCCGCAAGAACGTCACGCTGCTGCCCCGGACCATGGTGGGTTCAACGCTGGGCCTGGTGGCTCTGGGAGTGTCACTGACGGTCTTCGCCGGCCCGCTGTTCACAGTCTCGGACCAGGCCGCCCACGAAATGCTGGACAGATCCGCCTACATCCAGGCCGTTCTGGGCGAGGACACGCAGGTTCCCTCGGTGGCACTGAAAGACGGAGGAGGCAAATGAGCCGCCGGCGGATTTCCCTGCGCCAGGAACTGCCCCTGCTGGTATGGCTGGTGATTGTCTGGGGCGCCCTGTGGCAGGACTTCAGCCCCGGCAACCTGCTGTTCGGCGCGTTGCTGGCCGTGCTCGTGGCCCGGATGTTCTACCTGCCGCCGGTAGAAGTCAGCGGCCGCTTCAACATTCTTCACGCCGTGCCATTTGCCCTGCGTTTCCTGGGCAGGGTGGCGGCAGCGAGCGTTGAGGTCATGTACCTGGCGGCTGTCCGCGGCCCGCGGGTCATCAGCTCCGTCGTCGCAGTGCCGTTGCGGAGCCACCAGGACCTCATGGTCACCGCCACCGGGCACGTGATCTCGCTGATTCCGGGCTCCCTGGTGGTGGAAGTGGACCGGTCAACGTCCACCTTGTACCTCCACGGGCTCAACGTCAGCAGCCCGGAAGAGGTCGAGAACCTGCGCAGGGAAGTCCGCTCGATCGAGGCTGGCCTGATCAGGATCATGGGCTCCCGCGAAGAACTCGAAGCAATCCGGCAGGAGGCCGCAGCATGATGCAGACCGTTCTGGCCGTTACGGCGGTCATTCTTTCGCTGGCAGCGGCGGGAGCCATCATCAGGATCTCCCGCGGCCCGTCGCTGCTGGACAGGGTGCTGGCCTCCGACGTCCTGCTTGCGATTCTCGGCGCGGCCCTGTGCATCGATATGGCAGTCAACCGGCACCTGAACAACCTGATGCTGCTGGTGGCGCTGTCCATTGTCGGCTTCATCGGGTCAGTGACAGTTGCGCGCTTTGTGGCCGACCGGCGGGAGCAAGCCAATGAATCCTGAGGCCAGCGTGGTTGATAACCTCATCGATACCGTGTCGGCGGTGTTCCTGGTGGTGGGTGCCCTCATGTCCCTCGCCGCCGCCGTCGGACTGCTGCGCTTTCCGGACCTGCTCAGCCGCATGCACGCGGCCACCAAGCCCCAGGTGCTGGGGCTGTTCCTGCTCCTTGCGGCCATCGGCCTGCAGATGCGCACCTGGTGGGTGTGGCCCGCGCTGCTCGTGGCCTGGATCTTCCAGCTGCTGACCGTGCCGGTTTCCGCCCACATGGTGGGCCGTGCCGGGTACCGCACCAAACACCTGCACCGCGAGCTGCTCAGCTCCGATGAACTCGACGCCGTGGTTCAGAAGGCGGCACAATCCGCCCGGGATGACTCTTCCCGGGATGAAGCGGGCGACGGCGGCCGGCGGGACTGAGCCTCACTCGCCGATGCTTACGTACCGGCCCCGCGCGTGAGTTTTTGTCCAGATAACGCGGCGTCTGGGCCGTTTGGAGTCCTTTATCTGGACAAAAACTCATGTGTTGGTGGTGCGCCTAGACGATGTCCTGGGACTTGGCGAAGCGGGTAATGGCCCGTTGTGTGCCGCGGTTAGCCAGCACCTGGATGATAGTGCTGACCGAGGCCGAAATAAGCGCGAACGTCAGCGCCGAGCGGAGGCTCGTGGGGGTGTCTTCATCCTTGCCGGTGGGAGCCTTCCGGCCGGTGGACTTTTCCCACACGGTATTGACCATCTTGGTGCCGACGAATCCGGCGCCGAGGCTGATTGCGGTGCCGAGCAGCTTGATGAACAGGTTCATTCGTTGAACTCCTTGTGAGCGGATCCGGGACTGTCTTTAGCCTAACCCGGCTGCATGGACTCCAGAATCTCCCGCAGGGCTTCCACCACGAGATCGTGGTCCTGCTGCTGGGGCAGGCCCGAGACCGTCACCGTGGCTACGGCGCCCACGCCGGCGACGTAGACCGGGAAGCAGCCGCCGTGGGCCGCGTAGACGGTTTCGTCGTACCAGCCGTGGTCCTCGATCCGGCCGCCGTGCAGCCTGCCGCGGAGGCCCACCAGCAACGACGGGATCTCATACCTGGCGGCGGTGCGCTGTTTCGCCCGGATCCAGTGCCCGTTGTCGGGGGTGGCGCCGTCCAGGGCAACATGGAAAAGGACCTGGTCACCCTTCGTGGTGTCGATCGCGATAGGCAGCCGGCGCGATTTGCCGAGCTCCACCAGCAGCAGCCCCAGATTGAGGGAATCATCCCTGGTGAAATGGGGAAACTGCAGCTCGCTGATCTCGCCCTCGATGCGGGCGATCAGGGCCTCCAGCAGCCCCGCCGGCTGGGGCACCGTCGCATCGGGATTGAACGCAGTCACAGTCGGGTTGTTGGCAGTCATGGCCCACAATCTACCCCGCCCGCGGTGTAAACTGGAGCACGCCCATCAGGGCAGATTTATTACGACAGGGGAGCGCCGCCGTCGGACATCACTGGCATTGCCAGGGAACCGCAGGAAGGCGCTGAGAGTGCGGACAGCCGCAGACCCTCGAACCTGATCCGGTTAGTACCGGCGCAAGGGAGTCGAGTTCTCGAAGTGTCCGGAAACGGCGGCAGCGCCGCACGCCGGGGCACTTTCCCCTCCTGTTCCTCAGGAGGACCGAATGACAACTGCAGCAATCAAAAAGACCGGCAATACCTGGCGTGTTGTGGACATCGTGGTGGCGGCCCTCATCGCCATCACCGGCGGCGTGATCTTCTGGGCCTGGTCCCAGGGCGCCGGCATCGTTTCCGCACCAATGAATGCCGTTTACCCCCCACTGACCGGCCTGATCGCCGGCGGCTGGATGATCCCGGCAGTGCTGGGCATGCTCATCATCCGCAAACCCGGTGCGGCGCTCTTCTGCGAAGCTGTGGCCGCCACCGGCGAACTCATCATGGGCTCGCAGTACGGCGCCACGGTGCTGATCTCCGGACTCCTCCAGGGCCTGGGCGCCGAACTGGTGTTCTTCCTGCTGGTGTACGGCAACTTCCGCTTCAAATCCTTCCTGCACCAGAAGTACAACCTCATCGCCGCTCTGCTGGCCGGTGCCGGAGCCGGACTGTTCTGCGGCCTCAACGACTCCTTCCTGCCCTGGGGCTGGAACATCGCCTACGAGCCAGGCGACAAGCTCGTCTACATCGTGTTCTGCACCATCTCCGGCGCGGTGATTGCGGGCGCGCTGTCCTGGATCGCCACCCGCGGCCTGGCCAGGACCGGCGTGTTGAGCTCGTTCGCATCCCGGAAGGCAGCTTCGGAGCCCGTCTTCAACTGATGACCGCTTCCGACGCCGGCGCTTCCGGAGTGCGCCCCGCCGCGGTGTCCGCCCGCGGCTGGGGCTGGCGGCATGCCGGCCGTTCCGCCCCCGCCGTCCACGGACTCGACCTCGACATCGCCCCCGGCGAGCGGGTGCTGCTGCTGGGTCCGTCGGGCGCGGGCAAGTCAACGCTGCTGCACGCGCTCGCGGGGGTGCTGGGGGATGAAGGAGACGACGCCGACGAAACCGGTTCGCTGCTGATCGACGGGGTGGTTCCCCGCGGGCAGCGCGGCCGCTCGGGCCTGATGCAGCAGGACCCCGAAACGCAGGTAGTTCTGTCGCGCCTGGGTGACGACGTCGCCTTCGGCGCCGAGAACCTCGCCGTTCCACGGGACGAGATCTGGCGGCGCGTCCATGAAGCGCTCGACGACGTCGGGCTGCGAAGTGCCGGGGGCGGCGCTGGCGGCGGAGCTGGTGTGAACGCCAATGGCACTGGTGTGGACGCCGACGGCGGGCCAGGTGCCGCCGGGCTCCCGCTGGACCACCCGACGTCGGCCCTGTCCGGCGGACAGAAGCAGCGACTGGCGCTGGCCGGGATCCTCGCGATGCGGCCCGGGCTGATCCTGCTGGACGAGCCCACCGCGAACCTGGATCCCGCCGGTGTGCTGGAAGTCCGGGACGCAGTGGGCCGCTGCCTGGACAAAACCGGCGCCACACTCGTTGTGGTGGAACACCGCGTGTCCGTCTGGAAGGACTTGGTGGACCGGGTTGTGGTGCTCCAGCCGGGAAGTTTGGCCGGTACGTCCGCCGTCTTGCTGGACGGGCCGCCGGACCAGGTGCTCGCGGAGGCACGGGACATGCTGATCGGCGCGGGCGTGTGGGTGCCGGGGTATATTCCGGCAACCCGCCGCCGCGCGTCCACAGGCTCCGGTGACCTGCTGCTGGCCGCTGAGGACCTGGCCGTCTCCCGCGAGCGTCCGCGGCGCCGCGGCTTCCGGACCATCCCGCCCGTGCCGGTGCAGCTGGGCATCACCGCCCAGGTCCGTTCCGGCCACGCACTCACCGTCACGGGTCCCAACGGCGCCGGCAAGTCAACGTTTGCGCTAACGCTCGCCGGGCTTTTGGCACCAGTGGCGGGGAAGGTGTCCGCCGCCGTCGAGCTTTCCGAGGGGGCCGGGATCGATCCCTTCAAATGGAAAGCCAACCAGCTGATTTCCCGCATCGGAACCGTGTTCCAGGAGCCCGAGCACCAGTTCGTTACCGGCCGGGTGCTGGACGAACTGATGTTCGGCCCGCGGCATCTGGGCCATGGCGAAGAGCGGGTTGAAGAGCTGCTGGAACGGCTGCGCCTGACGCACCTGGTGGACGCCAATCCGTACACGTTGTCCGGCGGCGAAAAGCGGCGCCTGTCGGTGGCCACGGTCCTGGCGGCCCACCCGCGAGTGCTGGTGCTGGACGAGCCGACCTTCGGCCA
Organism: Pseudarthrobacter sp. AB1; assembly: GCF_014926485.1. Classification (NCBI taxonomy): domain Bacteria; kingdom Bacillati; phylum Actinomycetota; class Actinomycetes; order Micrococcales; family Micrococcaceae; genus Pseudarthrobacter; species Pseudarthrobacter sp. AB1. The sequence continues at coordinate 51,825 of NZ_PZKO01000035.1, forward strand.
GGACGCCAACACCTGGGCCGAACTCGCATCGTTCCTCTCAGAACTGCTCGACGCCGGAACCTCCGTGGTTTCCGTGACCCACGACCAGGAATTCAGCGCCGTCCTGGGCGGGGCCGAACTGCGGCTTGGCCCGGCCTCACGCGGCGGCGCCCGCCAGGAAGCGGGTGCGGCATGAGGGACGCACTGACTCTCCGCGGCAACCAGGCGCTGCTGACGCGCGCCAACCCGTTGGCCAAGTTCGGCGTCGTTTTCCTCATCACGCTGGTGCTGGCGCTCTCCATCGACTGGGTGTCCGCCACCACTGCGCTCGTTGCCGAGTTGGCGCTCTTCCCGCTGGCCGGCCTCACCCTGCGCCTGTTGTGGCAGCGCGGCTGGCCGCTCATCATCGCGGCAGCCCTGGGCGGCTGGAGCACGGCGATCGTCGCGGCCGATAGCGGCGCTGTACTGCTCGACGTCGGAATCTGGTCCATCAGCGAAGGTTCCCTGCAGCTGGGGATCGGCTTTATGCTGCGCGGCCTCGCGATAGCACTGCCGGCGATCCTCCTTATGACGTGCACAGACCCCACTGACCTCGCGGATGCGCTGGCGCAGAGAGCCCGGTTGCCGCACCGGTTTGTCCTCGGCACGCTGGCCGCGATGCGCCTGGTGGGACTTATGGCCGAGGAATGGCAGACCATCGGCATGGCGCGGCGGGCCCGCGGCGTGGGCTCGCAGGGCAGCCCGCTGCAACGGCTGCGGGCCACCCTCGGGCAGAGCTTCGGGCTCCTGGTCCAGGCCATCCGCCGCGCGTCCCGGCTGGCCATCACCATGGAAGCGCGCGGTTTTGGCACCGGGCAGCGGACGTGGGCCCGGGAATCCACGTATTCGACGCTGGACGCCTGGGTGCTGGCGGGCGGCCTGCTGATCGCGGCGGCCGCCGTGGTTGCCGCGGCAGCGATGGGGACCTGGAACTTCGTCTGGCGTTAGCTGGATCCTGCGGGGGCGCCTGCCTGTGGCGTGCGACGTGTCGAATATCGCATGGGACGGGTATTCCGGCCGCCGCGCCGCGCGTGGAGCGTCAATATACTCTTTAATAACTCACTTGTGATATTTTTTTCCTATGATTCAGGAAACCGCCGAGCACATCGCCGCCACACTCAGGGACGCCCGGACCGAGAAGGGCTGGACCCAGGGCCAGCTCGCCGGCGCGCTGGGAACCAGCCAAAGCGCCGTCGCCCGGATGGAGCAGGGCAAGCAGAACCTGAGCCTGAAGATGATCCAGCGGCTCGAAGCGATTCTGGACCGCAGCATCGTCAAAGTGGGCAAACCACAGATGACGCACCTGCGGATTGAAGGCGGCCGCACGCTGTCCGGGGCCGTGGATGTCAACAGCAGCAAAAACGCCGGTGTGGCGCTGCTGTGCGCCAGCCTGATCAACCGCGGCACCACCGTCCTGCGCCGCCTCGCCCGGATCGAAGAGGTCAACCGGATCGTCGAGGTCCTCACCAGCATCGGCGTCGAATGCACGTGGCTCAACGACACAGACCTCCAGCTCCGCCGCCCCGCCGTCCTGGACCTTGACGCCATGGATGTGGACGCCGCGCGGCGCACACGCAGCGTGATCATGCTCTTGGGCCCGCTCCTGGACGAATCCGCAGAGTACCGCCTGCCGTATGCCGGCGGGTGCGATCTGGGCACGCGGACGGTTGAGCCGCACATGCAGGCCTTGCGCCAGTTCGGGCTGTCAGTGGAGGCCACCGCCGGTTTCTATGCCGTGCAGGCTCCGCCGCCGGACGCTCACGACCGCTCCTTTGTGCTGACGGAACGCGGGGACACCGTCACCGAGAACGCGATCATGGCAGCGGCGCACCGCCGCGGCACCACCGTCATCCGCAACGCCAGCCCCAACTACATGGTCCAGGACCTCTGCTTCTACCTCGAGATGCTGGGCGTGACGATCGACGGCGTGGGCACCACTACGCTGAAGATCACCGGGCAGCCACTCATCGACGTCGACATTGAGTACTTCCCGTCCGAGGACCCCATTGAGGCCATGAGCCTCATCACCGCCGGCATCGTCACCAACTCAGAGGTGACCGTCCGCCGCGTCCCCATCGAGTTCATGGAGATCGAGCTGGCCACACTGGAGCAGATGGGCCAGCAGCTGGAGATTTCCGGCGAGTACGTGGCGCGCAACGGCCGCACCCGGCTGGTGGATGTGACCACCAAACCCTCCGAGCTGCGGGCTCCGGAGGACAAGATCCACCCCATGCCGTTCCCCGGCCTGAACATCGACAACTTGCCGTTCTTCGCGGTCATTGCCGCCAACGCCCATGGCCAGACCATGATCCATGACTGGGTCTACGAGAACCGGGCCATCTACCTCACCGAACTCAACCGCCTCGGCGCCCAGGTGCAGCTGCTGGACCCGCACCGGATCTACGTCAATGGCCCCACGAAGTGGCGGGCCGCCGAGGTGGGCTGCCCGCCGGCACTCCGCCCCGCCGCCTGCCTGCTGCTGGCCATGCTTGCGGCACGGGGAGTGTCGGAGCTGCGGAACATCTACGTGATCGAGCGCGGCTACGAGGACCTGGCGGAACGGCTCAACACCATCGGCGCCAAGGTGGAGTACTTCCAGGACTAACGCTCGGCAGAATCCGCCGGCTCCAGGACTGCCACGGCCTTGCCCGTTGCCGCACAATATAAGCATGCGCACATTCGGCGTCGAGGAAGAGCTCCTGATCGTTGATCCGGACACGGGGGAGCCGCTTGCCCTGGCAGATGCGATGCTGTCCGGCCGTCGGATGGCTGCCGACGACGCCCCGGAACGCCACTATGTGATGGCAGGTACGGACCAAACCGCGCACGACGACGGGACGGGCCTGACTGCCGAGCTGAAGCTTGAGCAGATCGAGACCCAGACGCGGCCCTGCCTCGAGTACGCAGAACTGCTGCCGCAGATCCGGGCCGGCCGGCTGCTGGCGGACCAGGCGGCGGCCAAAAACGGGGCAAGGGTGGCCGCGCTGGCCACCTCTCCGTTTGGCCTCGCCAGCCACACCACCCCGGACCCCCGCTATGCCCGGATGCTGGAACGCTTCGGGCTGACTGCGCAGGAGCAGCTGACCTGCGGTTTCCACGTTCACACTTTCATCGAGTCCAAGGACGAGGGCGTGGCGGTGCTGGACAGGATCCGGGACAAGCTTGCTGTCCTCACAGCCCTGAGCGCCAACTCGCCGTTCTGGAACGGGGTGCGCACGGGATTCGAGAGTTACCGCACCCAGGCCTGGAACCGCTGGCCCACGTCCGGCCCCTCGGCAATTTTCACGACATATTCCGCATATCGACGGGTGGTAACGCGCCTGCTGGACAGCGGCGTGCTGTTGGACGAAGGCATGATCTACTTCGACGCGCGCCTGTCCCGGAACCACCCCACCGTAGAGGTCCGGGTGGCCGATGTCTGCCTCCGCGCCGAGGATGCTGCCCTGATTGCGGTGTTGGTCCGGGCCCTGGTCGAATCGGCGAGCCGCGATTGGCGCGCCGGCGTGGATCCTGCGCCGGTGCCCACGGTGCTGCTGCGGATGGCGGCGTGGCAGGCGAGCAGCAGCGGCATGAGCGGCGAGCTGCTGGATTTCGGGACCTTCCGGCCGGCGCCCGCCGACGACGTCGTGCGGTCTTTGGTGGATTATCTGGCGCCTGTCCTCGCCGAACAGGACGAACTGGCCTTGGCCCGGCAGGGCGTTGAGGACATCATTGCCCGCGGCACCGGCTCAACCGAACAGCGCAGGGTGTGGGACGCAGTGACGGAAAAAACAGGACCCGACGACGGCGGGCTGGGGGCCGTGGTTGCCCACGCCGTGGATGTAACGATGCGGGGTACCTCCGGGTTGCTGGCGGAGGACGAGACCCCGGAGCTGCTGCGGGTGCGCCAGTCCTGAGCTCTCCTGAACGTTTCCCCTGACGCATTTCGCGCCGGCCTCAGCATCAACGCCGGGGGAGTGTGTCCGTGTTGTCCTCGGCGGGAGCCGGGGGTTCCTCGTAGCGCATCAGCTGGACACCCACGGCGGTTTCCACCAGGTAGAAGACGAACGGCGGAAGGTCCTTCGTGCCGGCCAGGATGGCAGCGAAGACCGGTGCGCTGGCGGCCGCCGTGACGCCGGTCCAGGGTTTCAGCGGCAAGAGCAGGAGCCCCGCCCCCAAAGCCGCGAGCCCACCGATATGCAGCCCTGAGTATGTCAGGAACGGCCAGTTTGAGCCCCTCCGATAGGCGAACCTCTCCAGGTCCGAGGCGCGGTTCGCAAGGGCCACCACAAACAAGGGCGCGCCGGCGAGCAGGGCGGCGGCTGCGGCGGCAACCAGGGTCTTGGTGAGGCCGTTGGCGGGGCCCGGCCGGACGGATTGGGCGAACCGGACAAATCCAACGGGAACAGCCATGGTCCCGGCGGCTGCCAGGAATTGTCCGGCTATCCAGAGGCCTCGGTGGCGCTCCAGCATGGCCAGCCTGGTGGCCGGGTCGCGGGTGGCATGCACGTTCCCCACGAACGAAATTCCCAGTCCCCAACACGTGCCCGCCGCGACGATGACGGCTCCGGCCTTTTGAAATGGCTTGTTGCCCTGCACTGGCTGGTTTCCATTCATGGCTGGCTTTCGGTCCGGCGGATGCGTTGGCCCAGCGACATCGCGGTGGTGACCATGAAGTTACGCCGCACCGTCTCCGAGGTCAACGGCAGTGTCCGTTCGCGCTAAGGAACATCGACGTCACGCACCGATCGCCAGGCGTATCCCCAGCGTGAGCATGACCACGGCGACGAGCCCGTCCAGGATGCGCCACGATGAGGGCCGCGCGAAGAAGGGCCGCAGGACCCTGGCCCCGAAACCCAGCGCGCTGAACCAGGCGACGCTGGCGGCGATGGCCCCGGCCCCGAACCACCATCGCAAATCGTGCGCCTGCTGGTTGGCCACCGATCCGAGCAGCAGCACAGTGTCCAGGTAGACGTGCGGGTTGAGCCAGGTCAGGGCCAGCACCGTGCTGAGGGCGGCGCCGAGGCCGACGGCGGGCTGGCGCCCCGATGCCGTCAACGCCCCCGGACGCAGTGCCCGGCGCGCGGCCATGACGCCGTAGCCCACCAGGAAGGCGGCTCCGGCAAACCGGACCACGTCCACGATCACAGGGCTCGACTGGAGCAGCGCCCCCACTCCGGCGATGCCCGCAGCGATGAGCAGCGCATCGGAGACGCTGCAGACCAGGACGACGGCGGCCACATGCTCGCCGCGGATGCCCTGCCGGAGTACAAAGGCGTTCTGGCTGCCGATGGCCGCGATCAGGGCGAGGCCCGTGCTGAAGCCCAGTGCGGTGGGGCCTAGAAATGCGGTCAGATCCATATCCTCCAACGTACGGGCCGGGCGTAGGATTACTCCAGCTAAATATTCTTAGCTCTATTAAGGAAAGCTAATGAAGATGTTCCAGTTTGAGCAGCTCCGAACGTTCGCGGCGGTCGTGGACGAGGGGACGCTTGAGGCGGCGGCGCGGAGCCTGTACGTCACGCCGTCGGCCATTTCCCAACGGCTCAAGGCGATGGAGGACGCGGCCGGCCAGATCCTGTTGCAGCGCACCAACCCCGTCCGGCCCACAACGGCCGGGGAAGCCATTTTACGGTTCGCCAGGCAGGTCCGGCAGCTCGAATGGGACGCCCAGCAGGAGCTCGGGGCGAGCCAGGACCGGCCGACGGCGCCCATTCCCTTGGTGGTGAACGCGGACTCACTCTCCACCTGGTTCATGCCTGCGCTGGCAAGTCTTCCGCCGGACCTCGGCGCGTGCTTCGAGGTCCGCAGGGAAGACGAGCAGCATTCCACCCAGCTCCTCCGGACAGGATCGGTGATGGCCGCGGTAACCGCAACGCCGGAAGCGGTCCAGGGCTGCAGTATGGTATCGCTGGGTTCCCTGCGGTACCGTGCGGTGGCAAGCCCCGGGTACCTCCTGCGCTGGTTGCCCGACGGGGCGGAACTTGCTGCAGGGAGCCAGGCCCCGGTGGTGGACTTTGACCGCAAGGATGACCTTCAGGACGGGTTTTTCCGCAGGCTGACCGGCGCGGAACTGACCGCGCCGCGGCACTATGTGCCGTCGTCGGCCGAGTTCGCGCAGGCCATCCGGCTGGGACTGGGGTGGGGACTTCTGCCGGAGCAGCAGTGCCTGGCCGACATCCGGAACGGCGGCCTCGTGGAGCTGGCACGGGCCGAGCCCGTGGACGTGTCGTTGTACTGGCAGCGGTGGAAAATCGACTCGCCGGTGCTCAACCAGCTGACCGACGCGGTCCGGGAGACGGCGTCCCGGCAGCTCCGCCAGCCAGGCGCCTGAACCGGCCGCCGCCTCCGGTCAGATCTGCTTCAGGGCCTGCTCCAGGTCGCCGATGAGGTCGTCCACGTCCTCCAGGCCTACGGACAGCCGCACCACACCGTCGCTGAGCCCGATGGCGGCGCGGCCTTCGGGGCCCATGGCGCGGTGCGTGGTGGTGGCCGGATGGGTGATGAGGGACTTGGAATCGCCCAGGTTGTTGGAGATGTCGATGATCCGCAAGGCGTCCAGCAGCCCAAACGCGGCTTCTTTGCCCGAGCGGCCATCCGTCGTCGCAAGTTCCAGCGTGAGGACGGTGCCGCCGGCCTTCATCTGCTTGGCAGCAAGTTCGTACTGCGGGTGGGACTTGAGCAGCGGGTACTTGACCCAGCTGACGGCCGGCTGCTTTTCGAGCCATTCCGCCAGCCGCAGAGCGGACGCGGACGAGTGGTTCACGCGCAGCGCCATGGTCTCCAGGCCTTTGGTCAGCACCCAGGCGTTGAACGCGGAGAGGGCCGGGCCGGTGTGCCGCATGAGCTGCTTGACCGGGCCGTCGATGAACTCCTTGGTGCCCAGGATGGCGCCGCCCAGGACGCGTCCCTGGCCGTCGATGTGCTTGGTGCCGGAGTACACAATCACGTCCGCGCCCAGCTGGCCGCAGCGCTGCAGCAGGGGAGTGGCGAAGACGTTGTCGACGACGACGGTGGCCCCGGCGGCGTGCGCCAGGTCGCTGACCGCGGCGATGTCCACGATTTCCTGCATCGGGTTGGATGGCGATTCGAAGAACACTGCGGTGGTGGGTTCCGACAGTGCAGCAGCCCACTGTTCGAGGTCCGGGCCGTCAACGAACACGGTTTCCACGCCCCAGCGCGGCAGGATCTCGTTCAGGATCACAAAGCAGGAGCCGAACAGCGAACGCGCGGCAACCACCCGGTCGCCGGCCGCCAGCAGGGCGCCCAGGGCGGTGAAGACCGCTGACATGCCAGATGCCGTCGCAAAGCACGCTTCGGTGCCTTCGAGCAGGCGAAGGCGTTCCTGGAAGGTGGCCACGGACGGGTTGCCGTACCGGGAGTAGACGAAGCGTTCGTCCTCGCCGGTGAAGGCGCGCTCGGCGGCGGCAGCGGACTCGTAGACGAAGCCGGAGTTCAGGAAGACCGGCTCGGTGGTCTCCTGGAAGTTGGTGCGGTTCAGCCCGCCGCGGACGGCCTGCGTTTCGGCGCTCCAGCCGGCGGCGTCTTCGTTGAAGGTCACTTCGTTATTCCCAGGTTGGTGGGGAGGCCGCGGTTTTTCCAGCCGTTAACGGTGCGCTCGCCGTAGCGGTCCGGCTCGCCTTCGAAACCCTCCAGGACGTTGTAGGAGGTGAAGCCGGCCTGCGTCGCGGCGATGGCGGCGGCGATGGAGCGCTGGCCCGAGCGGCAGAGGAACACCAGTTCGGCGCCGTCGTCCTCCGGTGCCTGCTGTGTCAGGTCGGTGATGAAATCCGGGTTGGGGATGCCGCCGGGGAAGGTCCACGGGATGAACAGGGGATCGTTGTCCGTGGCCTTGGTGTCGGGGATGCCGATGTGGGCCCATTCGCCTTCGGTCCGGACGTCCACCAGGATGGCGCCCTGCTCCAGCTTGGCCCAGGCTTCCTGCGGGGTGAGGTCTCCGGCGTAGCTCACGCGTGGCCCTCGCCGTCGAAATCGAGGTCTTCCACGGCAGAGGCGACGGCGGCATCGGCGGTGGCGATGGCCGACGGGAGGATGAGTGCCTGCGCAACGATCACAACACCTCCGTTGGACGTCGCGGCCGGGCTGCCGTGCAGGACATACCCTTCGGCCAGGGCAGTGGAAATCCGTTCACAGAAAGACCTGTCGTCCGGCCCGGTGACAAGCCGGTACGACAGTTTCTTTTCAGGGGCGGGGGCGTCAGACACGACGGAACTCCTTCTTTCACGCTTGCAGCTCGAATGGGTCGATATGCCGAGTATTCACCTGAGGCACCCCGCCGCGAAAGGGAGGGTTGCCGACCGGCCAGTCAGGGCTTGGCGCCGGTACTCATTACTCCCCAAAAACGTAGCACTCGCCCCGCCCCGCCGCACCGCCGCCGTCGTCATGTTCCGTAACCAACGCGTGTTTCCGTAACCCCGGCGCTGACGGGACAACCGAATGGGGGCGGGACCGCAGACCCTCGTCGCGGTCGCCTGGGCGCAGCGTCTGGATCACCAGGATTTCGGCAGGCTTCCGGGGCCAGTCTGTACCGGACCATGTACGACTCCTTCTTTACCTGCACGTACCTGGCGCCGGGACGGCTGCTGAACGTCGTGGTCCTGGTGGTAGGACGCGTTTCCTGGTCCGCATCATTCCCGCCTGATCACCCTGTTGGAGTATCGGAGGTGCTGTACCGGGCGGTGAGTTCGCGCTTGAGTACCTTGCCGCTGGGGCCGGTGGGGAATTCGGTGACTAGGGTAATGATCCGCGGATACTTATAGGCCGCCAATTCCGCGGCGGCGAAGTCCCGCAACTCATCAACGGTGGCGCTGCTGCCCGGATTGAGGACGACGGCGGCCGCCACCTCCTGCCCGTGGGTTTCGTCGGGGACGCCATAGACGGCAACGCTCAGGACTGCCTCGTGCCGGCTGAGGACTTCCTCTACCTCTCGCGGGTAGACGTTAAAGCCGTTCCGGATGATCATCTCCTTCTTCCGGTCCAGGATGCGGAGGTAGCCGTCCCCGTCCTTGGTGCCCAGGTCGCCGGTCCGGAACCAACCGTCCACCACAGCCTCTGCGGTGGCTTCGGGCCGGTTGAGGTAGCCCGTGAAGAGGTTGTGCCCCCGGACCACCAGCTCGCCTAACTCGCCCGTGGGCTGCAGCTCGATGGCATCCTGGACGTCCGCGCGGGCGATCTCCACCTGGACTCCCCAAATGGCCTGGCCTACCGTTCCGGGCCGCGGCGCTTTGCCTACATGGTTGAAGGTGGCAACCGGGGACGTCTCGGTCAGGCCGTATCCTTCGTAAATGTCCGAGCCGAATTCCGTCTTGAACCTGTCCATCACCGCCACAGGCAGGGACGCGCCGCCGGAGATGCAGTAGCGCAGGGCGTTGGACCGGCCGGTGTTGGTGCGGGCGGCTTCGAGCATGGCGATGTACATGGTGGGCACGCCGAAGAAGACGTTGATGTTGTGCCGGGTGAGGGCATCCAGGGCTGCGTCCCCGCTGAACTTGGGCAGCATCACGATGGTGGCCCCCGCCCGCAGCCCGGTGTTGAGGACGCACGTCTGGCCGAAGGTGTGGAACATCGGCAGTCCGCCGAAGATGACGTCACCGCGGCGGAGGTCAAACGTGCTGGTCAGCAGCGTATTGGTCTGTTCCACAATGGCGAAGTGGCTGCCCAAGGCGCCCTTGGGCTGGCCGGTGGTCCCGGATGTGTACAGAATTGTGGCCGTCTCGAAGGGCCGCAGCGGCAGCCAGGTGCTGATGGGCTCGGCGCCTGCCGCTTCGGTCTCCAGCCGGGCGGCACCTTCGGGCCCCTCCGGCACCAGGACGGTGACGACGTCGATGCCCGCGGCCGCGGCCGCGGCGCCTTTGGCACCTTCCTCAAGGAGCGGTCCGGCGCAGACGAGCAGCTGCGCGCCGCTGTCGCGCAGCATGTACTCGATCTCCCTGCCCTTCAGCAGCGCATGTAACGGCACCACCACGCCGCCCAGCGCGAGGACCGCGTAGTAGACCCGGGCGAAATCAGCAACATTGGGCATCAGCAGGGCCACGCGGCTGGCGTGCCCCACGCCACGGTCCCGCAACGCACCGGCATACGCGCGCGTCTGTTCCCAGAGTTCGCTGTAGGTCACCCGCTCCTCGCCCACCACAAGGGCCGCGGAGTCCGGGAAGCGGGCGGCTGATTCAGCCAGGATTGCGGCAACGGAGATGGTCCCGAAACCCTCTTCGGCGGTAGGTGAAGTGTTCATGGTGTCCTGTCCGGCTAGTGGAGTGGTTGACAGCAACGCGGGGTCACTTAGCGCCCGTCCAAAGCCTCCGCATGGGCGTTAAGTGACCTGGCGTTGCTTTGGAGGAGGGGTGTGGGTCGGGCTTTGAGGATCAGGGCGTCGCCCTGGCCGCCACCGCCGCACAAGGCAACCACGCCTGTCCCGCCGCCGCGCCGGTTCAGCGCCAGTGCCTGATGCAGGACCAGGCGGGCCCCCGATGCGCCCACCGGGTGGCCCAAGGCGATGGCGCCGCCGTCGGCGTTGATCCTGTCCGCGTCGATGCCCAGGTCCTTGGCAGACTGCAGTACCACTGACGCGAAGGCTTCGTTGATCTCAATCAGGTCCACGTTGTCAATGCTCAGCCCTTCAAGTTTCAGGGCCTGTTCAATGGCGCGGGACGGCTGGGAATGCAGGGACCCGTCCGGTCCGGCGGTCTGGCCGTGGCTACCGATCTCCGCGATCCAGCTAAGGCCGGCCGCTTCCGCTGCTGACTTGCTGGCCACCACAACGGCGGCCGCGCCGTCGGACAGTGGGGAGGCCGAACCGGCGGTGATGGTGGCCGCCGGATCCTTGGAGAAGGCGGGTTTCAGTGCCGCCAGCGTCTCGATGGTGGTGCAGGCGCGGATGCCTTCGTCGGCATCAATCACGACGGCGGGTCCCCGGCGCTGCGGGACCTCCACCGGGGCGATCTCTTCGGCCAGGATGCCTGCGGCCCGGGCGGCCTCCGCCCGCTGGTGGGAGAGGGCGGCGACGGCGTCCTGGTCCTCGCGGCTGATGCCCAGGCGGGCGTTCCCGGCGTCGGTGGCGGATCCCATCAGTTCGCCGGAGACAGGGTCCTGCAGGCCGTCAAAGTTCAGGGAATCCAGCAACGGCGCATCGCCGATCGCAACGCCGCCGCGAAGCCGGGGCAGCAGGTGCGGGGCGTTGGTCATGGATTCCTGGCCCGCCGCCACAATGAAATCAGCCTCGCCGGCGCGGATCATCCGGGCGGCATCGATCACGGCGGTCAGCCCGGACAGGCACAGTTTGTTGATGGTTACGGTGGGCACATCCCAGCCGATGCCGGCAGCAAGGCTGGCCTGCCTGGCGGGTCCCTGGCCCGCGCCCGCCTGGATGACCTGGCCCACGATGACGGCCTGGATCTGTTCCGGCGCCACCCCGGACCGTTCCAGTGCGTTCCGGATGGCGTGGGCGCCCAGTTCGCTGGAGGTGAGCCCGGAGAGGGCACCGCGGAACTTGCCGAACGGGGTGCGTGCGCCGCCCAGGATGACGGGGATGTGAGAGTCGTTGCTCATGGGGTGCCTTTCGCGGTCGGCTCAGCTGTGGAGGAGCAGTTGGTGGAGCAGGTGGTCCTGCCAGCGGCCGGCAATTTTCAGGTATTGCGGCGCTACGCCGATTTCCCGAAAGCCGGCGCGCCCGAGGATTTTGCGTGAGGGCTCATTGTGGAGCAGCGTTGCCGCCTGGATGCGGTGGAGGCCCAGCTCCGTCCGGGCATGGTCCGTGGCAAAGCGGACAGCCGCAGATCCGATGCCCCGCCGGTTGAGGCTGGAATCAACCCAGTACCCGAGGTTGGCATTGAGGAACGGCCCACGGGCGATGCCGGTGAGGGTGACGGCGCCGAGGATGTAAGCGGGATCATCGTGGCCCACCAGCACCCACGGAACTTCCTGGCCCGTTGAATGCTGGACGAGCTTGGCCCGGATGATGTCCAGTTGATGCCGGGGAGTGAAGAAGGCTTCGTCCCGCTCCGGTTCCCAATGCGCGAGGTGCCGGCGGTTCCGGCGGTAGGCCTCGCTCAGGCCGGAGGCATCGTTACGCCGGAGCAGCCGGATCCGGACCCCAGGGACAAGCGGAGCGGCTGCTTCGCCGTCCATAAGGTCACCCGCGCTACTCGAAGGAAGCACGACGGCGGTCCGCCAACCGGGTGTTCCAGACGTCGGGTTTGGTGACCCGGAAACGACGGCCGGTCAGTGCAAAGGGGGTCAGCCGGATGTAGTAGTCCTTGGGCCCGGGCTGCCAGGGCTCCAGATGCAGGGCGTCAACGGCGTCCTTGTCGGCCTGGGCCTCGATCACTGCGGTGTCTCCGCGCACCACCACGCTCCAGGCGATCTCCGTGCGGGGATCGTATCCGTCGATCTCCAGCGCCGCGGCACGGTCCGCCTGCGCGCCCCAGAGTTTGGAGCCACCGGCGCTGCGGAAGACGATGCTCCTGCGGTCCAGCACGTAGTTGACCGGGAAGATCTCCGGATGGCCGTCCACTACCAGGGCCAGGCGCCCCAGTATGTCATCGGCCAGCAACTCCCAGCATTCGTCGAACGTCAATGTGTTGGTCGGCTCCGTGTGAGAGTTCATGCACCAAACCATACGGACCTGCGCGACGGACCAACAGGGCCCTTCCGCCCGTCAGTACCCGGCGCGGGTCTGGGGCGGTTCAATTCAGTGCCGTTCAAGACGGTGCAGCACTGCGTCCAGGATCGGCAGCTGGCCCTTGACCAGCTTGCCGCGGGCATCGGTCTCCGTCACCCACCGGGCGTCGTCCACCTCGGGAAAGTCCTGGATGATGCCGGATCCTCTGGGCCACTCCAGCGGAAAGGTGTTGCTCACAATCCCATCCGGCTGGAAGTCAGACTCTGCCGCAAACACCGTAATGACCTTTCCCGACGGTTGCCGGAAAGCCCCCAGCTCAAAATAGTCAACGGCCGGCGGCGGCGTGCCGATCTCTTCGGCGAATTCCCGAAGGGCGGCCAGCAGGGGTTCCTCATCGGGAAGGTATTCGCCCTTGGGAACGGACCACGACTGCGTCTGTTTGCGAGCCCAGAACGGTCCGCCCATATGCGCTATCCATACTTCCGGCCCGTCTGCTCCCCGCCGGTACAGCAGGATCCCCGCACTGCGAACCGCCATGGCCTCAGGCCTCCCTGCTGAACGTCGGAAAACTGCTGAACGTCGGAAAACTGCTGGATCCCGGAAAACTGTTGAATCCCAACGAACTACTGAACCCCGGCAAACAATGCGCTGAGTTCGGCCGTCAGCTGCTTCTGCAGGGCAGGGGTTCCCACTTCCTTGCCGTCAATGTGGTTCACCGGCGCGAGCAGCCTGATGCTGGAAATGAGCCATACGGCGTCGGCATCCAGCAGGTCCTGTGGTTCCAGCGGACCATACCCGAGCTCCCAGCCGGCCGCTTTGGCCGCCGCGAAAAGGGCACCCTGGGAGGTCCCGGGGAGGATCCCGCTGTCCAACTGCGGAGTGATGAGCCGGCGCACCGTGCGGGTGGCGCCGGCGCCGTCGTCGGACGTTTCCAGATGTGCCAGCAGCACAGTGGACGTGGGGCCTTCCAGGACCCTGCCGTCCGAGGACGTGAAGATGACGTCGTCGGCGCCCTGTTTGTGGGCGTACCGCAGGGCGGCCATGTTCGTGGCATAGGACAGGGTCTTGGCGCCGAGCAGCAGCCACGGGGCACGCTCAGCCACGTCGCTGTCGTAGCCGCGGTCCAGGAGGATGACGTCGATCCCGGTTTCGCGCTGGCGGCGGCCGAGGGCGCCCACCGGGGAGACCTGGACCCAGCACGTAGGAGACTCCGCGCCTTCCGGGCCACGGGTAACCACAAGTTTCACCACCACCTCGTCCTCCGCTGGCGAGGGAGCAGGGTACTGGTTACGGTGCTCCGCGACGCCCGCGGAGATGGCTGCCCGCCACACGTCCTGCGCCGGAATCAGCAGGTCAAGGGCCTGGGCCGACCCCGCCAGCCGGTCCAGATGCGCCTGCTGCTTCCGGACTGCGCCGCCCACCGCGAGCATGGATTCGAACACGCCATCGCCGCGGGTGGCGCCCTGGTCCGTGGCCATCAGCTGGGGCTGTGAAGCATCGGCCAGCCGGCCGTCCGGGAACGCGGGGTCAAGGAAAACGAGCACCACGGGCGCAGGAGATGTCATGGCTCCAGCTTAGTAGGGCCCGCCGCGGCTAAGCTGTGGTCATTGCCCCGCCGGAACCGGTCCGCGGGTGCGCGCAAACCGGGGGTATTCCAGTGCTGTGGCCAATTTCGCTTGCCGGTACCGCACCGACGTGGGTGGTGGTGGTGCTCAGCATTGCAGACCTGGTGATCCGGGTCGTCGCCGTCGGCATCATTCCCGGCAACAGGCGCCCCACAACGGCCATGGCCTGGCTGCTGGGCATCTTCTTTGTGCCGTTCCTGGGCCTGATCCTTTTCCTTCTCTTCGGAAACTTCAGGCTCTCCAGCCGCCGCCGCCAACAGCAGGAGATCATCAACACCCGTGTGCGGTCCGGCATCTCGGCTCTCGCCGACGTCGTCAGTGAATACCCTGGGCCCGAATGGGTGAAGTCCGCCGGTGAATTGAACCGGCGGCTCGGCTCCCTCCCCATGGTGGATGGCAACACCGTGGACCTCATCCCCGGCTACCCGAACTCGATCCTGGCCATGACCGAGGCTGTGCGCAAGGCCAAGTACTTCGTTAACGCCGAGTTCTACATCATGAGTACGGACCACGTCACCGATGACCTGCTGACCGCCCTCGAGGAGGCTGCCGAGCGCGGCGTGGAAGTCAGGGTGCTGTTCGACCACATCGGCACGCTCCGGGTCAAGGGTTACCGCAACTTCCTTAAGCGGCTGAGGGCCGGGAAGATCCAGTGGAAGCGGATGCTCCCGCTGCTGCCCACCCACGGCCAGTGGCGGCGCCCGGACCTCCGCAACCACCGGAAGATCATGGTGATCGACGGCGAACTCGCCTTCACAGGGTCGCAGAACCTGATCGAGCCTTCCTACAACAACCCCAAACACCGCAAGGCCGGCCGCGAATGGGTGGAACTGATGGCCTGCCTGCGCGGACCGATCGTCACCACACTCAACGTTGTTTTCGCCACGGACTGGCTGAGCGAAACCGACGAGTCACTGGAACATCAGCTGCAGCTCCCGGCCAACCCCGAACCGGGCAACGTCACGGCCCAGGTGGTGCCCAGCGGCCCCGGGTTCATCACCGAAAACAATTTGCGCCTCTTCAACACCCTGATCTACTCTGCGCAGCACCGCATCTCCATCTGCAGCCCGTATTTTGTGCCCGACGATTCCCTGCTCTACGCCATCACCACAGCGGCCCAGCGGGGCGTGGACGTGGAGTTGTTCGTCTCCGAGAAGGGCGACCAGTTCCTGGTCCACCACGCCCAGCGCTCCTATTACGAGGCGCTGTTGGAGGCAGGCGTCCGGATCTACCTCTACAGAGCGCCCTTCGTGCTCCACGCCAAGCACTTCACCATCGACGACGAAGTGGCGGTCCTGGGCTCCAGCAACATGGACATGCGCTCCTTCTCGCTGAACATGGAGGTCTCGGTGATGCTGCTCGGCGCGGAGATCGTGAACAGTATGCGCGCGGTCGAAGACACGTACCGCGACATTTCCAACGAACTCATGCTTGAGGACTGGCTTCAGCGCCCCCTCGCGGCCCGGTACATCGACAACGTGGCCCGACTGACGGCTACCGTCCAGTAAGCCTGCCAGTCACCAGACCTGCCTAACCGCCGGGAAAGTCCGCACCCAGCGCGGACAGCACACCGTGCGCCTTCACCCGGATTTCGTCGTACTCCTCGTCAGGTACCGAGTCGGCAGTGATGGCGCCGCCGATGCCGAGGGTGAGTTCCGCCGTCGCCCCTATTTCGCCGCCGTCACCACCGGGCTGCGCCGTGGTGACCAAAGTACGGATCGCCACCGCCAGGTCCGTGGCCCCGTTGAGCGAAAAATAGCCGATCGCGCCGGAATACAGGCCCCGCGGGCCTTCCTCCAGCCGGTCCAGGATTGCCATGGTGCTGATTTTCGGGGCGCCGGTCATGGAGCCGGCAGGGAAACATGCGGCCACCGCCTCGGCTCGCGGCGCTCCGGGCAGGAGCTGCGCATCGATGGTGCTGACCATCTGGTGGACGGTGGCGTAGCTTTCGATCTCGCACAGCCTGCTGACTGTCACCGATCCAGGCTCAGCGAAGTGGCTAAGGTCGTTCCGCAGCAGGTCCACAATCATGATGTTTTCCGCGCGGTCCTTCAGCGAGGCCGCCAGGTCCTCCCGCAGTTGCCTGTCACGCTCCGGATCAGCACCCCGGCGGCGGGTGCCCTTGATCGGTTCGGCGCGCATACCGCCCTCGGACGTTATCCTCAGGAACCGCTCAGGCGACGTACTGGCCACCGTCAGCCCGCCGAACCGCAGGTAGCTGGCGAACGGCGCCGGGTTCTTCCGCCGCAGCGCGAGGTACGTGGGCCAGGGGGCCGCCGCGGCGGCAGGCAGCCGGGCCGTGAGCGTGGTGGTCAGGCACACCTCGTAGGAGTTGCCCTCATGGATTTGGTGCTGGGCAGCCTC
>NZ_PZKO01000057.1:0-64004 GCF_014926485.1 Pseudarthrobacter sp. AB1
AGATTATGGAGAGTCTGCAGGACCATGACCGAAGCGATCACGTCCGCCGGGGTCGAGGGGCGGCCGCGCCCGGAGGCGAACAGGTCTGCGAACGCGTCATCGGGGAACAGTTCGTGCCGGTGCTCGGCGAGGAACCTGAACACCGAACCGGCCGGGAGCATATGCCCGGCCAGAGCATCGACATCCAAAAGCTGACGCTGACCATCATCACGACCCTGCATAGATCCAGTCTTAACCAAATCCCGGAACGCTCAAGCAGGCGCGCCTTAAGCCCCCAAAATTATTCAGCGCCGTCCTAGGACGTGTTGACGAAGTGCATCCGCACAACCAGTGGTTGAGACGCCTGCAATCGCCGCTTACAGGCGGCCGGCATTAGCGGACAGCGGGGACAGCCCACCAAGAGCTGTTGTTCCGCTTGGTGCTTGGGCCGCAAGCTAGTCCGATGGCTTCATGACGGTTGACCACAGGATCAAAGGGGCCGCTTCGCGATTTCCGTCACCCACGACGGGCTGTCGATGCCTTGCTTCTTGTCGGTTGAGAGCCGGAGCCGGGCGGCACGAACAATCACACGCTCTTCCTGAGGGCCGATACTGCGATTTGAATCGCGTTGACCAACCGACGCCCTTTCGGCCAAGGCGCTCATGTCTCCGCGTCGCGGAGCGGCATCCTCCAGGCTTCAGCGATAATCAAGCTCTCCTCCTTGCCTGGAAGACTGCTCTCATTGAGGAGTTCCAATGCGGCGAGGCCGACCTCACGTCTCTTCGGATCATCCTCCAGGCTCGCTTCCAATGCCCATCGTGCTCGCGGCCACCAGTCTGACTGCCTTCCGGTCTTTGTCTTGAGATCCCGCAGCCGGAACCAGCCGATCGCCACGAAGAGGACGACTCCGAGGATGACGACCAGCGGCCCAACGGCGGCAACGATCTGCCACCACTCGGCGTCCGACTCATGAATGATGATGTCGATACGGCTCGGTGACGGCATCAGGTTCGCAGGACCAGCATAGGCGCCCAATTCATGCCTCCGAAGGGTCTAGGGCATCGATCCGTAGCACAGGCGAGGTCGTTCTGAGGGTAGGGATGTGGTCGTCGCGGACCTGGATCCAGTATTGGGCGGACGCCCCGACAGCACATGACTCGAGCATCAGCAGCTCAAGTGCTTCCCCGTCGCGACGCAGCTGCGAGAATCCCGCGTCGAGATAATCGACAAGTGGCGGGCCTGCGGCCATCTGCCGCTTAACCGTTCTGGCCTTCAGATCGAGCACATAGTGGCTGCCTGTGGCGGTCACCACGAGGTAGCGGCCCGCATCGTCGTTGTGTAGCTCCTGCACCATGGTGAGAGTGTACGTGCGGCCTGTGACACCGTCTCGGGGCCACCGGCAATGCGGAATACCGTGTCCGCGTGGCGGATGTACGGTGACTCCGACGAATCCATAAGGAGGAACTCACATGCACGTCGCCCAGGGTCTTCCTCATCGATTCTCGGGACGGCTCCGGGCCCAATGATCAGGTGGCAACTTCTGTCGGGTTCAACGCTTCTTGCCCCCCCCAACACGTGGTATGGACGCAACTTGCTTCATCCACGTGGCGATCTGGCGTTCGGCGACGTCTTCCATTGATGTGAGCTCCACACCGCCTCGACTGGCCCATCCCTCCGGTGTCACCGGCGGTAGGGGCTCGAGCGCCGGGCCATTCAGAAACGTGGGCTTGACCTAGCTGGTTGGTGTCGCTCAGGTGTGTTCTCCCAGTGGATCTGGATTGCGTGCCACCGATCAAGTGGGGCATTGCGTATTCGTAGCGGTAACGCCACGAATTTGCGGGATGGACGGAACACACCCGGCGAGCCACTCTTGGTTGACCGCTGCACCAACAAACCCCTGTGCTACAGCTGACAGGCTGCCTTGGAGGCGTGCTCCCTGAGGGCCACAAGTCGTGATCCGTACTCTCTGATCAGCATTGGAAGCCCGCTGCCGCCCAGCCACCACGGCGGCCTCCCGCCAGCCGGGAACCGAAGCATCCAGCCGCTCAACCCGGTCGAACCCCCAGCTTGCCTTCGCGGCTGCCGACGCGCTGTACATGCAGCTAGACGCCGAGGACCCGTTCCTGCTCGGTATCGAAGCCGTTGTGAGGCGCCCAAGTGTTGCCGGTAGCCAAGTACTCCGCGAGTTCGGCCATCCGGCGGCAGCCCACTTCAGGCCTTCCGGCGCCCGCCGCTGCGCTTCCGCCCCTCACGCCAGCCCGGCAGTGACTCATTCAGCTGTTCTTCCCTGGCCGGCTTGATCTTCCCGGTCCGATAATCGATTCGTTGCCCGTGCAGCCAGACGCCCAGAACCCGTTCCTGTTCCGTGGCGGCCTTCTTGTGCAACGGCCAGTCGTTGCCCGCGGCACGGTACTCCACAAGCTCGGCGAGGCGCTGGTCCCAGCGGGCGTTGTTGCGGTCCGCCGGGCGCGGGACCGTGTCCCAGCCAGGGAGGATGCTCAGGGCTGCCCTGTAGGCGGGGGAGAGGGTGCCGTCCGCTGCTTCCTGCCGGCGACGGTGCAGCCACACGCCGAGAGCCCGTTCCCTGGCTGTCCGCCCTCCGGTTGTGGGCTGCCGCCCCTCGACCTGGTGGAACGCTACGACGTCGGCCAGGTTCTGTGCGCCGGCCGCAGTCCTCCGGGTAGTCTTTCCGGCCGCTGACTTATGTGCGCCACGAAGCCCTGGGTCTGCCTTGGTCGCTAGGGTGAGGTGGTACCTCACGGTGCTCTCGGCGGCCCCCACGGTGGCGGCGATCCTGGGGGAAGTGATGCCCTGCCGGTACATCAGGACCCATTCCGGATCCGGGGCGGCGCGGTGCTTTATGGTCATCGCGTCACAGTCTACTGAGACTATCGGGACCCGTCGGCTGTGGCAGACATGCGGCGGGGGTGGGTTCCTGCTGTTTGAGCCGGTCTTGACGCAGTGGCCATACACTCACGACATGACTGCCCTGACTGTCCGTCCCCCGTTTCGATCGCTCTTGGCGCTGGACCTTCGCACCGGCATCCTGCTGCTCGCCCTGTTCGGTATCGTGCGCGTGGGCCTTGTCCTGCAGGCGAATTACCGGCAGCTATCAGGCCGTCAGCGTCGTGTTCGTGGCGATGATCGCGCTGCCCTTCATCCTCTTGACCAAGGAAGGGCGTCAACGCATCGGTCTGGTCCGTCCCACACGGCGGCGCTGGATAGTGCCGGCCGCAACAGCGGGCGTGGCCATGGCGCTGGGGCTGCACGCAGGCGCGACCGCGCTTTGGGGCCACAGCCTCTCGCACCCGTTCACGTACATTGCGTTGTCCTACTCGAGCGTGCCGGCCACACCGTCGGAAGACGACCGGCTCATCTACTTCATCATTTTCGCGGTCATCGGAATGCTCTTCAGTCCGATCGGGGAAGAGGTGCTGTACCGCGGAGTCGCCCACGAGAGCTTCGCCGCGACTCTCGGGGACCGTCGGGCGGCACTCATCGATGCTGCAGCTTTCGCCGTCACCCACCTGGCGCACTTCGGCCTGGTCTTTGTTGGCGGCGCCTGGGCGTTCCTGCCGCTGCCTGCGCTGTTCTGGGTGACGGCCATGTTCGTGGCGTCCCTGGTGTTCTACGGCTTCAGGAAGCTCACGGGCTCATTGATGGGGGCAGTGGCCGCCCACGCCGGCTTCAACCTCGCCATGAACTGGGCCATCTTCTACGCGATCCTCCCTTAGTACGGGCTGCCGCTGCCGGGCAAAGCGGTGTCCTGCCGCAGTGACCGATCAGTCAGAAGCTGTGGCCACTACAGGCGTGGCTTTCTTGCCGCCGCCCAGTGTGGTCTTGATGTTGACCTTGGAGGTGTACGAGATGGAGCCGTATGGGAAGAGCCGGACGGTCAGGTGAAGCCATGCACGATGATCGCCTGCGGATTCGAGAAGATCAGGGACACGGCGTAGAACGGGATGAAGATCAGAACTGTTCCTTGAGCAACGTCCGGAAAAGTAGAGGCTGACCCGCGACGGACGAAGCCGGGAACCACCGCCAGCGTCGCCTGGCGGGTAAGTGATACCGACCTCAACAGCGGCAGCATCTCATATGACTCCGGGCCGTCCAGCTCCGTAGCGCGCGGTGTGTGGCACTACTCCGTCGAAGCCCAATACCGGGTCCCCGGATCGACCAACGTGTGGAGCTCCGCCTCGGTCCCACTCAGCGTCACCTGCTGAGCGTTCCAGCCACAGTGCCGCTTCCGACCATCCCCCGGGTCGGCGTCAGCTACTTGTCTTGAAGGCGGGCGTTCCGGCGAGTCTGCCGCCGTCGACGGTGAGGGTGGTGCCCGTGACGAACGAGGATTGGTCCGAGCACAGCCAGAGAGCTGCGGCGGCAACATCGTTTGGTTTACCGATTCGGCCCAGCGGGACTGACGCGGCCACGCGGTCCTGCGCCGCCTGCCCTGCCGCCGCGAGCCGGTCGGTGAGGATCGGGCCGGGAGCGATCGCATTGACCCGGATCCCGTGCGCGGCGTAGTCAAGGGCAGCGACGCGGGTGAGGCCGGCGACTCCGAACTTGCTGGCGGTGTAACCGCTGAGGCCGGCGACACCTTGTTCGCCTGCGGTGGAGGACATATTCACGATCGACCCACCGTGGCCTGTCGCGAGCATGAGCTCGATTTCGTACTTCAGGCACAGGAAGACCCCGTGAAGGTTCACCGCAATGGCACTGTCGAAGTCCTCGCTCGCCCATTCGTGCAGAGGCGCCGGAGGACGTCCGCCGCCTGCGGCATTGTTCACCGCAGCATCGAGCCGGCCGAACCGCTCACGGATCCCGGCCAGAAGGTTCTTCACCGACTCTTCATTTGTGACGTCGGCGGGCATGGCCGTGGCCTGCCGTCCGGAGGACGCCAGCGCCTGGACCTGGGTCGCCAGGGCATCTCCGTCGCGGGCGGTCAGGATGACGTGTGCGCCTGCGTCTGCCAAGGCGGCGGCGATCGCGGCCCCGATGCCGCGGCTGGCCCCGGTGACGAGGGCGACCTTTCCGGACATCATGCGGGTGGGCTCGATTAACGACATGGCCTGCTCCTTTGGTGGGGACTGAGCGCCACGACGTCTTCCATCTCAGGATCGTGCTCATCGGCCGGCGCCCCATGGTCCATGACGCCGAGCAGGTCATGGCTGTTCAGGCACGCCGTCACTTCCGCGCGGAGGCGGGCGTCGTCCTGGGTGATGGCTTCCATGGCGCCAGTCTAGGGGGTCTTCCTCGTCTTCATGGGCGGACCTGGAGCTTTGAGAACCGGGGCACTAGGGCGACGTCACGGCCGAGAATCCTGATGGCCTCCATGGCGACCACAAGCGATACAGCTTCGCCCCGTTCCAAGGTGGGTGTGACAAGCCGGGTGCTGGCGCCCGGCGGTGCCGTACACATAGAATCCGAACTTAATTGCCGATAGAAAGACCCCCGTGAAGCAGAGTATTTTCGCCCGTGTTGCCCAGCTGGCCAAGGCCAACCTGAACGCCCTCCTGGACTCCGCGGAAGACCCGCAGAAGATGCTGGACCAGATGGTCCGGGACTACTCGGAGAACATCCGTGAAGCCGAGGCCGCCGTCGCCCAGACCATCGGCAACCTCCGCATGGCCGAGGACGATCACGCCCGCGCCGTGAACGACGCCAACACCTGGGGCCGCAAGGCCATCGCCGCCTCCCACAAGGCCGACGAGTTTCGGGCCGCCGGGAACAGTGTGGACGCCGACAAGTTCGATGCCCTCGCCAAGGTCGCCATCGGCCGGCAGCTGACCGCCGAATCCACTGCCAAGGCCCAGGAAACGGCCCTGGCCACTCAAAATGAGGTCGTCGATAAGCTCAAGCACGGCCTTGACCAGATGAAAGGCAAGCTCGGTGAGCTGACCGCCAAGCGCAACCAGCTCGTCAACCGGGCCCGCGTCACCGCCGCACAGTCCCAGGTCCACGACGCACTCAAGGCCTTGGACGCCGGAGACCCGACCTCAGCCATCGGCCGGTACGAGGAGAACGTCCGCCGCCAGGAAGTCACCGTCCGAGGGCAGCAGGAACTCGCCGCCTCATCCCTGGACGCCAAGTTCGCCTCCCTGGAAGACCTCGGGGAGCAGACCGAAGTGGAAGCCCGGCTCGCCGCGCTCAAGTCCATGGACCGGAAGGCCATCGACTACTAGGGGTAACTCCCTAGCCCCACCGCCGACACGAGTCGCGGACCTGGCCGGATGAGGGACCCCGCCCGCCGCTGAGACGCCGACGCCCATGTATGAGGGCCGGCTTCACGGCCTAGGGAAGGACTTCTGATGGTTACCACCCCTCCGGTCAAAGCACCCATCCCGCGGCGGCGAATGCACCCAACGAGGCGGATCTCCCTGACCGCCGGCATACTGTAGGTGCTCACGTTCGTCTCCATCCCCACCCTCGCGCTCTACAAGCCCGTCAAGGATGACGCCGGCGCCTTCATCCTGGGCGCCGGAAGCACCACCGCACTACAGTGGGGTGCGCTGTCCGAGGTCACCGTCGGCCTGGCCGGCATCAGCACCGCAGTCGTGCTGTACCCGGTGACCAAGCGGATCAGCCAAACCGCGGCACTGGGGTTGGTGGCCGCCCGACTCCTGGAGACCTGCCTCATCTTCGTCAGCGTCACCAGCCTGCTCACGATC
The DNA here is from genome assembly GCF_014926485.1 of Pseudarthrobacter sp. AB1. Taxonomy (NCBI): domain Bacteria; kingdom Bacillati; phylum Actinomycetota; class Actinomycetes; order Micrococcales; family Micrococcaceae; genus Pseudarthrobacter; species Pseudarthrobacter sp. AB1. The sequence continues at coordinate 6,648 of NZ_PZKO01000057.1, forward strand.
ACGACGCTGCGAAACGACGCTGCCGGGGCGGACGCTGCCTCGCTGGTCACGATCGGCCACAGCCTGATCGCCACCTACAACTGGACGTTCCTGCTCTCACAAAGCCTGATGCCCGTTGCATGCGACCTGCTCCTGGGCTACATGTTCTACCGCTCCGCCCTCATCCCGCGCATCCTCCCGATCATCGCATTCATCGGCGCCCCACTGCTGCTGGCCTCCGACATCGCGGTCTTCTTCGGCGCCTACTCCCAGGTGTCCCCGACCGCCGTTCTAGCCGCTCTGCCCGTCGCCGTGTTCGAACTATCCTTAGGCATCTGGCTGATCGTCAAAGGCTTCAAGCCAACGCCACTGACCGCCGACAACACAGCAACCGGTAGCGATCACCCCGAAACCCAACCAACGGTCCAACCATGAACACCAGCACCGCGAACACCCCCACCACCCTCCGCCCGGACCCGCAGTCAGCGAACTGACACGATCCCAACCAACCCCAGACTAAGGAGGGCAAGTTGTCCTCTTCAAGGTTGCCGGGAGCCGCTTTCCCGGAAGCAGCAACTGGCTGGTAGTTGACCCGAAGCTGCCTCTTCCGCTGTGTGGCCGGGCAGGCATCCAAAGTGCCCCGCTGGGATCGGAAGCTTTCGTTGACGGGTTGTTGATCAGGAGCTCCTGCGGCGTCCCAGCTGCAGCAAATAGCGCTGACTGTCGGTTGATAGATACCTGGAGTTGAGTTGCTGCCCTCGCCGTTCCACCTTGAGGACACGCCCGCCGGCTCCACAGGAGCGTCAGTGCCCGGGAGCAGCTACATACCAGGGCTTTCTCCGCGCGGGGAATCCGTGTACGCTGTGTACACGGAATCTTTACCAGGAGGAACCCCTTGACTGCCATGGCCCATTTCCCGACTCTTCGCTCCGGGCGGGAACACCTCAAGGATGTACTGGACGCTGCGGCCAGCGGCCGCCCGGCCTCCATCAGCCGGGACGACGTACGCATCTCAGCGGTAGACGCCGCACGGCTAGTGGAATTCATGGCGAAGGTTCGCCCTGCCAACGCCCAACTGGTTCCGGAAGCCGGTGGGTGGAGCGTCTTCCTGCCTGGCCTGCCGATAGCCGCCGACGGTGCGACCTACGACGAGGCCCTCGATGAAGCAGTCCTGGCGCTGCGCGACTACGCCGACGCATGGACCGAGCGTCTAAGGCTTGCTCCCAACCACGCCAACAACTGGGGCCTGGTGCAGCTCGTTGAGGCGGCGACTGACGAGCGTCTTAAAGCCTGGCTGGTCGGGGAGTGAAGTACCCGCCGACAACCCGGAGAGACCACGAGCAGTTCTGTGTCACCGAGAAGTGGGAGCGTCGCAAGACGGCCACAGGAAAGACGGGTACGCATCACCACAACTATGAGCTGGCCCTGCACGATGGCCGGATCCTCATCACCCGCATCAGCCACCCGGTTGATCGTTCGGACTACGGCCCGGACCTGTGGGGCCACATCCTGCGCGAGCAGATCGAGGTCGATAACGCCGCCTTCTGGGATTGCGTGAAGAACGGTGTGCTGCCGGACAGAGGCAGGCAGACCGAGGCGCCCCCGAATGCCATCCCCGCCGGAGTCGTCTCCATCCTCATCGGCACGTTCCACCTGCCTGAGGAGGAGGTAAAGGGGATGACGGCCACCGAGGCGATCGCCAGGATGGGTGAACTCTTCTCGAAGCCGGCCGAGGATGGCGACGCCGAAGCCGTCAAGGTCTAGCTGACCGGCTTGATCTTGCGGCCCCAAGCGGTGAGCGAGATACGGAGCAACGCACACATGGAGTCAATGACTCAGATCTCCGTACCAACCCTCAACGTCTACCTGCCCGGCCACGAGCACCTCGTACCGGGACTGCCGGAGGAGCGCCGCGTCCTGACGGCAGATGCCAGGGACAACCTCCCCAAAGGAACCATCACCATCGGCGCCGACGACTGCTTTGCCGTCGCGGATGGGCTGGGAGGGTTTCATGACGTGGGCCTGGAAGGGACCTACTCGGCCGAAGACAGTGTGGTCCTTCCCGCTTACATCATTGCCGGTCCCAGCCTGCCAACTCTGATCCCCGGCCCGGGGGCGGTCATCTCCAGCCAGGCCGAGGTGGACCAGGTCAGCTTCGGGTTCCATGCAGTTGACGCCAACGGATCCCTGTTCAGCTGGGAATGGCTCGACAACTGGGAAGCCTTTGGGCCGATGATCTGGGAGACGGCCGGCCAGAAAGGCGTAGCGTTGCCGGTCTTCCCCATCGACGCATGGCTCTAAACCTCTCGTGGTGCTCCAGCGGCGGATGCGGCTAGCACACCAACCTGCACCTAAGGCTCGGCTCCGAATGGATGTGGCAGCGGGCTGGCGTGGGATCTGCTGAGGACCCTGCCAAAGGGCGGGGAGCTCGACGGCGATGAACTGGACCGCCGGCCTTCCCGTAGGGCTGACGCCCTAGACTTCAAAAATGACCCAACTGGAATGGAACCGGCGTTCCGAATGGCCGCTGACCGCGGCGGCGCTGATCTTTCTGGCCGCCTACTCCGTTCAGGTGATCACCAACACCGAGTCCCTCCTTGTTGAAATCCTCATCTGGGTGACTTGGGCGGTATTCGTCCTGGACTACGTGGTGAACCTGGCCCTTGCGCCGCAACGTGGACGCTGGTTCGTCAGGAATCTGCACGAGCTCGCCATCGTGGCACTGCCTGCACTTCGGCCGTTGCGCCTGCTGCGGCTGGTCACCCTGCTCCGGGCCATGCACCGGGTTGGCGGCAACGCCCTCCGCGGCCGGGTCCTCACATACGTGCTTGGGGCCGCGGCGCTGCTGATCTACGTCGGCGCCCTGGCTGTCCTCGACGTCGAAGAAAACGCAGTCGGCTCCAACCTGACGACATTCGGGGACGCCATCTGGTGTGCGCTGACCACCATCACCACCGTCGGCTACGGCGACCACTACCCGGTCACCGTGCTGGGCCGCTGCGTCGCGGCAGGTCTGATGATCGGCGGTGTCGCCGTGCTCGGAGTTGTGACCGCCTCGGTCGCCTCCTGGATGGTGCAGACCGTCGCCGACGAAACCCAGGCCGAGATCGACGCTGCTGAAGCCCCTGTCCATCTGGAGCTGCAAAAACTCTCCGAGCAAGTGCAGCATCTGACAACGCTGCTGGAGGCGGCCCGGGATGGCCGTCAAGGGCAGATGCGGGAGGATTGAGCGCCGGCCGCCGGCAGAGGGTTAGCCGCCGGCCCGACTAAACCGAGTGCTGGGAAAGCCGCTCGGCGACGGGTTGCGGCACGAACCGACGCCCATGGCGGGGGGAACCCGCGTGGAGTCTCACGGACTCTAGTTTGATGAGGTACATCGCAACTGGCCGATTTCCCGGTGTTCTGGGGCGCTGAATGTCTCACCCACCCTGTATCAAGGGAATGTCTTGAGACTCCTTAAGGAACTATAAGACGAGACGGAAGGGGACCGGCAATGAAACTCGGCTACGCAAGGATCAGCACCAGCGACCAGAACGCGTCCATGCAGGTTCAGGCGCTGATGGAGGTAGGAGTCGCCAGAGAGCGAATCTTCATCGACGAAATGTCAGGAGCAAAGGCTGCCCGGGAACGGCCCCAGATGGTCAAGCTGCTGGAGTATGCCCGCGAGGGTGATGAGATCTTCGTGTGGCGTATCGATCGCCTGGGCCGCTCTCTCGTGGACGTCGTGAACACCGTGCAGGACATCACCGACAGAGGTATCAGCCTGCACTCGATCATGGACGGGGTAGATCCTTCGACCTCCCATGGTCGATTACAGCTGGCCTTGTTCGCCAGCTTGGCCCAGTACGAACGTGAGCTGATCAACGAGCGGGTCCGCTCCGGGGTGATGGCCGCCAAGGCCCGCGGAGTGAAGTTCGGCAAGCAGGGCCCTAGGCCGGAGACCATCGAAACCAAGGTCCGGCTGGTCCGACAACTACTCTCCGAGGGCAAGAACGCCGAGGAAGCAGCCGAGGCAGTCCACTGGTCCCGGGCCACCATGTACCGCTACCTAAAGCAGTACGGCGCCGACACCACTGCGGACCAGGATCACGTCAGCCACGGCAGGGGACGGTGTCCCAGTACGCGGAGAAGCAGAAGCTGCCTGCCAGGGGGTGATTCAACGGAATGCCGGGCCCTACCGTACCCTCGGCCCAACAGTTAGTGTTGGGGAATGGAGAAGCAGCGGAGAGCCGCCGAGCAAACTGTCATTGTGAAAAGTGGCGGCAAAGAAACGCGTGTCGTCGTCCGCAACGGGGTTGTGCTGCTTCCCAAAGGGTTCAAAGCCGTGAGCCCCCGTGTCCAATCACGGAGCAGGACTACAGCCAAGCAAGCCAGCGTGAACTTGGGCGGGCTGAAGGAGGCTCCGGATTACGGTCCGCGTGCGGTCACCCACAGGTTGATCAGCGCCCTCGGCAATAACGCAGTGGCAGCACTTCTCGGGGTGAACAAGGACCGTCCCGGCCGGTGGGAGGCCGGTCAGGACTCACCCAACGAGGAGAACCGCGCGCAACTGGCTGACCTGGACGCCCTCGTCGGTCACCTGCACAGTGCGTTCACTCCTGCCCAGGCGAAGCTGTGGCTCGAAGGCCAGGACCCCTATCTGGGGGCCAGGCCCATCGACGTGTACCGGCTCGAAGGTGCGGCGCCATTGCTTGAGGCGATCCGGGCCTTCGAGCAGGGAGCGTTCGCGTAGGTGGATTTCTGGCGCGTACTGAACTGGCACCCTTCCGCGACCGACCCGGCCTCAAACGGGCATCCGCTCTATATCTGGCCACGGCAAGGCGCCGGCCGAGTCGACGACCCCGACCGAGGTTACAAAGTGCTCTACGTCGGCGACACTGCGGAGGGTGCGGTTGCCGAGGCTTTTGGCAGATACTCGGCCTGGACTTCGGACATCCTGGCGCCGCCGCCGGGCACGCCCTACGGCACCAGGAAGGCCCTGGTGAAGTACACCGGCGAGCCGGCCATCCTGGACCTGGACGACCCGGAGGTACTGCTTGAATGGTCGCTGCGACCCAGCAGCGTCGTCTCGCGCGACCGGGACTCGACCCAGCAATGGGCTCGTTCCATCCATGACACCGGTGACTACGCTGGTCTCTCCTGGTGGTCCTTCTACGAGCCCCGTTGGGCCAGTCTTGGGCTCTGGGACACCTCCGGGCTGACCGTCGCGGGACCCCCTGAACCGCTCACCATGGACCACGATGCCGTTCAGGAAGCGGCAGCCCTGATCCGCAGGGTCATCAGCTAGTAGTACTTAGTTAGGTCGGCGTGGCGGCTTTTAATCCCTGACCGATCCTGTTAATTTTCGAGGCATGAAACCGGATGAGCTTGCCGAGACCAAAGCGGAGCTGGAAGCGTTTGTGGCGGACGTGTTTGCTTCGCTGCCGCGGACGGATCAGCGGAACAAGGGGAACCTGTATCTGCACGGTCTGATGCTGGACGGGCGGCGAAAATCGATGCAGCCGATGGGCGAACGGCTCGGGGTCGATTACCAGCAGCTGCAGCAGTTCGTCTCGTCCTCGCCGTGGAAGCCCGAGCCGGTCCGCCGGGTCCTGGTGCGCAAGGCCGTGGAGGTGATCGGCCCCGACGCGTGGGTGGTCGACGATTCCGGGTTCAAGAAGGACGGCGGCTCCTCGCCGTGCGTCGCGCGGCAGTATTCGGGCACCCTGGGCAAGATCGGCAACTGCCAGATAGCCGTCAGCATCCACGCGGCCACCGACCAGGCCTCCTGCCCCTTGGACTGGCGGCTCTATGTGCCCGAAGCCTGGGATGACACCTGCGCGGACACGAACGCCCAAGCCGAAATGATCGCCGCCCGCCGGGCCAAGGCGCAGATCCCCGAACTCCAACGCCATCGTACGAAGTGGGCGATGGCGTTGGAGATGATCGACGAACTCCGCGCCTGGGGCTACCGTCCCCCGATCATGGTCGGGGACGCCGGCTACGGGGAGATCACCGCGTTCCGGTCCGGACTCAGCGAACGGGCGATCCCCTACATGGTCGCCGTCAAGCACTCCACAACCGCGCACCTCCAAGACGCTCCCATCGACGTGCCCGACTACGCCGGCAAAGGCCCCCGCTCACACCAGCGCCGCTACTTGGACGCCCCCACATCACTCAAAGACCTCGTCATGGACGCCGGCCGCCGGAAGCTGCATCAGGTCACCTGGCGGCACGGCACCAAGTCCACCACCAACAACAAACACGCCTCGATGACCTCCCGGTTCATCGCACTGCGGGTCCGGGCAGCCAACCGCGACATCCCCCGCGCCGAGGACGGTTCCCTCCCCGCCGAGTGGCTGCTCGCCGAATGGCCCAAAGGCGCACCCGCACCCACCGACTACTGGCTCTCCACGTTGCCGGAGACGACACCGCTGAAGGAACTCGTCCGGATCGCCAAAATCCGGTGGCGCATCGAGCACGACTACCGCGAACTGAAAACCGGGCTCGGCCTGGACCACTTCGAAGGCCGCACCTGGCTCGGCTGGCACCACCACGCCACCCTCGTCACCGCCGCCCACCTCTTCATCACCACACTGCGCCTGACACGCCCAAAAGCGCCTGGGGCAGCCTGAGTCTCTACGGCATCCTCCGCGAGCTCCAACACCTCGTCGCCGCACGGACCGGATACTGCCCCTACTGCCACCCACGAGCCCCAACCTAACTAAGTACTACTAGGCGGTCCGCCAGGAATTCGATGGCCTCCGCATGGTGTAGCAACAGATCAGGCCGTGCAGAAGAGGTGCGTCGGCTACCTTGATGCGGCAGCGCCAAAAATCCCCGAAGGAGTCCCGCGGAGTAGGTCCGCGAAGCGCTTCTCGTCCTCCGATAGGCCGCATTATGCGACGCAACAGGGCCGGGAGAGGTGGGCTTGTGAGTAGCCGCAGCCCATCCGAAAGCATTTGCAGTGACGGCTGCGATAACCAAGTCATGCTTATGCGTATTACCTCAAATGGAGAACATTTTGGTTCTGCCATGCTGAAATAGACTAATGGCAGCCGAACCCATTTCTTATCCGGATCCTACCCCGACAACCATAAAAGAGCTGTACGGGTCCGCATTTCGCTGTGCTCAGCCAGAGTGTAGGAAACCTCTCTACAGACTAATCAATGAGACAGGAGACCGCGTTCTCAATAGCCAGGTTTGCCACATCTATGGCAAGAGCCCAAGCGGGCCCCGCTGGATTGAGATGGATCCAGAAGAGAACCGTAGCGCGTCGAATCTTCTCCTGTTATGCCGTGACCATCATGTGGAGGTCGACGATTACCCCGAAATCTACCCAGTGGAAGTGCTCCAGAGGTGGAAAAAGGGCCAGCTAGAGGAGTGCATTGCGGTCGCACAAGCATGGACCGGTCTTACTGACCAAGAGGTCGACTTGATTCTGTCGTCGATCACATCAGAGGAAGTCCGTTCCGACGCGCTCTTGAGGCTCATCCGCGCTGTTGCAACGCTCAGGCTCGCCTCATTGGACGCCCGTCAGGGACCTGCCGCGGTGGCCAGGGCGTGGAAGGACACCCAAGATGCCATGCGCCGCGCTCCCGTCGGCTGGGACGAGAGCGGGAACAGCGTCTATGCAGCTTTATCCCCTGTGAGGAACAACGAGTTTAAGCTCGCCCTTGAAGCAGCCCTTGCGGCTGCACGGGACGGCCTAAAACCCCTTGTGGACAGCGCAAAGATCGAGTTGGCAGCAGTGCGGGTCAGTCACCCTGGCGTCTCTTTATGGTGCGACTGGACGGCGAGTGCTGTCAGCAATGTCCTGACCGCTTCCGAGGAGTGGAGGCTGAACTCTTCGCTTCAAAACGATGCTCAAGTCGCCGAAGCCGCCGCAGAACTAGATAGAGCGGTCACGAACCTCGCCGATGCTGCTGCCGGCAAAAAGGATGTCGAAGGGCCGCCAGAGCCTGAGGAAGCAGTAGAGGAGATGTTGGTTCCTATGGAGGATCCGATGATTGTTCACCGCGAACTGCTTGATAAGGCTAGGCCACACAGCAGAGTAGATAGTCTTGCATACGATGCGGAACTTCGATCTGAGTTATCAGTCGCCGCAATTCTGGCCGCCACCATTCCTGAAACTTTCTCAAACCTCGCGATAGGCCTTCAGGCAACCGCGGGCCTAGCTGCAAGCGTAGCGAAGAATGCTGATACACAGGAGGTGTTGAGGCTAATTTCAGGGGACAAGGAAATTCGCCCCCTTTGCGTGGCGACCTCCATGCTGGCCGAGACTTATAGGCAGTTCATCAACACTGAACGATCTCACTTCGCTACGGAAGCGGAGAAGGAATTGATCGAGCTCTTTGCCTCCCAAGATTGGGCCAGTTCGGAGACTTGGGCTGGCAACCTTGTAAATGGCCGGGCCTTATTCGGCCCTGTGGCTTTTCTGACGTCGATGGAGCATGTTCGCGAGACTTTGGGCGAGGCGTTGCGACGCAATCCAAATATTATTGAGTTGCTCGTTGTTTCGTGTGCAACTTGGCGGCAGCAGCGTAGGAGTGATGATCCTTCCCAAATCGACTCGGTTGTCCGGGTCTATGCAGACCTACCGGAATGGTTTCCCCTTGAGGTCACAGTCTCGGAGCTGGGCAAACCCGGCCTGAATGGTTTAGCGTCCCGTGTGGAAGAGCCCTCTAACGCGGGGTTTTCCACTCTGGCTGACCAGCTTCTTGCACTCCGCCAGGCTCGTGAGAGCTGATAATTCACCCAGCGTCGCGTCCCCGGTACAGCGAGAAGCTCCCCTTGACTCCGGGATCTCGGTCCGGTTATGGCTCAGCGAAAGATCTCTATTATTCCCGTGACCTCGCGTTTAGGTCAGAGCGTTGCTCGTGCGAGATCAATAGACCCTTTCGCCCATGTTGTAATCCAGAGTCCTTCCTCCAGCGGGCCCTTTGGTAGAACTCCTAGGCCACGGAATATGTCCCCCTTTGTGATGGGCGGCTCGTAGACGGGAATCATCGCAGCCAAGGGCTGACGTTCCGTGCACGTCATGGTTGCACTACCCCTGACGCCGTCACCAAGATCTGTACCCTTCCGCTACTCGCCGGTGAAAATATCTCGTCTGCCTTCGTCGTCCCCACGGTGGCGTCCTGCATCGACCTCGTGGTCCACTGCAGCCGGCACGCCAACGGCCGCCGCCAAGTAACCGAGATCCTTTCCCTCGGCCGGCGGGTGGAAAACGGCATCATCGAATCCTCCATGGTTTTCGCCATGGAGGATGGCCAGCTGCAGCCGCGGGCCAACTCCATGCCCGCGGCGGAGAAGTTTTCCCGGGCAGGGTACGACGTCGCGGCGCTGCTGGAGCCGCGCTGATGGCGCCTCTGGTAGGGGTGCTTGCGGGCGCCGGGCTCTTCCTGATCTGGTGGTCGTTCTGGGAAAAGCCGGCAGCGCTGAAGCGCCGCCCGCGGGCCAGCCGCCTCGAGGACCTGCTGGCCTCCGCCGGAATCGAAAAGGTCACCGGGACGGGCCTCGTGGCCTCATGCTTGGGATTGGGCATATTTGTGGCTCTCATCCTCTTTGTGGTCAGCCGGTCATGGCCGATATCCGTCTGCTTCGGACTTTTCGGCGCCTGGCTGCCCGTCAGCATTGTCCGGTGGCGGGCGACCAGGAGAACTGCCGTCCTACGCCAGCTCTGGCCGGACGTGGTGGACCACCTGCGCTCGGCCATCCGCGCCGGGCTTTCACTGCCGGAGGCCCTGATCCAGCTGGGGGAGAAAGGCCCCGAGGAGCTTCGGCATGTTTTCCGGGACTTCGGAGCCGACTACCGCGCGGGCGGGCAGTTCGATGCCTCTCTTAATAAACTCAAGGACCGGCTGGCGGACCCGGTGGCGGACCGGATCGTCGAGGCACTCAGGCTGACCCGTGAAGTGGGCGGTTCGGACCTGGGGAAGCTGTTGGGCACCCTTGCGGAATTTCTCCGGGAAAATGCGCGGACACGCAGCGAGCTCGAGGCCCGGCAGTCCTGGACTGTCAACGCCGCCAGGCTCGCGGTTGCCGCCCCCTGGATCGTTATGCTCCTCCTGGCCACCAGGCCTGAAGCCGTGAACGCTTACAACACGCCCATGGGAGCCGGCGTCCTCCTCGGCGGGCTCGTGGTGTCGCTGGTCTGCTACTCCATCATGCTCCGCATCGGCGCCCTTCCGCAGGACGAACGGGTGCTGCGATGAACGGGATCTCGGCGGCTGCGATTGTGTGCGGCATCGTCCTCGGGACGGGCCTTTGGCTGATCTTCGTCCGGTTGCCCTTTATGCGGCCGCTCACCTTCGTCGAGCGCATCGATCCGCAGCTGAAATCGCAAAACCTTGAATCGCGGTTGCTGCGGGCCAGCGGACAGAACACCACGCCATTCGGACCGTTGGAACGGATCGTGCGTCCCCTGCTCCACGACGGACTCGCAGCCTTGGGGAAGCTGAACCTAGGGTCAAAGGCGCTGACCCGCAGGCTCGCCCAAGCCGGCATCAACAAATCACCCATAGATTTCCGGGCCGAACAGCTCCTCTGGGCCGCCGCTGGATTCGCCGCCGCCGTGGCGGCGGTGGTGCTGGGCGCGGCAGCCGGCCGGTTCAGTCCATTCCTCGCGGTTGTGGCCGTCCTCGGAAGCGCGCTCGGCGGCTTTCTCTTCCGTGACTTCTGGTTGGGCGTCCAAATCAGCAGGCGGGAATCCCGGATGATGGCGGAGTTTCCTAGCCTTGCCGAGCTCATGGCACTGGCTGTCGGTGCCGGTGAAAGTGCCACTGGTGCACTGGACCGCGTCTGCCGCAGTGCGAGTGGGGAGCTGGCCAAGGAGTTTTCCAAGATTCTTGCTGAGACCAGAGCGGGGAAACCGCTGGTGGAAGCGCTCAAGGAGTTTTCCTCGCGGACAGATCTGGGGCCGCTCGTCAGATTTGTCGACGGAATCATCGTCGCGGTCGAGCGGGGCACACCCTTGGCAGATGTGCTGAGGGCTCAGGCCCAGGACGTCCGGGACACCGCAAAACGGGACCTCATGGAGTCGGCGGGCAAGAAAGAAATTGCCATGATGGTTCCTTTGGTCTTTGGTGTCCTGCCCCTAACAGTGGTTTTCGCAGTGTTCCCCGGCATCGCGGCCATCAGCCTTGGACTTTAGCCATGAGCATCGCCAAGCCGTCACAGCCAATAACCGCCACATGACCTCCACCGCGTCATTTACACAAGGAACGGGACCGAAATGAAAAACATGGGAATCTCGGGCAGCCTGCTGCTCCTCGCTTTGCTGGCCGGCCTGTGGGCACGGACCAGTGAAACTGTGTCAGGCCGGAGGTACGCAGCGACAGATCCCGACGTGCCGGCCCAAGACCACCCGGAGCGCGGTGACGTGCCTGGTTGGGTGATGATCACCTTAATGTCCGCAGTCTTGGTGGCGGCGTTGCTGGCTCTCGCCGGCCCAGCCCTCGAAACGATGTTTAACCAGGCCATGGACAAGGTCGGAAAGTAAGTCATGCTGGGCGCCAGCCAGTGCATGCCCAGCCGGGAACCGTGCCGGTCCAGGGGCGGCGCTGAGCCGGGCTGGCGCACGGATGAACGGGGCTCTGCCGTCGTGGACTTCGTCCTGGTGGGCGGCCTGCTGACCATGTTTTTCCTGGCGATCATCCAGCTCACCCTGGTCCTGCACGTCCGCAACACACTGATCGACGCGGCAGCCTCAGGGGCACGTTATGGAACCCTCGCAGACCGGGGAGCGTCAGATGCCCAGGAACGGGCGGCGACGCTCATCGAGACTTCCCTGAATGCTGACTTCGCGCAGGACATCAGCACCACGGAAGTGACATTCCAGGGCCTGCGGACCCTGGAAGTGACCATCAAAGCTCCCATGCCCGTCATCGGGCTGATCGGCCCCCGGGACGTGCTGGAGGTGAAAGGGCATGCGGCCATCCAACCCTGAAAACCTGCAAACCCGTCTCCACCATAGATTCCAAGAAGCACTTGGCGAGGGATCGGAGGACGAAGGGAGCGCGGTGGTCGAATTCACGTTCCTCGCACTGCTCCTGATGGTCCCGCTGGTCTACTTCATCATTACCGTAGGCCAGATCCAGGGCGGGTCCTTTGCCGTAGTCGGCGCCGCTGACCAGGCCGCAAAGGTGTTCGTGGCCCAGCCGGATGCACCAGCGGCGCAGGCCGCCGCCGAACAGGCAGCCCTCATCGCCCTCGCGGACTTCGGTCACTATGCCGGGCAGGCAAGCGTATCCACCCGGTGCGACCCTGCTGACTGCCAGGCTGCGGGCACTGCCGTCACCGTCACGGTCAACCTCACTGTGCCGCTGCCCTTCGTGCCGTTCAACGAGGACTTCAGGCTCAAGGCCAGTGAAGTTGAAGCCTCGTCCACCCAACTGGTGGGCAGGTTCAGGTGACCCCAAAGATGACGCACGAAGCGATCCCTGAAACCCAACCCAGCGATTCAGGTGAAGACGGCCAGATGATCGTGATGATCATTGGCTACATCGCGGTGGCCCTGCTGGTGGTGACGGTTGTCATCGGCATTTCCAGCGTCTACCTCGAACACAAGCGGCTGTTGTCCCTGGCCGACGGCGCCTCGCTGGCCGCCGCCGACAGCTATACCTTGGGCGAGGTCGGGGGAGAGGGCGGAAGCCCCTCAGCCATATTGGGTTCTGGCCGTGTCCGCAGCGTTGCGGCCGACTTTATCGCCCGGAGCCCGTCGTCGGCCCGGTTCGACGGTTTAGCCGTTTCAGCGGGGACCGGCAGCCCTGACGGATCCACCGCCGTCGTGGTTCTCAGTGCTGTTGTCCACCCGCCGATAGCGAACTTCGTCGTGCCTGATGGGATCAGAATTGAAGCGGCCTCCACGGCCCGTTCCCGGCTCACGCGCTGACCGGACGCGGAGAAGTCAGGGAAGTCCGGCACTCCGGCCTAATAGCGTAGGCTTAAACAACCATGGCCACTATTGATTTTTCCGCAGAAATCCGCGCTCTTCGCGCCACCTACACCTCCATCGAGCAAGTCAGCGATGTTGAGGCTCTGAAGGAAGACATCGCCGAACTGAGCGAACGCGCCGGCGAGCCCAACCTGTGGGATGACCCCGCGGCGGCCCAGAAGATCACCTCACGCCTTTCGCACCGCCAGTCCGAGCTGGAGCGGCTGAACAAGCTGGTGTCGCGGATCGATGACCTCGAAGTGCTGGTGGAGCTCGGGCAGGACGAGGACGACGCCGATTCCATGGGCGAAGCCGCTGCCGAGCTGGAGTCCATCCGAAAATCCCTGAAAGACCTCGAAGTGGTGACGCTCCTTTCCGGAGAATACGACGAACGTGAAGCCGTCGTGTCCATCAGGGCAGGGGCAGGCGGCGTTGACGCGGCAGACTTCGCCGAAATGCTGATGCGTATGTACCTTCGCTGGGCCGAACGCCATGGTTACCCCACCACCGTGATGGACACGTCCTACGCCGAAGAGGCGGGGCTGAAGTCCGCAACATTCGAAGTCAAGGCGCCGTATGCGTTCGGCACGCTCAGCGTCGAAGCCGGAACCCACCGCCTGGTCCGAATCAGCCCCTTCGACAACCAGGGCCGCCGCCAGACGTCCTTCGCCGCCGTCGAGGTCATTCCACTTATCGAGTCAACGGATTCCATCGATATCCCGGACAACGAGATCCGTGTGGACGTGTTCCGGTCCTCCGGCCCCGGCGGCCAGTCAGTTAACACCACTGACTCCGCCGTTCGCCTGACCCACATCCCCACCGGCACAGTGGTGTCCATGCAGAATGAAAAGTCGCAGCTCCAGAACCGGGCAGCAGCCCTGCGCGTTCTGCAGTCGCGACTCCTCCTCCTGAAGAAGGAACAGGAGGACGCTGAAAAGAAGGCGTTCGCCGGCGATGTCAAGGCATCCTGGGGCGACCAGATGCGCTCCTACGTCCTGAACCCGTACCAGATGGTCAAGGACCTCCGCACCGAACATGAAGTAGGCAACACGTCCGCAGTGTTCGACGGCGAAATTGACGACTTCATCGATGCCGGGATCCGCTGGCGCACCGACAACCGCAACGCCGTGAAGTAGCACTTGCCGTGTCTACCCGTTAGGCCTGATCACACGACACACCCCCGTAGCCCCCGAAAACCGGCCAAAAGACTGCGTATAGTCGAGGGGCCGGGGCTCTAATTCCCTCACACGAATGCCCGTGCGCCGGCTGCAGATCTGGGCTGCATCAGTAGTGCCCTGCAGGGTAATTAGGGCCATGATCCGATTCGAAAATGTCACCAAGGTCTACGACCAGACGGCCCGGCCTGCGCTGGACGATGTCAGCCTTGAGATTGACCGTGGTGAATTTGCCTTCCTCGTCGGCGCTTCCGGATCCGGAAAGTCCACCTTCCTGCGGCTCGTGCTGAAGGAAGACCGGGCCTCCTCGGGCGCCGTGTACGTGGCCGGGCAGAACGTCGCCAAGATCTCCAGCTGGCGCGTGCCCCGGCTCCGCCGCGGCATCGGCGTGGTGTTCCAGGACTTCCGGCTCCTGCCACAGAAGAACGTGTTCGCCAACGTTGCGTTCGCGATGCAGGTCATCGGCAAGAGCCGCAGCGTCATCCGCGACACCGTCCCCGAAGTCCTCAAGACCGTGGGCCTGGAAGGCAAGGAAAACCGCCTTCCCCATGAGCTTTCCGGCGGCGAGCAGCAGCGTGTGGCCATTGCCCGGGCGGTAGTCAACCGCCCCGGCATCCTCCTCGCCGACGAACCCACCGGCAACCTGGACCCCACCACCTCGATGGGCATCATGGGTGTGCTGGACAAGATCAACCAGAACGGCACCACTGTGGTCATGGCCACGCACGACGACGACATCGTCAACGAGATGCGCAAGCGCGTTGTGGAGCTCAAGAACGGCATCGTGATCCGTGATGAGGCCAGGGCTTTGTATACCTCGATGATCCCCATCGTGGGACAGTCCCGCAGGCTTAGGGACGCCAGCGGCCGGGAACAAGCCCAGCCGCCCGCGCCCGGGGAACTCAATCCCAATGCAGGGGAGGCTCAGCGATGAGGCTCGCCTTTGTTCTCAGCGAAATCGGCAGCGGACTGCGCCGCAACGTTTCCATGGTGGTCTCGGTCATCCTGGTCACCTTTGTCTCACTGACCTTCGTCGGTGCCGCAGGCATGCTCCAGCTCCAGATCAACCAGATGAAGGGCTACTGGTACGACAAGGTCCAGGTCGCCATTTTCCTCTGCAGTGACGGTTCGACGGCGGCCGGTTGCGCCACAGGCCCGGTCACCCCGGAGCAGCAGGACAACCTGCAGACCCTGCTCGAATCACCTGCCGTGGCCCAGTACGTCAACGATTTCCAGTACGAGTCCAAGGATGAGGCCTACAAGCACTTCAAGGACCAGTTCTCCAATTCTCCGATCGTCGATTCCGTCACGCCGGACCAGCTCCCTTCATCCTTCCGGATCAACATGAAAGATGCGGAAAAGTACCAGATCATCAGCGAGACGTTCTCCTCGCAGCCGGGCGTGGAAACGGTCATAGACCAGCGCCAGCTGCTCGAGCGGCTCTTCTCCGCCATGAACGCCGCCTCCCTGGTGGCCGTCAGTATCGCCGGCGTAATGATTGTCTGCGCCATCTTGCTGATCGCCACCACTATCCGGCTCTCGGCCTTCAGCCGCCGGCGCGAGACCGGGATCATGCGCCTAGTGGGCGCGTCCAAGATGGTCATCCAGCTCCCGTTCATCCTGGAAGGCGTGATTGCGGCTGTGATCGGCGCAGCCCTGGCATCCGGCACGTTATGGGCGGTAGCGCACTTCTTCCTGGGCGAGTACCTGTCCAAGCAATATCCCGACACGGCGTTCATCTCACCGGGGCAGACGCTGATTCTTGCGCCAGCCTTGCTGATCCTTGGCGGATCCTTGGCGGGAATTTCGTCCCTCTTGACCTTACGCAGATATTTGAAGGTTTAGGCTGTGCAAACCGAACAAGGAATCCCAATGAACGAATTGCACCGAACTGTGCCCCGGCACCGGGCCGAGCGCACACGACCTGCAGGCCACCGCGCCGGCCTGATCAGCGGCGTCCTGGTATTGCTGCTCGCCGCCAGTATGGGCGCCTCAGCCCCGGTGGCGCACGCCGACGAGCTCGATGACAAGCGGGCCGCCCTTGAAGCCGAGGCGTCCCGGGTCCAGCAGTCCTTGGAATTCGTGGACTCACGCATCGCGAAGGCCGCCGGCGACCTGGTGATCTACCAGGGCCAACTGCCCGGCGCCCAGCAGGCCCTCCTGGAGGCCCAGGGGAGCGTGGCCAGTGCGGTCAAGGAAGTCGAAGCGCTGACGGCGCGCGTTGACCTTGCACAGCAGAACAAGGCCAAAATCACGCAGCAGCTTGAGGCTGATAAGCAGAAAATCGCGGGCACCAAAAAGCTGATCGGCCAGATCGCCACCCAGGCGTACAAATCCGGTGGCGTTCCGTCGAACCTGACCCTGTTCTTCGGGGCCAACAACGGAGGCAGCCTGACTGACACGATGGACCTCGCGGACCAGGCCATGCGTAGCCAGAACGCCGCCATGGACAAGCTGTCCCAGCAAAGTGCCACCAACGTAAACTCCCAGGCCCGGCTTGAAGCCGTCGAGGCTGAGATCAGGGACCTCAAGGCCAAGGCCGATGCCGCCCTGGAAAGGGAAAAGGCTGCCCGCGACGAGGCCGCGGCCAAGAAGGCCCAAGTTGATCAGCTGATCGCCGACACCACAAGACTTGACGCGGAACTCCAGGCTGCTAAGCCTGGTATCCAAAGCCAGATGGCTGCGGTGGAAGCCAGCCAGAACGCAGTAGCCAACGAGATCGCAGAGCGTGACCGCAGATTGCGTGAGGCTTGGGAAGCCGAACAGCGCCGGCTGGCCCAGGCTGCCGCTGCAGCAGCGGCCGCCCGGGCAGCCGCCCAGGGCCAGGCTCCGCCGGCACAAGCGCCGTACGTTCCGGTGACCGGATCGCCGTCGGCCTTTGGACTGCGGCACCCCTTCTCCGGTAACGTGCCCATCACGTCCGGCTTCGGCTGGCGTGCCACGCCGCCGGGAACCATCGACTTCTACGGCAATGGCGGTTACCTCCACACTGGCATCGACTTCGGTGCCGCCTGCGGCACGCCGGTCTACGCAGCTGCAGCCGGCGAGGTTTTCTCCTCCGGCTGGAACTCCGCCGACGGCGGCGGCTGGCGCGTGAAGCTCTCCCACGGAGTGGTGCAGGGCAACTCACTGACCACCATCGTCTACCACAACAGCAGTATCGTGGTCTCGAACGGCCAGCAGGTTTCTGCCGGCCAGCTCATCGCCTACTCGGGCAGCAGCGGCAACTCAACGGGCTGCCACGCACACTTTGAAACCTGGCTCAACGGAGCCGCAGTTGACCCGATGCGCCTGCTGTAATGTCGGTCTTCGCCTGCCGTAGACTGGGATGACTCCGTGCCGGAATGGACGGAGCCAGCCAGGATCCAAGAACTGAGGAGTTCCACCGTGCCCAAAGAAAGTGGCCGTAAGGTAGTGGCCACCAACCGCAAGGCCCGGCATGACTACCTCGTGCTGGATACATACGAGGCAGGCATCGCCCTGATGGGGACCGAGGTCAAGTCCCTGCGCGAAGGACATGCCTCCATGGTGGACGGCTTCTGCACGTTCTATAACGATGAGTTATGGATGGAGGGGATCCATATTCCCGAGTACAACCAGGGGAGCTGGACCAACCATTCCGCACGCCGTCGTCGGAAGCTGCTGCTGCACCGTGAGGAGCTCAACAAGATCTCCGTGAAGATCCGCGAGTCCGGCTTCACGGTGGTTCCGCTGCAGCTGTACTTCCTCGACGGGCGGGCTAAGGTGGAAATCGCAATCGCCCGCGGTAAGCGTGAGTACGACAAGCGACAGACCCTGCGGGAGCAGCAGGACAACCGCGAAGCACTTCGCGAGGTCCGGGAACGCAACCGCCGGTAGGAATGTTTTCCGCTGGACATGCGTTAGGATAAGTAGTCCGGCAGGGATTTGTGCCTGCACAACCCGGCCGGTTGAAAACAAAATACGGGGATGATCGGTTTCGACGATGTTAGTCGCAACAGGTGAAGCGGGCCGAGGATGCAGAATTATCTCGTAAACGCTGTCTGCAAACCAATAAGTGCCAAATCAAACCGCACTGACTTCGCTCTCGCTGCCTAAGCAGTAAGACAGTCCGTCAGCCCGAGGTTGCTATTGCCCCGGATCCTGGCGTCATTTAGATAGCCACTGCTGCTTGCCTCCGTCATCGGGGCAAACGGGACTCTTAGATGACTGGGCCCGGATCAGCCACCTGTTTGCAGGAGGGCTGGGGCCGAGAAAATCCGACGCAAACTGCGCCCGGAGAAGACCTGTTAACACGACATCGGACGGGGGTTCAATTCCCCCCATCTCCACATTTTGAATGTCGCAAGACATTGCCAGAAGATCCGGACCCTGTGTCCGGATCTTCTGGCATTTAAGCGAGGTGCTAGCCCCTGTTCACCCACGGCGTAGCCGTTCCGGGACTACCGGGCGCAGCCGCGGGGTTGTCGCCAATAGGCTCCGACGCAGCACAATGTCTGGAAGCCGGAGGCAGCAAAGCCAGCCAGGAGGTGCGCCATGGACCCGGCGCGGGAACACAGCTTTCCAGCGGCCGACGACGGTCCGCTGGACTCGTATTCGGAGACCGTCATGCGCGTGGCCGAGACGGTCACGCCGCATGTTGCGGCCATTGAAATGACCGGAAACCGACGTAACGGCCGTTTCCGGATGGGCGCCGGCTCGGCGGTGCTCTTCACGGAAGACGGCTACCTGCTGACCAATTCACACGTCGTGGCCGGCACGTACCAAGGCCATGCCGCTTTTGCGGACGGCAGCAGGACCGACCTTGAACTGGTGGGGTCGGATCCTTTGTCTGACCTCGCGGTGGTCCACGGCCGGGCGCCGAAAGTGGCGCCGGCGCAGTTCGGCGATGCCGAGGCGCTCCGGGTGGGCCAGCTGGTCATAGCGGTGGGAAATCCGCTGGGCCTGGCCGGATCAGTCACGGCTGGCGTGGTCAGCGGCCTGGGCCGCGCCATTCCGGTGTGGTCCAGCGGCAATCGGCGCGTGATCGAGGACGTCATCCAGACCGACGCGGCACTCAATGCAGGCAGTTCCGGCGGTGCCTTGGCCGATACGCACGGCCGCATCGTGGGAATCAACACCGCAGTGGCCGGCGCCGGGCTTGGCCTGGCCGTGCCCATCAACACCACCACGCGGCGGATCATCTCGGCGCTGCCGAAGGACGGCCGCGTCAGGCGGGCTTATCTCGGCGTTGTCAGCACACCCTTCCGGCTCAACGCCAGCGATGTGATCAGGTCGGGGCAACGCGACGGGCTGCGCGTGGTGGAGGTCCTGGCCGGTTCGCCTGCAGATCGCGGGGGCCTCCGGGCAGGTGACGTCATTCTGACAGCCGGAAGCCGCCCCGTCAGCAACGCTGAGAGCCTGCAGAAGCTGCTGTTCGCCGATGCGATCGGCCAGCCGCTGCCGATTCGGGTGCTGAGGGACGGCCAGGAAGTGGACATTGTGGCAGTGCCCGAAGAGATGGCCGGGAACGGGTAAACCGCTACCGGCGCTTCTTCAGGTGCGCTACCGGGTCCTGCGGGCCTTCAAGCGGGCTCTTGGCCTTCTTCTCCGCGCGTTTTTCCTTGATGGTTTTAACCGGTTTCTTGTGCAGCTGCTGATGTGGTGACTTATCCGGCATGGCGTGCTCCTTACAATGGGGGACGGGCTGCGTCCCACTTCGTAAAATACGCCTGTTTGGCCCCGAATGTAATGCCCCGGATCAGTCCGGAACTGCAACGTCCGCAATGCCCACAAAACGGGTCCCGACGCCGTCGAACTCGCTCCTGATAAGGCCCGCCCGCAGCGGGGGCACCTCTTCCGGGGGATGGTGCTCGCACACCACATACGTGAATTCCGGCCACCATTTCTTGGGCCGCGCCGCTTCCTCATAGCCGCAGACGGCGCATTCCAGGTGCACCCAGACCGGACGCTTGCCGGTCCGGTTGGCCCGCGACTGGATCAGCCATGCTGGTGGGTTGTCCAGGATGTCGCCCAGCTCCGCCTCGGTCATTCGTTTGGGGATGCCATGGCGCTGGGCCATTTCCATCGGTACATCAAGGGCAATTGCCGCGTCACGTCTGCTAATCATCAGAGTCAACGATACGGGACGGGGACCAACAGGGTGGGAAGCCTGAAGCGAACGGAACAGCGCAGGAGGAGGAGGAGATGCCTTGCAAGACAGCAAAACCCTCGCCGGCGCTTCGCGGCACTCTCCGGCGTCGGTTCCTGACCTTTCGATGCGAAGGCTAAGCGACACAGCTGTGCTGTGGAGACTCGTTCCTGAAAAGCGAGTACTGACTACTCGTGACTGCCCATTTGGCGAAACACTAGGCTATGTGGACCGGCCGGATACTGGGCTGACGGAAGTTGGGTGACAGGCCAGATGACGCTCGGTGCAAAAGGTTGCCGCGCTCTTCGACTCCGTTGAGCGGGGCCTTATCGTGATGCCCGATCATGCCCGGGAGGGCTGCCATGAAAATGAAGCGAACTGTCAATTGGCTGAGTCAGATTCTGGTTTTGGCCACCATCGTAGCGGGGACAGTCCTAGCTGCCGCCAATGGTGCCGAGGCCGCGACCACCTACGGGCACCCGAGCATCAGCTACTCAGGCGCCGGCAAGCCCCCCACTTCGGATAAGCCGCAGAGCAAGTTGTGGTGGAACGACGGCTCGTGGTGGGCGGACATGTGGACCACGGGCAGTGGGTGGCACATCTACCGCCTGGACCGCAGCTCCGAGACCTGGGTGGATACTGGTGTGCTTATTGATAGCCGTACGAATACCCTGGCGGACACACTCTGGGACGGCAGCCATCTGTACATCGCATCCCATGTGGTTACCGTATCGAATGAAGTAACACCGCTGCCTTCAATCCCAGAGCAGTACGCATACCTCTACAGGTACAGTTATTCCGGTGGACACTACACGCTTGACAGTGGATTCCCCAGTGTGATCGCGAAAAACAGCAGCGAGTCAATGACCATTGCCCAAGACACCACCGGTGCTATCTGGGCCACGTGGACGCAGGTTGCCGGCGACGCAGTCACTGGGTTCACCAACACGGTTTACGTGAACAACTCCGCTCCTGGCGGCACCATCTGGGCAGCTCCGTTTATCATTCCGGTTGCCAACCCGAATCCAGCACCCGATGACATCTCAGCCATCGTCGCATACGGCGAGAAGAAAATCGGGGTGATGTGGAGCGACCAGCGAACAGGGTCCGTTTGGTGGGCCACGCGAACGGACGGAACAGCCCCGACGGCAACCTCGTCATGGAAAGTGCAGGCAGCGACCAAAGGCACAGGACTGGCCGATGACCATCTCAACCTCAAATCACTGCAGGCAGACTCCGCCGGACGGGTGTTCGCCGCGGTGAAGACCAATCTCGATGTTGCGTCTACCGATCCGACGCTGGATCAGTTGGTGCTACTGGTCTTCAAACCAGGCACCGGCTCTTTCTCGAAGTCGACGATATCGCTCACCGGCGATTGCACCTCACGTCCGCAAATAGTGCTGGACCCGGAGAACAACCTTGTGCACGCGTTCCAAACTGGACCCTCATCGACGGTCAGCGGGTGCGCTTATGACGGCGTGGCGGGCAGCATTTATGAGAAGACCGCTTCTATGGACAATCCTGTATTTGGAGCGGGCCGGGGCACCCCCATCATGGAGGATCCGGCCTCTCCGAACATTAACGACGTGACCACCAGCAAGCAGCCCGTGACCAGCAAGACGGGACTTGTAGTAATGGCCAGTGACGACGTCGCCAAGCGCTATTGGTTCGCCGACAGGCCGCTGGGCGTGGCTCCAGTTCCAACGGCGCCCGGGGCTTTTGTGCCGGTGACCCCGTCCCGGCTGTTGGACACCCGAAACACTGCGCCCGCCGGCGCGTTTTCGTCTGTTTCTTTCCAGGCTGCCGGAGTCGCGGGCATCCCGCTCAAGGTCTCTGCTATTGTGTTCAACCTCACGGTGACCCAGCCTCAGTCTTATGGGCATATTATCGCCTACGCGTCGGGGACCACCCGGCCTACCACCTCCAACGAGAACTTCGTCCCGGGCCAGACCGTGCCGAATTCCGTTACTGTTCCCGTGGGCGCTGACGGCAAGGTCACACTGGTCAACAACTCGAACGGCACCACCCACCTGATCGCGGACGTCGCAGGCTACTACATTGTGGGCACGCCGTAACGGTGGGATCCCGGGGTGGATCCAGCTTGCGGATCCACACCGGGTAGCCAGTTCATCGCCCTCGCCTCATGGGGTCGGAAGAGCGTCCTACGGCGCCAGCGCGATGCCCACAGCCGCCGCGGCGAAACCGGCGGCCAGGTTGGCACCGACGTTTAGGGCTGCGGCACCGAAGCGCGACTCGCTCAGCAGCCGCACAGTCGCGGTGGTCCAGGAGCTGAATGTGGTGAGGCCGCCGGCAAGGCCGGTGGCGACGGCGGTCTGCCACTCGGGTGCAAGGCCGAGCCTTCCGGTGACCCCGATGGACAGCCCGATGATCAGGCACCCGGTGACGTTGACTGTCAGCGTGGCCCACGGCCAGTGCCGCGGCGTCCCGCTGGAGCGCACGGCGCCCCGGGGCCCCGAATGGTGGGCGAACCAGCTGTCGACGGCGAAGCGCAGAAGGGCGCCCGCCATGCCGAACACCCCCACCAGGACCGCGCCCATCATGATGCTGCCTCCAGCCGGTCGGTGAGCAGCCGCCCGGTCCGCCAGCCACCGGCCGCGGCGCCCAGACCCAACGCCAGGGACAGCCCCAGGTAAGCCATCCACACCGGATGTTCGCCGGCCGTGGCCAGCTGGTCAATCGAGAAAATTACGGCTGAGAACGTGGTGAACGAGCCCAGAAGTCCTGGCCCGAGGCCGGCGCGGAGCCAGAATGCAGTCCGCGGCCGGGCCATCCAGACCGTGGTGAGGCCGGCCAGCACAAAGCTGCCAGCCACATTGATTCCCAGGGTGGTCAGTGGCATTGTCCCCGCGGTTTCCGGAAACGCGAGTCCCAGGCCGTACCGGAGTTCCGTTCCGGCCAGGCCGCCCATCGCAACGGCCAGCCAGGCCTGCCATCCCGGCACCTGGGCGTTAGTCATTCAGCTGTCGCTGAGGGTGCAGCCGGTGTGGGGGTGGTCGCTGTGGACCCAAAGCGCAGCGGTGACTTCATCCGCGAGATCGTAATCCCGCTTACGCCCTGCGTTGCTGATCCGCACCATCAGTGCGCCGCCGAACGGCTTGCGGCCCACTACCTCCACCTCGGCGTCGAGATCGATTTCCTCGGCGGAAAGATAGCGCAGCAGATCCGGGTTCTCGTCGCTGATGCGGGTGATCCGGCCGGTGTGCCCGGGATCGAGTTCGCCGAGCAGGTGGGCCTCTGGCAGCAGCACGGTGCCGTCCGCGGCGGGGATCGGGTCGCCGTGCGGGTCGCGTTGCGGGTTGCCGAGTTTCGCCGCCATACGCTCGATAAACGTGTCCGACACCGCATGCTCCAGCAATTCGGCTTCGTCGTGGACTTCGTCCCAGCTGTAGCCGAACTCCTGGACGAGGTAGGTCTCAATAAGCCGGTGCCGGCGCACCATGGACAGTGCCAGCCGGACACCGGAGTCCGTGAGGGTGATGGCGCTGTAGGGCTTGTGGTCCACCAGGCCCTGGTCCTTGAGCTTGCGGACCATCTCTGAGACCGAAGAATTGGCCACCCCCAAGCGCTGCGCGAGCTGGGAGGACGTAATTGGTTTATCCTGCCACTCCGTGAAGCCGTAGATGACCTTGACGTAGTCCTCGATCGAGGAGGAGGGCGCGCTGGTCTTCACGCCTCCAAGCCTACCCGGTGCTCCGCGCCCGTCACGCCTTCGCTGCCCGCCACGTCAGCGTCAGGTACGGCAGGCTGATGTCCGCTTCCACGGCGTGCCCCAGATGCTCGTGCAGATACCAGTCCAGATTGGCCAGGACCTTGCTGCGGGTGGCTTCGCCGGCGCGCAGGTAGTAGCTGCGGGACTTCGTCAGTTCCATGATGTCCGCTGTGCTGAGGTTGTCCTCCCACCGCGTCACATGGCTTTCGAGGCCTTCAAACTCCGGGCCCACCACCGGTCGGAACCCGGGCTTGTAGACGTCGCCCGCATGCATGATGCGGGACAACCGGTGCACCCACGGAACAGACGTGTCCAGCTGGTTCCAGATCAGCCCCAGCGTTCCGCCCGGCCGCAGGATCCGCGCCAGTTCGGTGCTCGCCGGCAGCGGATCGCACCAGTGCCAGGCCTGCGCAACGCTCACGACGTCGAACGAGGAGTCAGCGAGGCCGGTGGCCTCTGCCGTCCCCTGCGTCGCGTCCGCCGCCGCGTAGTGGGCCCGCAGCTGTTCAAGCATGTCCGGCGACGGGTCCACGGCGGAAACCGCCAGGCCGCGTTCCAGTAGAAGGGCGGTGAACTTGCCGGTTCCGGCGCCCACGTCCACGGCGTCCGTGGCCCCGGCAGGGATCAGCCAGTCCGCTGAGTAGGCAGGGTATCCAGGGCGTACGCGCTGGTAGTGTTCGCCGCCGTCCTGGAAACTCTGTCCGAGTTCCAGGCGGCGTCCGTGCTCAATTCTGGGGCCACCCCGTGCCACGCGCGGCCTCCTTCAACTGTGCCCATCGGTATCCTTCGAATTTACCGCATGGGCGGCAGCCGCTGGGTCAGGCGGCAGCCAGGTCAGGAACCAGGGGAGGAAGCGTCAGTCAGTCGTCAAGGCACGGAGCCGCGCCGGCGGTGCCCGGCGTGTTGGGAGCCCAGTGCGGGTAGGTGCGGGTGTCGTTGGCCGGAACCCAGCGGCCCGCGTCCACCACGTAGTCCCAGCCCAGTCCGGTCCGGCGGAGCTGTTCCAGGCCTGCGAGGAGCCGTTGGGCGTCCTCCAGTCGGGAGCCTACGCCGAAGCTGGCCCGCAGCGAACCGGAGGGAAGGCCAAGGCGCTTGAGGAGCGGGTGCGCGCAGAAGCGACCGTCCCGGAGGCCCACGCCATGCTCGGCCGACAGGTAGGCGGCAACGAGTCCGGCGTCGTACCCTGCCACGGAGAAGTTCACCACGCCGATGGTGCCGGTGTCAGCGTCCGTATCCGAGAAGATCTGGTGCACGGTGACGCCGTCGATCTTCCCGAGCCCGTCCACCAGGAATGACCGGATGGCCGATTCGTGGGCGTGCCAGCGGTCCTGGTCCAAGGATGCGATGACCTGGGTGGCGCGTGCCAGGGTAGCCGCACCCAGGACGTTGGGGGAGCCGCCCTCGTGCCGGGCCGGGCCGGTGGCCCAGCTGACGCCGTCGAGCTTGGCCTCGCGGACGGCGCCGCCGCCGGCCAGGTGGGGAGTACCGGCGTCGAGCCAGTCCGTGCGGCCCACCAGGACCCCGGAGCCGAAGGGCGCGTAGAGCTTGTGGCCGGAGAAGGCGAGGTAGTCGACGTCGTCGGTGCTGATATTGATGCGCCGGTGCGGCGCCAACTGCGCGGCGTCCACCACGATCCGCGCCCCGTACTCATGGGCGAGGGCGGCCAGGGCCTTGACCGGGAGGATCTCCCCGGTGACGTTGGAGGCGCCCGTCACCGCGAGGAGACTGACGTTGCCCTGCTCAAGTTCGGCGCGCAGGACCTCAAGGGTCCCTACGATGGTGTCCGCGGCGACGACGCTGCGGTGCGGGACGCCCTGCCACGGCAGGAGGTTGGCGTGGTGCTCGATGTCCAGATAAAGGACATCGCCATTCGGCCGTCCGTCCGTCGCCGGCAGGCAACCCGCCAGCAGGTTCAGCGAGTCGGTGGTGTTCCGGGTGAAGATGACGGAGTCGTCCGGGCGCCCGCCCACAAAGTCGCGGACGACGTTCCGGGCGTTCTCGTACACGGAGGTGCTGATCTGGGACGCAAAGCCCGCGCCTCGGTGGACGCTGGCGTAAAACGGCAGGATCTCGTTGAGGTAGGCGGACACCACGGAGAGGGCAGGAGCGGATGCGCCGTAGTCCAGGTTTGCGTAGCGGACATGGCCGCCCTGGATCAACGGTGCCTGGATTTCCGCGCCGGTGACGGCAGAAAGGGGGCGCCCGGCGATGGCGGCGGCATCGTGGATCAGCGCAGCGGCGTTGGCGGGGGCGGCGTTGCTGGGAGAAACAGTGTTGGGGGAGACGGTGGCAGTTGTCACGGAGACCTCACTCTAAAAGGACTCCCCGTACCGGGAATCCGCGCTTGCCGTGTCCATTCCGGACCGGCCTGGTCGTCACCCGGGGCACCCCACCGCGAATGGAGGGTTGCCGGCCAGCAAACCGGGGTTTAGCGCTGGCACTCGTGACCTGTTAAGAGCGTAGAACATCTGCCGCTGCACAAAGGAAGCCAGCCCAATGTTAAGGACTTTGTTACGCGCGTTTGAGGAATCGCGCATTTGTCGAAGATACGACGGCGGACGCCCCCTTGAGGGGGCGTCCGCCGTCGATAATTCGAAGAAAGTGCCTAGAGGAGATCGTCCAGGTCCGGGTTCAGCCGCTTGAGCACCTCTGAGTGCAGGATGGAGTTCGTGGCCAGGGCGTTTCCGCCGAACGGCCCGTCCTGTCCCTCCAAAGAGGTGAAGCGGCCGCCGGCTTCCACCACGATGGGCACGAGGGCAGCCATGTCGTAGAGGTTCAGTTCGGGCTCGCAGGCGATGTCCACGGAACCTTCGGCCACCATGCAGTAGGACCAGAAATCGCCGTAGGCGCGCGTGCGCCACACGTCCTCGGTCAGGCCCAGGAACTCATCCAGATTGCCGCGCTCCTTCCAGCCGCCCAGGCTGGAGTAGGACAGGGAGGCATCCGAAAGCTTGGAGACGTCCGAGACCCGGAGCCGCGTTGCGGCGGCGAGGGACTTGCCCATGTACGCGCCGGAACCCTTGGCGGCCCACCAGCGCTTGCCCAGTGCGGGCGCGCTGACCACTCCCACCACGGGTTCACCTTCGTCCACGAGGGCGATCAGGGTGGCCCACACCGGGACGCCGCGGACAAAGTTCTTGGTGCCGTCGATGGGATCAATGATCCAGCGGCGGGAGCCATGGCCCGAGCTGCCGAATTCCTCGCCCAGCACGGCGTCGCGGGGACGCGAGCGGGACAGCTGGCCGCGGATGGCTTCCTCCGCGGACTTGTCCGCGTCCGTAACCGGCGTCAGGTCCGGCTTGGTCTCGATGCGGAGGTCCAGTGCCTTGAAGCGGCTCATGGTCTGGTCATCCACGGAATCTGCCAGCACATGGGCAAGGCGCAAGTCATCGTTGTAGCTCGAAGCGGGTTGGATCATGGTTCCAAACTACCGTCTCCGGACCGCAGGGTTGGGGACATCGGCGTTCCGTCTAGCCGATGCTGCCTAGTTCCTTGGTTTCCTGGCCCACCAGGCGCGGATCAGTGCCGAGCAGCCGCCGCAGGGACGCGAGCCGGGCCGGGCCGGTGGGGCCCGCTTGACCGGCCGCCACCCAGGAATCCACGCCGCAGTTGACGGCCGCGG
This sequence comes from Pseudarthrobacter sp. AB1, assembly GCF_014926485.1. NCBI lineage: Bacteria > Bacillati > Actinomycetota > Actinomycetes > Micrococcales > Micrococcaceae > Pseudarthrobacter > Pseudarthrobacter sp. AB1. The sequence goes on from NZ_PZKO01000057.1 coordinate 34,179, forward strand.
TGTTGTGCTTGCAACCACGCTCGCAGGCATCCGTGCCCGGTTCCAGGTCCGGGAAGGACCTTAGTATCCGGTCCGGATCCACGTGGGCCAGGCCGAACGAGCGGATGCCAGGAGTGTCGATGATCCAGCTACCGGCGGGGGCGCCGGTCAGTTTCAGGGCAAGGGCCGACGACGACGTGTGGCGGCCGCGGCCTGTCACCGCGTTCACGCCACCGGTAGCCCGTTCGGCCCCGGTGAGCGCATTGACCATGGTGGATTTGCCCACGCCGGAATGGCCCAGCATCACCGAGACCTTGCCCTCGAGGTACGCGCGGAGTTGCGAAACCGCGTCTCCGTCCAGGCGGGCAGAGAGGCCGTCATCGGAGCGGGCATCGATACCTGAGGCCTCGGAGTCCGACGTACGGCTGATGATCACCGGGAAGTCGAGGTGCTCATAGTTGGACAACAGTTCCGCGGGATCCTTGACATCCGCCTTGGTCACCAGCAGCAGCGGCTCGATGCCGGCGTCGTACGCGGCCACCAGGGCGCGGTCAATGAAGCCGGTGCGTGGCTCCGGGTTCGCGGCGGCCACCACCACCACCAGCTGATCGGCATTGGCCACCACCGCACGCTCGATCGGATCAGTGTCATCGGCGCTGCGGCGCAGCAAGGTCCTGCGGTCCTGGATCCGGACCAGCCGGGCCAGGGTGTCGGGCTCCCCGGACACATCGCCTACAAGGGAGACGAAGTCGCCGGCCACCACGGGGGAGCGGCGCAGTTCGCGGGCCCTCGCGGCGATGATGATCCGTTCGTCGCCCGAGTCCTCACCGACGACGGCGGTGTACCGGCCGCGGTCCACGGTAATGATGCGGCCCGTCACGGCGTCGTCGTGTCTGGGGCGGTCCTTCGTGCGCGGCCGCGAGCCCTTTTTGCTGGGCCGGATCCGGACGTCGGACTCGTCCCAGGAATCAGTGCTGCGTGCCACCAGCGGAACCTTCCGTGGCGTCGCCGGCGGACGCGCCCTGGGCGAGCATGTCCGCCCAAATCTGCGGGAATTCCGGCATGGTCTTGGCCGTGGTGGCGATGTCCTGGACCTCGATGCCCGGAACTGCGAGGCCGAGGATGGCGCCGGCAGTGGCCATCCTATGGTCCGCGTAACTGTGGACGACGCCGGCGTGCAGCTTGGCCGGGCGGATCACGAGGCCGTCGCTGGTCTCTTCCGCGTCGCCGCCGAGGCGGTTGATTTCGGTGACGAGCGCGGCCAGCCGGTCCGTCTCGTGGCCGCGCAGGTGCGCGATGCCGGTCAGCCGTGAAGGTCCGGCGGCCAGGGCGCAGAGGGCCGCCACGGTGGGGGCGAGCTCGCTGGTTTCATCAAAATCCGCGCCCTTGATCTCTGGCCCGCCGGTGACGGTCAGGACGCCGTCAGCGAGGCTGACGTCCGCGCCCATGTCCGCCAGGATGCTGCGCCAGAGGTCCCCCACCTGGGTGGTGCCGGCGGGCCAGTCCGGGATGCGGACGGTGCCGCCGGAGGCCAATGCTGCGGCCAGGAACGGGCCGGCGTTGGAGAGATCCTGCTCGATGCGCTGATCAAAAGCACGGATGGGGCCCGGGGCCACCACCCAGTGGTTCGGCAGGGAATCGTCCACGGTCACGCCGACGCCGCGAAGTACGGCAACCGTCATGTTGATGTGGTCCAGGCTGGGCACGGGTTTGCCCACGTGCTCCAGGTGGAGTCCGTCGGTGAACCTGGCGCCGACCAGCAGGAGGGCGGAGACAAACTGGGATGACGCGCTGGCGTCGATCACCAGGTGGCCGCCCCGGACTTGCCCGGTGCCTTCAACGGTGAACGGCAGTGACGAGGGGGTCCCGCCGTCGTCCGCGGTCAGGGCCACTCCGAGGGCTCTCAGGGCCTCGATGATGGTGCCCATGGGGCGCTTCCGGGCGTGGGGATCGCCGTCGAACACGCTCACGCCGTTGCGCAGCGCCGCCAGCGGCGGAACAAAACGCATCACTGTTCCGGCGAGGCCGCAATCAATGTGCGTCGTCGACGACGGCGCCTCCTGGCTCAGCGGCGTGACCTCAAGGTCCGGCCCGAATGCTCCGTCGCCGGGCACCTCCGTGATGGTGGCACCGAGCTGGCGGAGGGCCTCGATCATCAGGGCGGAGTCCCGGGAATGCAGGGGTGCGCGGAGACGGGACGGCCCGTCAGCCAGCGCAGCCAGGACCAGGAACCTGTTGGTCAGGGACTTGGAACCAGGCACCGTCACGGTGGCGTTGATGGGCCTGCCGGCGAAGGGAGCCGGCCAGTGCGGAACGGTGTCGGTGCTGATGCGCGGGTCCGTGGTTGCGGGCGGGGTGGAACCGGTCATCCGTCCTTACGCCCCCGTTGCGTGATCCACGGCGCGGCGCACGGCCTTGTCCGCCTTGTGGAACTTTTGGCCGGTGGTCTTCCGCGCACCTGCAGCTGACTTCCGGGCGTCTGCGGCGAGGTGCTCGGCACGCCAGGCCAGGCCCGGCTTGCCGGCGGTGTCCACTGAGGCGAGCAGGGCGCCGCCGCTGAGGGAAACGTTCTTGAGCAGCTGGTTCCGGCGGGCCTGGCGGCCTTCCTTGGTGCTGATGTCCGCGCTGCGCCACTCCACAAAGGTATTAAGGAGGGAGATGACGGTCAGCAGTGATGCCGAGAGCCGGCTGAACTTGCCCAGGCCGAACAGTACGCCGGCACCCACCTGCGTTCCGCCGATCACGCGTGCCAGCATCTTCTCGTCGGCCTGGAACGGCAGCGACGCGGCCGCCTTCTGCAGGAACGGCGAGAGCTGGGTGGCGGTGTCATCGGCGTTCTTCAGCTTGTCCAGTCCGGCGACGACGAAACTGGAAGCCAGCATGGGGCGGGCGAGAGTACGGACAAAGGACATGGATTTCCTCCTGGCTGGACGAACCGCACCGAATGCGGCGGAGTCCGTTCTAGTCTTGCACTTTTGAGGAATATTTGCCTGCCGCCGGCGGTTATGAATTGCGGGTCCGCCGAACACCGGACGAATTGACACACCATGGATTGCCGGGCAGATATTTTCCTGGAACACCCTGGCCTGAGACAGAGTGGAGTTGCCCTTGAGGTTACTGAAGGACGGGACGGAACCCACCGGGCCGGTGGCGCTGCAGACTCTGGAATCCGATCCTCCGGAGTACGGAACATCACGTGCCAGGGCCGTCACAGTAGACTTGAACGCAATGAGCACCCTGGATCCGGCCCTCGAGGCCATGTATGAGGCATCCGAACGCGAAGCCAAAACAAGCAGCGAAGCCAATGCCAGCAGTGAAACGCCGGCAGGAAGCGACGCGCAGCCTAAAGCGGGCGTCCCTGCGGCCGCTGAGGCCGTGTCCGCCGAGCCTGTGTCCGCCGAGCCCGCGCCCACTGAGCAACCCGTGGATGTGGCCACCGAATCAGCGGAAGAACGCCGGGTCCGTTTTGAGCGTGATGCCATGCAGTACGTGGATCAGCTCTACTCGGCCGCCATGCGGATGGCCAGGAACCCCGCGGATGCTGAAGACCTGGTCCAGGAGGCCTACACCAAGGCGTTCTCAGCGTTCCACCAGTACAAGCCCGGTACCAACCTCAAGGCCTGGCTGTACCGGATCCTGACCAACACGTACATCAACCTCTACCGCAAGCGGCAGCGCGAACCCCTGCAGTCGAACTCGGACACCATCGAGGACTGGCAGCTTGCCAGGGCTGAGTCGCACACCTCCCGGGGCCTGCGCTCAGCCGAAGCTGAGGCGCTGGACCACCTGCCGGACTCGGACGTCAAGCGGGCGCTCCAGGCGATTCCCGAGGAATTCCGGCTGGCGGTGTACTTCGCCGACGTCGAAGGCTTCGCGTACAAGGAAATCTCAGACATCATGAACACGCCCATCGGGACAGTGATGTCCCGGCTCCACCGCGGCCGGAAAATGTTGCGGGACATGCTGGCGGACTATGCCGCCGAACGAGGATTCAAAGGCGCCGTCGAATCACAGGACACGGCCGCGAGCACAAAACAGGAGAACAGGAAATGAGCGACTGCCAAGGACTAGGCGACTGCGATGACGCCCGGATGCAACGCATCTACGAATACCTCGACGGGGCATTGACCCGCGAGGACATCACGGAAATCAAGACCCACCTTGATGAGTGCCCTGAGTGCACCGAGCAGTACGACCTGGAGTGCGTGATCCGCACCATGGTGAAGCGCTCGTGCACCGAGGCCGCTCCGGAAAACCTGAAGAACGCCATCCTGGACCGGATCCACTCCATCCGCCCGGTGGACGCCTGACACAAGCGCCACCCGCCTGCAGTACTGCAGGCGCAAAAAGAACAGCGCAAAGACGAAGGACCCCGGAAGCCGAGTGGCTTCCGGGGTCCTTCGCTTAAACCGTTTTCCAAGCTTTAGCTTAGGCGTTGGGGCGCTTCCCGTGGTTCGCGCCGCCACGCTTACGGTCACGACGTTTACGTGCACGCTTGCTCATAGCTGGCCTCCTTAAATGTTGGTACTCAAAAGAGCTGCCCTCAAGTCTCCCACACCATGGGACACGCCGCGAAACCGAAACGGGCTGTGACCGGGGCCAATACTGAGCGGCGGCGGCGTCCGGCGGCTTGCTCAGCCGGTCGGCTCAGCATGCGGCTCAGCCAGGCAGTGAGTTGCGGATGGAGATGCGCGCCTGGTCCAGCACGGTCCTGACGGTTTCCAGTGTGAGCGCGCTCAGCGGTTGCCGGGTGGCCTGCAGCCGCAGCTCCACCCGCAGGTCGTCCCGGAACGCCTGCAGCAGCATCTCCGCTTCCTTCAGCTCCCGGAAGCCTTCGGACGACAGGCGGCCGACTCTCCTGAAATCCGCGGCCCGCGCCGTGGAACGGGCCGCCTCCGCTGTAGCCGCCAGGTCAGCCCGCAACCCGCGCATGTTGGCGCGGATATCCGACCGCAGGTTGTCCGCCAGGCGGCGGACGGAAGCGGAAATGTCGTTCTCGACGCCCGCGAGTTCCTCCCGGCGCTTGTTGAGCTCGGCAATGCCAGCCGCGGTGATGCGGTAGTTGGTGCGGCGGCCAACAGACTCGGTGTCAACGAGCCCCTCTTCCTCCAGCTTCCCCAGCCGCGGATAGATGGTTCCCGCGCTGGGGGAGTACGTACCGCCGAACCGTTCGCTGAGGGCCTTGATCAGTTCATAACCGTGTTTGGGCCCCGACTCCAGCAGCGCGAGCAGGTACAACCGGAGCGCCCCATGGGCGAACACCGGGGGCATCAGTGCCCCGCTTCCGGGCTTCTTGCGTCGTCGTTGCGGGCCGGCTGGCCATGGAAGATGGACGTCTTCCCAGACACCGAGTTCGTCCGGACCAGCATCAGCTTGCCGTCCGGTCCGGCAATGGTTTCCACCTTGCCGCCGGGCTGGGAGTACTGCTGGTCATCAATCACCACAACGCCGCTGGCAGACTTCGCCACGATATCCACCCCGACGTCGTGGGGCAGCCTGATGGTGAGGTCGCCGGAGACTGAATTGGCACCGAAATCGTGGGTGAATCCGAGCAAGTCAAAACTCATGTCGCCGCTGACCGTGTGAGCCCGGATGTTGCTGAACCGGCCGGAGGCGGTGACCTCGCCGGAGACGCTCTTGGCGGTCAGGACGCCGTCGTGGTTTCGCGCGATGACCTCGCCGCTGACGGTGTTGACGTGAAGTTCCCCGGACGTTCCGTCTGCCATCACTGAACCCGAGACGGTATTGAGCCGGGTGTGCCCGCTGATTCCGGAGACGAGGCCATCGCCGCTGACTGTCCCGGCCTCCACCTCCACGCCGGCCGGCAGGGCAATACTGATAACCGCTGAGTTGTTGCTGTTGTGGTTGACCGTGCCCATCAGGTTCTTGAACCAGCCCTGGGGGCCGTGCAGCTGATGGCGGACCTCAAGCCTGCCGTCCGTCAGCGTCACCGACACAGGATCGCCCTGGACCTCGTTGATCTCCACGCGAACAACGGCCTCTGAGTGGGTCACGACGTCGAACCTGCCGCGGACCATGCCCAGCTTCAGCGACCTGACGTGGCCAACATCGATGCTTTGCGGACCTGTGACGGTCCAGCTGTCCTCTGTCATGAATCCTCCAAAAACGCGATATATCGTGACTGATTACCCCAAGATACAACGGTCCGGGGGAGCCGGTCAAGATATATCGCGACTGAAGGAGCTTGAAGCCTACTCGGGGGCGTCCATGCCCAGCCATTGGAACCAGCCGCGGTGGAGGACCAGCCAGGCCATCAGGCCATAGCCCGCCTGCCCTGGCGTGCCGGTGTTGGCCGCAAGGTCCTGGCGCCACTGCTCGTGGTTCAGCAGCGGGGAGAACGTGTCCACATAGAGGTGCTTGCGCCTGGTGGTGACGTCAGCGAAAGCGGTGTTGAGATCGGCGAGCCGGCGGTTCTGTACCGGGTCCAGCGTGGGCGGCGGGCCAACGACAAACACCTCGATCCGGTTCTGCGTGGCCGTATCCAGGATATTGGCCAGGTTCAGGCGGCTGCGGGCGGTGGAAAGGCCGAACTCGATGTCCCGGCCCGAGAGGCCGATCACCAGGCGGTTTTCGTGCTGGTCGCCGAACCGCCGTCCGGCCTCCTCCTGCCAGCGGGCAGCCAGCCCTTCGGTTCCTTCCTGGGGACAGGGGAGGGCGTACGCTTCCATGACCATGCCGTCCTGCGGAGTGCGGGCCAACACGCGGCCCAGCCAGCCGAGGGCCCTGGGATCGCCCAGCCCGGCAAGCAGTTCATCTCCAACAGCTGCGATCCGCAGCTTCCTGTCTTCCACAAGTCCCTCTTAACGTCCGTGCCGGTTGTGGCCAACCGGCGTGGCTATGATCCATCTTCATTAAACAGAACTGCCCGGCCGGAGTCTGGTATTTCGACGTCCGGCCGGGCAGCCACTGGTACTACTTCCGTGCAAATGCCTGCTTGAGGAGCGTATCCTGCTCGGCAGCGTGCCGCTTCATGGAGCCCGCCGCAGTGGAGGCCGACGCGGGACGCGACACCAGGCGGACGCGCCGGTCCAGCGCCTCCGGGAGGTTCAGTCCCATAAACGGCCACGGCCCCTGGTTTGCGGGTTCGTCCTGTGCCCAGACAACCTCGGCGTTCGGGTACTTGGCCAGTTCCGCTGCGATTTCTTCGTGCGGCAGCGGGTAGAGCTGCTCCACGCGGACAATCGCGGTGGTCTTGTCATCGGTCTTCTGCCGGGTGGACAGGAGATCGTAGTACAGGCGGCCGGAGACCAGCAGTACGCGTTCGACGGCGTCTGCCGCCAACTGCTCGTGGTCGCCGATGACGGTGCGGAAGGCCCCCGTGGTGAAGTCCTCGACGGACGACGCGGCAGCCTTGAGGCGCAGCAGCTGCTTCGGAGTGAAGATGATCAGCGGCTTGCGCGGCCTGCTGTAGGCCTGGCGGCGCAGCAGGTGGAAGTGTGATGCCGCCGTGGTGGGGTTGGCGACGATCATGTTCTCTTCGGCGCACATCAGCAGGAAGCGTTCGATGCGTGCGGAGGAGTGGTCCGGGCCCTGGCCTTCGTAGCCGTGCGGCAGCATCAGGACCAGGGAGGAGCGCTGGCCCCACTTCTGCTCGGCCGAGGAGATGAACTCATCGATGATGGTCTGCGCGCCGTTGACGAAGTCACCGAACTGCGCTTCCCACAGCACCAGGGCATCCGGGCGTTCCACCGAGTAGCCGTATTCGAAGCCCATGGCCGCGTATTCGGACAGCAGGGAGTCGTAGATCCACAGCTTGGCCTGGTCATCGGAGAGGTGGCCCAGGGGCAGCCACTCACCGCCGTTGGCGCGGTCGTGGAACACGGCGTGGCGCTGCACAAACGTGCCGCGGCGTGAGTCCTGGCCGGCAAGCCGGACGGGAACGCCTTCCATGATGAGCGAACCGAAGGCCGCGATCTCGCCAAAGCCCCAGTCGATGCCGCCTTCGCGGGACATCTGCTCGCGCTTTTCGAGGAGCTGCTTGAGCTTGGCATGGACGGTGAAGCCCTCGGGGATCTGGACATGGGCCTTGCCGATGTGCGCCAGGGTCTCCGGCGAGATGGCAGTGGAGGCCGGGGCGTTGGTGCCGAAGTCAGCCTGCTGGGCGATGGGACGCTCAATGTCGGAGACGGCGGCGGAGTCCGCAGTGATAATCGGGATGGGCGAGGTCTGGGCCGCGTGCGTCTCAGCGAAGACCCGTTCCAGCCGTTCCTGGTAGTCGCGGAGCAACTGCTCGGCTTCTTCCTCGGTGATGTCGCCACGGCCGATGAGGGCCTCGGTGTACAGCTTGCGGACGGAGCGCTTGGCTTCGATCAGGTTGTACATCATGGGCTGGGTCATCGAGGGGTCGTCACCCTCGTTGTGGCCACGGCGGCGATAGCACACCATGTCGATCACAACGTCCTTGTGGAAGCGCTGGCGGAACTCGTAGGCGAGTTGCGCGATGCGCACCACAGCTTCGGGATCGTCGCCGTTCACGTGAAACACTGGCGCCTGGATCATCTTGGCGACGTCCGTGGAGTACGTGGACGAACGCGACGATGACGGGGCAGTGGTGAAGCCCACCTGGTTGTTGACCACGACGTGGATGGTGCCGCCGGTCCGGTAGCCGCGGAGCTGGGACAGGTTCAGCGTTTCGGCAACCACGCCCTGGCCGGCAAATGCAGCGTCACCGTGGACCATCAGGGGCAGCACCGGGAAGGCCTCGCCCTGGTCCAGGCGGTCCTGCTTGGCGCGGACGATGCCTTCGAGCACGGAGTCGACCGCCTCGAGGTGGGACGGGTTAGCGGCGAGGTAGACCTTGGTCTCGTTGCCGTTTTCCGAGGTGAAGGTGCCTTCCGTACCCAGGTGGTACTTCACGTCGCCGGAGCCCTGCACGGAGCGGGGATCCTGCGTGCCTTCGAATTCGCGGAACACCTGGGCGTAGGTCTTACCGGCGATGTTGGTGAGGACGTTCAGGCGGCCGCGGTGGGCCATACCGATCGCAACCTCGTCCAGTCCGTCGTCAGCGGCATCGGAAATGATGGCGTCCAGCAGCGGAATCAGGGATTCGCCGCCTTCCAGGGAGAAGCGCTTCTGGCCGACGAACTTGGTCTGCAGGAAGGTTTCAAATGCTTCAGCCGCGTTGAGCCGGGACACGATGCGCAGCTGCTCTTCGCGGCTCGGCTTCGAGTACGCGTGCTCCAGCTGGTCCTGGAACCACTTGCGCTCTTCAGGCTCCTGGATGTGCATGTACTCGATGCCGGTGGTGCGGCAGTAGGCGTCACGGAGGACACCGAGGATGTCGCGGAACTTGAGCATCGGCTTGCCGCCGAACCCGCCGGTGGGCCACTCGCGGTCCAGATCCCACAGGGTCAGCCCATAGGTGAGGACGTCAAGGTCCGGGTGCTTGCGCTGGACGTACTCCAGGGGATCGGTGTCTGCCATCAGGTGGCCGCGCACACGGTAGGAGTGGATAAGCTGCTGGATCCGGGCAACCTTGTTGATCTCGTCGGCCGGGTCTACCTGCAGGTCCGGGCTCCAGCGCACGGGCTCGTACGGGATCCGGAGGGATTCGAAGATGTCGTCGTAGAAGTTCTGGGCCCCGAGCAGCAGCTGGTGCACAAGCTTCAGGAACTCGCCGCTGCCGGCTCCCTGGATGACGCGGTGGTCATACGTGGACGTCAGCGTGAGGACCTTGCTGATGGCGTTCTGCGCAACGATCTTTTCGCTGGAACCCTGGAATTCGGCTGGGTAGTCCAGGGCACCGACGCCGATGATGGCAGCCTGTCCCTTGGACAGACGCGGCACGGAGTGAACGGTGCCGATGCCGCCGGGGTTGGTCAGGGACACAGTGGTGCCGGAGTGGTCATCAGCGGTCAGCTTACCTGCGCGGGCACGCTTGATGAGGTCTTCATAGGTGTGCCAGAACTCGGAGAAGTTGAGGGTCTCTGCCTTCTTGATGTTAGGCACCATGAGAAGGCGGCTGCCATCCGGCTTGGGCATGTCAATGGCGATGCCGAAGTTGACGTGGGCCGGCTGGACAGCGCTGGGCTTACCGTCGATTTCGTCGTAGTAGACGTTCATCGAAGGGAACTGGGCCAGTGCCCGGATCACGGCGTAGCCAATGAGGTGCGTGAAGGAAACCTTGCCGCCGCGTGCACGGGCGAGGTTGGAGTTGATGACCACGCGGTTGTCGATCAGCAGCTTGGCCGGAATAGCCCGGACGCTCGTGGCCGTGGGCACCTCAAGGCTGGTGACCATGTTGGTGGCAATGGCCTTGGCCGGGCCGCGAAGAACGGATACCACGTCCTCTTCCGGGGCCGTGGGTGCCTTGACGTTCTTGGGAAGCTGGGCGGGAATCGGCTGGGCCCCGCTTCCGGGCTCGGTCTTCTTCGCGCCATCGCGGGCGACCGTAGCGGGAGCTTTCTTTGCCGCCGCGGGGGCGGTGGCCGGCGCCGCAGGCTGTGCAGCCGGCGACGTTGCCGGTGCAGCTGTTGCAGAAGCCGGAGGTGCCGGCGGTACAGCCGGCATTTCGCGGGTTGCTGGGTGGGCCACGGCTACCGCCGTGCTTCCGTTGGAAGAAGAACCGCTGCCTGAATCGAAGGACTCGAAAAGGGGCCACCATTTGGTATCCACCGTGTTCTTGTCTTTCTGATACTGCTCGTACAGTTCGTCAACGAGCCACTCGTTTCCGCCAAATTCCTCTGGTAGACGGTGGCTAGGCTGCTCTGGCACTTGAAATACGCCTCTTCCATGAGTTTGATTTCTCTCTGGCCGCCACGGTGCCGCAGCACAACATTCGAACCAGTCTCTGCGTCCTGAACCCGGACCGTTGCCAGTCTAATGAGCATTCTGTGTTAACTGCCAATAACGGTGACCCAAATCATGGCAATGACGCGGAGATCACGGATTGTGGCGTCCGGAAGCCTTCCCGGTGCGGGCGCGCCGCGATCATCAGCGGCCAGCCGAAAGGCGCAATCTGCTCCTGTAGACTGAAATTCTTATGGACAGTAAATCTAGGTGCCGGCCTGGGGGCTGTCAGCGGAGCATGAAATACAGCACCGCGCAGTCCACCCGCAGAGCCGGCAAACCCCGAACACGCGCCCATCACTCTCCGTCAGCCCACCCCGGCGGAGCCCCTATGGAAACAGCATCGGCTTCGGCCGATCATCCTCCGCCGGTCCGTTTCCCCCGGCCTCACACCATTGCTCCCGACCTTCGGGCGGGATGCTGAATGGAGTGGTTGCTCCTCGCGGCAGGCCTCCTGCTGATCGCCGGCACCGGCTTTTTCGTCGCCGTCGAATTTTCCCTGATTGCCCTTGACCAGGCCACGGTCCAACGTGCCATCGACAACGGTGACACGGGTGCCGTCCCGCTGCTCAAGTGCCTGAAATCCCTCTCAACCCAGCTTTCCAGCTGTCAGCTCGGCATTACCCTCACCACACTTCTGACCGGCTACGTGATGGAACCGTCGGTGGGCCGCCTCCTCGAGGGCCCGCTGGCCGCCGTCGGAATTCCCGAAGTGGCTGCGGCATCCGTTTCCCTGGTCATCGCCATGGTGCTGGCCACGCTGCTGTCCATGCTGCTTGGCGAACTGGTGCCCAAGAACATGGCCATTGCGCTGTCCTTCCAGGTTGGCAAAGCATTGGCGCGGCCCCAGTTGGTCTTTACGGCCATCTTTAAGCCCGCCATCGTGGTGCTCAATGGTTTTTCCAACAAGGTACTGAATGTCTTTGGCCTGGAGGCCAAGGAAGAGATTTCCGGTGCCCGGACCCCGGCCGAGCTCGCCTCCCTGGTGCGGCGCTCCGCCGCCATGGGAACGCTCGACGCCGGGACGGCCAACTTTGTGGCGCGGACCCTGAACTTCTCAGCCCGGACGGCTGCCGACGTTATGACGCCCCGGATCCGGATGGAGACCATCGATGCCGACCAGCCTGTATCGGACATCCTGGACGCCGCCCGGCGCACCGGGTACTCCCGCTTCCCCGTCATCGGGGAGTCCTCCGACGACATCAAGGGCCTGGTGCACGTCAAGAAGGCCGTTGCAGTGCCGTGGGACCGGCGGGCCAACCTGGAGGCCGGAGCCATCATGACCGATGTCCTCCGCGTGCCGGAGACCATCCACCTCGATGCGCTCCTGGCCGAGCTGCGGGAGGGAAACCTGCAACTCGCGATTGTCCTGGATGAATACGGCGGAACCGCCGGCATCACCACCCTTGAGGACCTGGTGGAGGAAATCGTCGGTGAAGTGTCCGACGAGCACGACAAGGTACGCCCGGGACTGCTGCAGAGCGCCTCCGGCGACTGGTACTTCCCCGGGCTGCTGCGCCCTGACGAGCTTTCCGAACAGATTCCGGGGCTGACCGTTCCGGACGAAGCCGCCTACGAAACCGTGGGCGGGTACGTCATGAGTGAGCTGGGCCGGATCGCCGCAGTGGGGGACACCGTCGACGTCGGCGGCGGCACGCTGAGCGTGACCAGGATGGACGGCCGAAGGATCGAGCGGATCTCCTTCCATCCGGCAGCACCCGAAGCGGAGCCTGCTCCGGACGACAGGAGGGAACGATGAGTGACTGGGCCGGAATTGCCTGGCTGGTTGTCCTCCTGCTGGGGAACGCGTTTTTTGTCGGCGCCGAGTTCGCCGTGATGTCGGCCAGGCGCAGCCAGATCGAACCTCTCGCCGAAGCCGGTTCCAAGCGGGCGCAGACCACGTTGCGCGCCATGGAAAACGTCTCCTTGATGCTGGCCTGCGCGCAGTTGGGCATCACCGTGTGCTCGCTGCTGATCCTGCAGGTGGCCGAACCGGCCATCCACCACCTGATGGCGGCTCCGCTGGAAGCCGTTGGGCTGCCGGTGGAAGTTGCCGACGTCGCAGCGTTCGGCATCGCCTTGATGGTGGTGACCTTTCTCCACGTGACGTTCGGCGAGATGGTGCCTAAGAACATCTCGGTATCGGTGGCGGACAAGGCTGCCTTGCTGCTGGCCCCGCCGCTGATGTTTGTTGCGAAGCTGGTCAACCCGGCCATCGTCGCGCTGAACTGGTCCGCCAACCACATCCTCAAGCTCCTGCGGATTGAGCCCAAGGATGAGGTGAACTCGTCCTTCACGCTCGAGGAAGTCCAGTCGATCGTGCAGGAATCAACCCGTCACGGGCTGGTGGACGATGACGCGGGCCTGATCACCGGCGCCCTGGAATTCTCCGAATACACGGCTTCGCACATCATGGTTCCACTGGACGATCTGGTCATGCTGAAGGCGGCCACCACCCCGGTGGAATTTGAAAAAGCCGTCAGCCGGACCGGGTTCTCACGGTTCCCGATGCTGGACGACGACGGCATGTTGTCCGGCTACCTCCATGTGAAGGACGTGCTGTCCATTCCCGAGTCGGATTACCAGCACCCCATCGCCGAGAGCAGGATCCGTTCCCTTGCCAACCTCGCGCTGGACGACGAAGTTGAAACGGCCATGTCCGTCATGCAGCGCACGGGCTCACACCTGGCCCGCGTGATAGGTGCGGACGGGCAGACCCACGGCGTCCTCTTCCTGGAAGACGTGATCGAGCAGTTGGTGGGAGAGATCCGGGACGCAACGCAGGCCACCGGCATCAGGCGACTGGGCGAGCCGAACGGAGGCTGAACGCGCCCGGGTCCGGAAGGGCCCGGCGCGGCTATCCTAAATAGGAATCATTCACATTTAGGGGTAAGCTTTTTGGAGACGCAAAAAGTCCATCCCTGTACTGAACTGAGGTTTCCGTGCGCCATCCCGCCGCCATCCGAACGTCCCTGGCCGCCCTCGCCGGCATGAGCCTGCTGCTCACCGCCTGCGGCTCCGGCGGTGCGCCGTCGGCGACGTCCGGCACCGACTCATCCGCCGGCGTCGTTGACGTGGTGGCGTCCACCAACGTGTACGGGGACATTGCGGCGGTCATCGGCGGGGACAAAGTCAACGTCACCGCCATCATCACCAAGACCAGCCAGGACCCGCACTCCTACGAGGCCACCGCACAGGACCGGCTGCTGGTCTCCAAGGCGGAACTGGTGATCGAGAACGGCGGCGGCTACGACGCCTTCCTCCACAAGATGGCCGACGACAGCAACATCCCGCACAGCAATATAGTCACCGCTGTCGAGGTGGCTGGCCTGGCGCCGAAGGAAGACCACGCTGATTCGCCGGCGTCGAGCGAGCCGGCTGACGGCCATGATCACGGTGAGTTCAACGAGCACGTTTGGTACAGCCTGGCTGCCATGGACAAGCTCGCTGATGCAGTGGCGGCCAAACTGGGTGAACTCGAACCGGGCTCAGCCGCCCTCTTCACTTCCAACGCCGCAACCTTCAAAGCCCGGGTGGACGGTCTTGCCGGCAAGCTCGCCACTCTGAAGGCCAACGGAACAGGCGCAGGTGTGGCCCTGACCGAGCCTGTCCCGCTGTACCTGCTTGAGGCAGCCGGGCTGGAGAACAAGACTCCGGCCGACTACACCGCCGCGATCGAGGAAGGCTCTGACGTTCCGCCCGCGGTGCTGAAGGCAGCCACGGACCTGGCCGGGTCCAAGGACATCAGGTTCCTGGCCTACAACGGACAGACAGAGGGTCCCCAGACGCAGGCGCTGAAAAAGGCAGCCGAATCAGCGGGCGTTCCGGTCATTGACTTCAGCGAAACACTGCCTGAGGGCAAGACGTACCTGCAATGGATGACGGACAATGTTGACAACGTCAGCAGAGTTTTGGAGACAAATAGTTGAAACCGGTGGTCAGCCTCCGCGGGGCGTCCCTGCAGTTCGGCAAACGCTTGCTCTGGGAGGGTCTCGACCTGGATATCAGGCCCGGCGAGTTTTTCGCCGTCCTGGGCCCCAACGGCAGCGGAAAGACCAGTTTCCTCAAGGTCCTCCTGGGCCTTCAGGAACTGCAGTCCGGCCGGGCTACCTTGGGCGACCGTCCCGTGGAGCGCGGCAGCAACCTGATCGGCTACATTCCGCAGCAGAAATCCTTTGCTCCGGACACGCCCATGCGTGCCCGGGACCTGGTAGGGCTCGGCGTGGACGGCCACCGCTGGGGACTGCGGCTGGGCATGTCCCGGGCAAACCGCAGGATCGACGAGCTTCTCGAGCTGGTGGGCGCCAGCGACTACGCCAAAGTCCCGGTGGGCCAGCTCTCCGGCGGCGAGCAGCAGCGCCTCCGGGTGGCCCAGGCGCTGGCCACGGACCCTAAGGTCCTCCTCTGCGACGAACCGTTACTGTCCCTGGACCTGCACCATCAGCAGGCCGTCAGCGCCCTGATCAACAAACAATGCCACGCCCAGAACAGCGCGGTGGTATTTGTCACCCACGAAATCAACCCCATTATCGACTACGTTGACCGGGTGCTGTACCTGGCCGGCGGGCGCTTCAGAGTGGGAACCCCGGAACAGGTCATGACCACCGAGGTCCTGTCCGAGCTGTACGGCAGCCACGTGGAAGTCATCCACGCGAACGGGCGCATCGTCGTCGTCGGCCTGCCCGACGCAACCACGCACCACCATGCCGATGTCCACGCAACGGTGGGGGAGGTGGCCTGATGGATGCGGACAGCATCATCGGAGCGATCTTCAGCTTCGAGAACTACGGCGAGTTGCTGGTGCTGGTCCAGAACTCCCTCTGGGCCGGGGCCGTGCTGGGCCTGCTCGGCGGGCTGGTGGGCACCTTCGTGATGAAACGGGACCTGGCGTTCGCCGTGCACGGCATTTCCGAGCTCTCTTTCGCCGGGGCGGCCTTTGCGCTTCTGATCGGCGCGGACATCGTGTTCGGCTCGCTGATCGGCTCGGTGGCGGCGGCGCTGCTCCTGGGCCTGATGGGGGTCCGGGCTCGGGACAAAAACTCCATCATTGGGGTGATCATGCCCTTCGGGCTTGGGCTCGGCATCCTGTTTTTGTCGCTCTACCAAGGCCGTGCCGCAAACAAATTCGGGCTGCTTACGGGGCAGATCGTCTCCGTGGACACCGTCCAGCTGCAGGTCCTCGCCGGCGCCGCCGTGCTGGTCATCGCAGCCCTGGTGGCCATCTGGCGCCCGCTGAACTTTGCCAGCGTTGATCCCGAACTGGCCGAAGCCCGCGGGGTGCCCGTGCGGACGCTCGCGCTGATCTTTATGGTCTTGTTGGGAGTCAGCGTAGCGCTGTCCATCCAGGTGGTAGGGGCGCTCCTGGTACTCGCATTGCTGATCACTCCGGCAGCCGCGGCGCTCCGCGTGACCTCCGCTCCGGTGGCCGTGGTGGCCCTCAGCGTTGTTTTTGCCGTCACGGCCACGGTGGGCGGAATCCTGCTGGCCCTGGGTGGGCGGATCCCCATCAGCCCCTATGTCACCACGCTGTCGTTCCTGATCTACGTGGTGTGCCGCGTCGTGGGCAGTGTCCGCGCCAAGAAGGGCATCAACGGCCGTCTGGTGCACGCCCGCTGACACGGTCAACCGTGACGAACCAGGCAGCGCTGGCTGTCAGAGCTTGCCGGCGGCCCTGAGGGCGGTGCAGTCCGGGCACAGGCCGAAGATCTCCACGGTGTGAGCCACTTCTGTGTAGCCGTGTTCCGTGGCGATCCGGGCCGCCCAGGTTTCCACCGCCGGAGCCTCCACTTCCACGGCCTTCCCGCAGTTGCGGCACAGCAGATGGTGGTGATGCCCGGTAACAGCGCAGCGCCGGTAGACCGCTTCGCCCTCGCCGTTGCGCAGGACGTCCACGAGGCCGTCGTCCGCGAGGGACTGCAGGATCCGGTACGCCGTTGCCAGTGAAACGGAGACGCCCTTGTTCTGCAGGATGCGGTAGAGCTCCTGCGTGCTGACGAAGTCATCCAGCTCGTCCAGGGCAGCGCTGACGGCTACACGCTGCTTGGTGACGCGCTGCTCCTTGCCGGGCGCGCTGACGGTTCCTGCGCCGGATGCAGCGTTCGACGGCGTCGCGCCAGTTTTGGTGCCGAACGGCATGAACGTACTCGCTTCCCTGAGGGACGGTGGCAATCATCCAGATTACCAGCCGGGAGCGCGCCGCCGGACGTGCCTTGGACAGGCCGGGGGCCGGACCCTAGGCTGGCGCTATGAGGCTGACAAAGTACACCCACGCATGCGTCCGGCTTGAGCAGGACGGCCGGGTGTTGGTGCTGGATCCTGGAACATACTCCGAGACCGCCGAAGCCCTGGCCGGGGCGCAGGCCGTGCTCATCACCCACGAGCACGGCGATCATGTGGATGTGCCGGCCATGGTCAACGCCCTGCAGGGCTCGGACGGACTGGCGGTCTTCGCGCCGGCCGGAGTGGCCGCCCACTTGCGGGAGGTGGCGCCCCAGGCGGCAGCACGGATCCACACCGTTGAACCCGGCTCGACTTTTGACGCGGCCGGCTTCAACGTGCGCAGCTTCGGCGGACAGCACGCACTGATCCATCCCCAGGTTCCCATCGTGGCCAACATCGGCTACCTGGTGGACGGCAACGTGTACCACCCGGGGGACTCTTTCATCATCCCGGACGGCCTCAGCGTGCAGACGCTGCTGGTTCCGATCCACGCACCGTGGAGCAAGGTCAGCGAGGTGGTGGATTTTGTCATCGCCGTCCGGGCCCCCCGTGCCTTCCAGATCCACGACGGGCTGCTGAACGAAACCGGACTGAAGGTCGCAGAATCCCACGTGGCCCGGCTGGGCCGGAAATACGGCACCGAGTACACCCGCCTTGCCCCGCGGGAATCGGTGGAGATCTGAACAGCAGCTATGCGCTCCAGACGCCGGTCTCGAAGAACCGGCGGATGACTTCCTCATGCGGCTCGGGGTCCAGGCCTTGGCCGGACAGCCACACCGGATTGTAGTAGTTGCCGGCATAGCGGTCGCCGCCGTCGCACATCAACGACACAATGCTGCCGCGCTGGCCCGCGGCGACCATTTCCGCCACGAGTTGCCAGACCCCCCACAGGTTGGTGCCGGTGGACGGTCCGGCATGCAGGTCGGCGACCGTGCGCAGGTGCCGCATGGCTGCGATGGACGCGGCATCCGGAACCTGGATCATGTGGTCGATGACGGCGGGCACAAAGCTCGGTTCCATCCGCGGGCGGCCGATGCCTTCGATCCGTGACGGCAGGCCGGTGCTGGTTCCACCCGCACCGTTCACCCAGCCGGGATAAAATGCGGAATTCTCCGGGTCCACCACCGCAAGGCGCGTGTTGTGGCCGCGGTAGCGCAGGTAGCGGCCGATGGTCGCGCTGGTGCCGCCGGTCCCCGCGCCCACCACGATCCAGTGGGGAACAGGGTGTTCCTCCAGCGCCAGCTGCCCGAAGATGGACTCCGCGATGTTGTTGTTGCCGCGCCAGTCCGTGGCCCGCTCCGCGTAGGTGAACTGGTCCATGTAGTGGCCGTTGGACGTGGCAGCGACGTCCGCCGCCGCGGCGTAGACCTCTGAGGCATGGTCAACCAACAGGCACGAGCCGCCGAACTGTTCGATCAGCGCGATCTTTTCCGGGCTCGTTGTGCGGGTCATGACCGCTACGAACGGCAACCCCAGAAGCTGCGCGAAATATGCCTCCGAGACCGCTGTGCTGCCGCTGGAAGCCTCCACGACGGTGGTACCTTCGCAGATCCAGCCGTTGACCAGCCCAAACAGGAACAGGGAGCGGGCCAGCCGGTGCTTGAGGCTCCCGGAACGGTGCGTGGATTCGTCCTTGAGGTAAAGCTGGACGCCCCACTGCTGCGGCAGCGGTACCGAATAGAGATGGGTATCGGCGGACCGGTTGTTTTCTGCATTTACTTTTCGGATGGCCTCATCAGCCCAAGCCCGGTCCGCGCTCGCGTTCTTCACCCAACCAGCCTACCGGCGGCCCTCCCCGCCGGCCGCTTTGCCGGAGCTAGAGTTGGATCAGGAACTGCACACCCCGCAATTGCCAAGGAGAACGATGGGTCCACTGATGGATGTCCCGGCTTTGGCGGCGCGTTCCGACGCCGGCCAGCGAACCGTGCTGCTGGACGTCCGCTGGGCGCTGGGAGACCCGCACAGCCGGCAGCACTACCTTGAAGGGCACCTCCCGGGCGCAGTTTTTGTGGACCTTTCCACCGAGTTGGCGACGCCGGCCACTCCTGCCCGCGGCAGGCACCCGTTGCCCGTCCACGACGAGTTCCAGGAAACTGCCAGGCGCTGGGGGGTCAACAACGGCGACGTCGTGGTGGCCTACGACAACAGCGGCAACATGGCTGCCGCCCGCCTCTGGTGGATGCTCCGGAACGCCGGGTTCCAGGACGTATACCTGCTCGACGGCGGCCTGGCAGCCTGGCTGGACGCCGGACTGCCGCTGGACACCGGACCGGTGGACGCCGCCGTCGGACGTGTTTCCTTTGATGTTTCCCCTGCTGGAGGCAGGATGCCCAGCATCGACGCGGCCGGAGCGGCAGACTGGCCCGCAACAGGCGTCCTCCTGGATGCCCGGGCCGGCGAAAGGTACCGGGGCGAATTTGAACCCGTTGACCCCCGTGCCGGCCACATTCCGGGCGCCCGCAGCGCACCAACAACGGAGAACGTGGACGGAGCCGGCCTCTTCCTGCCGGCCGACCAGCTGCGGCGCCGGTTCGAGGAACTAGGCGTCCGTGACGACGTCCCCGTGGCCGTGTACTGCGGCTCGGGCGTGACCGCCGCCCATGAGGTGGCCGCCCTCGAAATCGCCGGATTCCAGGCCGCACTCTATCCGGGATCCTTCTCGGAATGGTCCAACAACCCGGCCCGGCCGGTGGCCACGGGAAGCGGCCCGAGTGGCCATGCGGCGGCCCGCGGGGGGGTAGCGTCGAAGGATGACCCCAGGACGCCCCGTACCGCCGCCCCTTGCCCGCCCCGTTTTGCCGAATGATCCTGTTGCCGATCCTGCTGTGCATCTGGGCACCGATCCGGAAACTGATTCCGGCACTGGCGGTCCCCGGCCACGAGATCATCGGAACGGTCAGCCGCATCGGTTCGGCGGTGCAGACTTCGCCCCGGGGGACCGCGTGGGAGTCGGCTGCATGGTTGATTCGTGCCGTGAATGCGAGAGCTGCCTGGACGGCCTGGAACAGTACTGCGAAAGCGGGTCGACCGGGACCTACGGCGCCAAGGATCCACGCAACGGCGACGCTATCGCCCAGGGCGGCTACTCGTCAGCCGTGATGGTGGACCGGCGCTACGTGGTCCGCGTTCCCGGAAACCTCGACCCGGCCGCCGTCGCCCCTGCGAGTGGACGGTGCGCTGTTCCAGCTGGGCTTGCCGTCCGACGCCATGCCGCCGGTCAACCCCGGAGCCATGATCAGGCGCCGGGCCAGGGCAGCGGAACTCCTCGACATCGGGGGACTCTCATCCTGCGCGGACAAACGCCCGCACCAGCTCTCCGTCGGACAGCGCCAACGGGTCAACATCGCCCGCACCCGGATGGGAGACCCCAGAATCCTGCTTGTCGACGAACCCACGGCAGCTCTGGACCACGAACGCAGCGACTCCATCGTCCGGCTGCGGTGCCCCGGTTCCGGGGAAAGCTACTGGCCGGTATCGCTGTGAGCGGACGAATTAGATAACGGTACGGCAACGGGCGTAACGTCAGATTATGACTCCCGGACGACCCGTACCCCCGCCCCTCGCCACGCCCCTTCCCGAGCTGGGTGACGTCCAGCTGAACGATAACGTCCAGGCTGACGGCAGCACCCTCGTTGCAGCCTACGGCGCCACGGCCCCTGACAGCGGCCTGGTTCCGCTGACCGTTGCACGCCGTGCACCCAAGGCCGACGACGTCGAGATTTCCATCGACTTCGTCGGCCTGTGCCACTCCGATGTCCACGCCACCCGCGGTGAATGGGGCGGCGACAAGTACCCGCTCGTCCCGGGCCACGAAATCGTGGGCCGTGTCAGCCGTGTCGGCTCCGACGTCGACGACTACGCGGTCGGTGACCGCGTCGGCGTCGGCTGCATGGTCGATTCCTGCCGCGAATGTGAGGCCTGCCTTGAGGGCCTCGAGCAGTACTGCGAAAACGGCATGATCGGCACCTACGGCGCCCAAGACCCGCGCAACGCCGACGCCGTCACCCAGGGCGGCTATTCCACCTCCATCGTGGTGGACCGCAACTATGTTCTGACCATCCCGGAGGGTCTGGACGCGGCCGCCGCGGCGCCGCTGCTCTGCGCCGGCGTGACGACCTACTCGCCGCTGAACCACTTTGAGGTCGAAGAGGGCGACGTCGTTGGTGTCGTCGGCCTCGGCGGACTCGGCCACATGGCCGTCAAGATCGCCAAGGCCATGGGTGCCGAGGTGAAGGTCTTCACGACCTCGGAGAAGAAGTTCGCCGCCGCCCGTGAACTCGGCGCAGACGACGTCATCCTCTCCAAGGACGCGGCCGCGATGGCCGCCGCGGACCGCAGCATCGATGTCATCATCGACACCGTCGCCGCCCCGCACGACCTCAACCCGTACTTCCGCACGCTCCGCCAGGACGGCGCGCTGTTTCAGCTGGGGTTGCCCTCTGAGGCGATGCCGCCCGTCAACCCCGGTGCCCTCATCAGCCGCCGTATCGCCTACGCCGGATCGCTGATCGGCGGAATCGCCGAGACCCAGGAAATGCTGGACTTCTGCGCCGAGCACGGGGTGGTCTCCGACATCGAAATGGTGACGGCGGACCAGCTCAACGGCGCCTACGACCGGATGGTGGCCGGCGACGTCAAGTACCGGTTCGTCCTGGACGTGAGTACCCTGCACGCCCCGTCGGGAAGCGCCGACGCATGAGCACCATCTTCACCCGGATCATCAACGGTGAAATCCCCGGCCGGTTCGTCTGGCGCGAGGACGATGTAGTGGCGTTCCTGACGATGGGTCCGCTGGCCGACGGCCACACCCTGGTGGTGCCCACCGAGGAAGTCGACCGCTGGACCGATGCCTCTCCCGAGCTGCTGGCCCGGGTCATGGAGGTGGCACGCAAGATCGGCGCCGTCCAGGTCGACGTCTTCGACGCCGCCCGCGCGGGTCTGATCGTGGCCGGCTACGAGGTCAACCACCTGCACGTCCACGTGTGGCCCTCCAACTCGATGGCCGACTATGATTTCGGCTCGGTCAACCAGAATCCCGATCCGGCCCGGCTCGACGCCAACGCTGAAAAACTCCGGGAAGGGCTGCGGTCGGCCGGCTACACGGAGCAGGTCCCGCAGGCCTGATCCGGCCCTGGTTCACGGCAAATACTACGGCGCTGGCGCCGGCCTACTGCCCCTTCGGGGGCCTTAGGCCGGCGCCAGCACTTTGTTAAGCGCCGCCCGGATCCGCTTTTCGGAGACCGAGTAGGCGGTGCCGAGCTCGACGGCGAACAAGCTCACGCGCAGTTCCTCGATCATCCAGCGGACGTGGGTTAACTCGGTCCCGGCACGGCGGCCGGGCAGCAGCGCCGAGACGGCGTCGTCGTAATCGTCCTCGATCGCCTGGACCGCGGCCATGTGCTGGGCATCGCGCTGGACGTTGCCGGGCAGCTTCTCGAGGCGTTTTTCGATGGCGGTGAGGTACCGGGGCAGCTGGCTGAGCTGAGCGTAGCCCGTGCGCGCCACAAAGCCCGGGAAAACCAGCTGTTCCAGCTGGCTGCGGACGTCGTTCAGGGCGCTGATCAGGGCCAGGCTGGTGGTTCCCTTCAGCTGCTTTTCGATCCGGCGCGTGCTGGCGAGGATCCGTTCGACGACGGCGGTTACGGTGAAAACAGTGTCGATCAGTTCCGCCCGGACATTCTCGTAGAGCGCCTGGAACGAGGCCTCGTCCCAGGGGAGGGCGGCCGGCGTGAGCTTGTCGATGGCGGCGAGGGAACAATCCGCGATCAGGGCCGAAACGGAACCGTGCGGATTCTGGCTGAACGTCAGCTTTTCCGTGTTGTTGAGGTGCTCCAGCACGTAGCGGTCCGGGGCCGGAACCCTGAGGGCGAGGAGCCGGATCACACCGCCGCGCATGGCCTCGAACTGCTCCGACGAGGTCTGGAAGACCCGCAGCGCCACGGATGTTCCTTCATCCACCAACGCTGGATAGCCGGTGACCGTGTGGCCCTTGACGGTGTTGCTGACCTGCCGCTGCACCGTGCCGAAGGTCCACTCCGTCAGGCCGGTCTGTTCCCTGAAGCCTGTGCCGCTGCCGACTGAGTTTCCACCTGCCGATGACGGGGGTACTGCCCCGCCGGATTTTCCGCGTGACTTCGAATTTCCAAGTGACTGCGGAGCCGTGGTTCCCGGCGTCGCCCCCAGCGATTCCGCGATGGCGCGGCGTGTTGCCGGGGCCAGCCGTTCCTGCAGGGCCGCGAGGTCCTTGCCCTCATCCAGCGCCTTGCCCTGGGTATCGACAACCTTGAAACTCACCCGCAGGTGGGACGGCACAGCGTCCCAGTTCCAGGAACCGGGTGGGATGACGTGGCCGCGGATCCGGCGCAGGGCCAGCTCCAGTGAAGCTTCCAGCTCATCATGTGCCGGATCGAAGTCCGATTCCAGGGCAGCAACGGCTTGCCGGGCCACATCCGGGGCGGGGACAAAGTTCTTGCGGACCTGCTTGGGGAGTGACTTGATCAGGGCAGCCACGAGTTCCGCGCGCTGGCCCGGGATCAGCCAGCGGAAGGCGGCATCATCGAGCTGGTTCAGGAAGAGCACCGGGACTTCGGCCGTGACACCATCGGACGGGTTGGGCGGTGACCCCGGCGCCACGGGGTGGAACTCGTAGCTGAGCGGCAGATCGAAGCCCTTGTGCATCAGGGTCTTCGGATAAGCGGCCTCGTCCAGGGCGTCGGCGTCGTTGAGCAGCAGTGACTTGTCGTAGTCCAGGAGGTCCGGACTCTTCTGCCGGGCCTCCTTCCACCATTCGTCGAAGTGCCGTTCGGACACAACGTCGGGGCCGATCCTGGCATCGTAAAACTCAAACAGCGTTTCGTCGTCCACCAGCAGGTCGCGGCGGCGCATCCTGGCCTCTAGCTCCTCGACCTCAAGGAGGAGGGCGCGGTTGCGGTGGAAGAACTTGTGGTGCGTTTTCCAGTCGCCTTCCACCAGGGCGTGCCGGATGAACAGCTCGCGGGTCAGCACAGGATCCACGCGGCTGTAGTTGACCCGGCGCTGCGGGATGATGGGCACCCCGTACAGGGTGACCTTCTCGTACGCCATGACCGCGCCCATTTTGGTGGACCAGTGCGGTTCGCTGTAGCTGCGTTTGACGAGGTCCGGTGCCACCTGTTCAGCCCAGACAGGATCGAACTTGGCTGCGACCCTGGCCCAGAGGCGGCTCGTCTCCACGAGTTCGGCAGCCATCACAAACGTGGGGGACTTCTTGAAGAGCGACGAGCCGGGGAAGATGGCGAAGCGGCTGCCGCGGGCGCCCGCGTATTCGCGCTTGCGCTCGTCCAGGATACCGATGTGACTCAGCAGGCCGGACAGCAGGCTCATGTGGATGCCCTCGTGGTTGCCCACGGGATCGGCCAGGCGTTTATTGTCCAGGCTGATCCCCAGCGGGCGGGCCATCTGGCGGAGCTGGGAGAAGAGATCCTGCCATTCCCTGACCCGAAGGTAGTTGATGAACTCGGTCCGGCACAGGCGGCGGAACTGGGTGGATGAGAGTTCCTGCTGTTTCTCCTGCAGGTAGTTCCACAGGTTCAGGAAGCCGGTGAAGTCCGAGTTTTCATCGCGGAACCGGGCATGCTTCTCGGCGGCGAGCTGCTGCTTGTCAGTTGGGCGCTCGCGCGGGTCCTGGATGGTCAGTGCCGCGGCCAGAATCATCACCTCGCGGACGCAGCCGCGCTTGCCGGCCTCCACAATCATCCTGCCGAGGCGGGGATCGACCGGGAGCTGGGCAAGCTGCTGTCCAACGGCGGTCAGCCCGCCGCTCTTGGCATCACCTGGCCTGACGGCATTCAAGGCTCCGAGCTCGCGCAGGAGCGTCACGCCGTCGTTGATTGCCCGCGAGTCCGGCGGCTCGACAAACGGGAAGTTCTCCACGTCCTTGGGCCCGCGGGCCACACCCATGGCGGTCATCTGCAGGATGACTGCCGCCAGGTTGGTGCGCAGGATTTCCGGATCCGTGAACAGCGGCCGGGACTCAAAGTCCTCTTCCGAATAGAGCCGGATGGCTATACCGTCCGACACCCGGCCGCACCGGCCCGAGCGCTGGTTTGCCGAAGCCTGCGACACACGCTCGATGGGCAGCCGCTGGACCTTGGTGCGGTGCGAGTAGCGGGAGATGCGGGCCGTGCCGGTGTCGATGACGTACTTGATGCCGGGGACCGTCAGAGACGTCTCGGCCACGTTGGTGGCCAGCACAATCCGGCGGTTACGGCCAGGGTGGAACACCTTGTGCTGTTCCTGCAGGCTCAGGCGGGCGAATAGCGGGAGCACTTCGGTGCCGGCCAGGCGCCGGTTGGACTGGATCCTGGCGTTCAGTGCCTCTGCCGCGTCGCGGATCTCGCGCTCGCCGGAAAAGAAGATGAGGATGTCGCCGGGGGCCTCGGTGGCGAGCTCGTCGACGGCGTCACAGACCGCGTCGAGTGGGTCGCGGTCCTCTTCGAGTTCGTCGTCGGAGGCGTCTGCATCTTCGCCATCGGCGGGTCCGCCGGCTGGCTGGGACAGCGGCCTGTACCGGATCTCCACCGGGAACGTGCGCCCGGACACCTCGATGATGGGGGAGGGCTCGTCGTCGGAGCCGAAGTGCTTCGCGAAACGCTCCGGATCGATCGTGGCCGAGGTGATGATGATTTTCAGGTCCGGCCGCTGCGGCAGGATGCGCTTGAGGTAGCCCAGGATGAAGTCGATGTTGAGGCTGCGCTCGTGTGCTTCATCAATGATGATGGCGTTGTATTTGCGCAGCAGCTTGTCGCGCTGGATCTCTGCGAGCAGGATGCCGTCAGTCATGAGCTTGACCTTGGTGGCGCGGCTGACTTCGCCGGTGAACCGCACCTGGAACCCGACTTCCTGGCCGATCTCCACACCTAGTTCCTCGGCAATGCGCTCAGCGACCGTGCGGGCTGCTAGCCGCCGTGGCTGAGTGTGCCCGATCAAGCCGTCGTCGCCCAGGCCCAGCTCGAGGCACATCTTGGGGATCTGGGTGGTCTTGCCGGAGCCGGTCTCGCCGGCGATGATGGTCACCTGGTTCGCTGCAATGGCAGCCTTCAGGTCCTCGCGGCGCTCGGAAACGGGCAGCTCAGCAGGGTAGGAGATATGAAATGTCATGGCTGCAGCCAGTCTACTGGGGCCGCGCCTGTTTCCCGCTCTTACTGCTGGCAACCCCGCCGGCGCCCCCGGCCGCTGATCCCGCCTTGCCCCGGACTCGCGGACTCCGCTCACCCAGGATATGAGGACAGGACCCGGCTCTTATGCGCCGGGTCCAGTTTGTGTTAGTGCTGATGGGTAAATATGGGCAGCTTGAGGCATGCCTGCGGGTTAGAAAATGCGCAGTGTGTAGTGGGTGCTAGGCAGGTCCAGGGCGGACCAGGCCTGGTCGGAGGTGACGGGCGGGGTATGACCGCGGCCATCGCGCAGGAGCGCTGAGACGGTGGCGGCGAGAACAACGAGGAGCAGGACCACTAAGGCGATTCCGAAGATTTCCATGACTCAATGTTGCTCCGGTGCCTACACAAGAAACAGTGGCAGAAATGCCCAAAAAGCTCGAATTTCTGCCACAATGAAGGCATGCTGAAATCAGTGGCAGTCATAGTGGTTCCTAACTTCTCGATCTTCGAGTTCGCCACGGCCTGCGAGGTGTTCGGCATCGACAGATCGGTGCGAGGCAGTAACGTCCCCGCCTTCGACTTCCGTGTATGCACACCGCAGCCCGGTGATGTCCGGATGAAATCGGGACTCTCCATGAATGTTCCGCTGGGATTGGACGCTACTGCGGACGCGGACCTCGTGATCATGACGCCGTTCGGCCGGAACGAGGACGTACCGGAATCGGTGTTGGAGGCCCTGCGCGCCGCGGACGTCCGGGGCGCCTGGGTGATGTCGATCTGCTCCGGAGCCTTCGCCCTGGCCCGCGCCGGTCTTCTGAATGGCCGGCGGTGCACCACCCATTGGCGCTATTCCCATGAGCTCGCAAAACGGTATCCGGAAGTGCAGGTCGATGAAAACGTGCTCTATGTGCAGGACGGCAACCTGATCACCAGTGCCGGTACCGCGGCGGGAATTGATGCCTGCCTCCATCTGGTGCGCGTTGAGCTGGGCGCCAATGTGGCAGCCTCTATTGCGCGGGACATGGTGGTGCCGCCGCACCGCGACGGCGGCCAGGCGCAGTTCATCGACCGGCCCGTGCCTGCCTGTGGATCGGCGCCGATGGAAGAGCTGCTGCGGTGGATGGTGCAGAACCTGGAGCAGGAGCACACGGTCGTTGAGTTGGCGTCGCGCGTGCACATGTCAGCCAGGACCTTCGCCCGCCGCTTCCGGTCCGAAACCGGGGCCACGCCCGCTGCCTGGCTGAACTCGCAGCGGGTCCTCCGGGCGCAGGAGCTGTTGGAATCCACTGACCTGAACATCGACGAAGTTGCCCGGGAATCGGGCTTTGGCCACCCCGTCCTGCTCCGGCATCACTTTGCCAAGGTGCTGGACACCAGCCCGCAGTCCTATCGCCGGGCGTTCCGGGGCCACCTGGTAACGGCAGGCTGACTGGAGAGGCTGCTAAGCCTTGGCGGCGCCTTAATCCGGGGCAGGCCCTTGCGGACCAGCGTTCTCCCCCGGTCCGGGGCCGTCCTCGGAAGCTGCCCGGGTGCTGTCCACCAGGACTCGCCATGGTCCTGTGACAGCCTGCTCGGGCAGCGCCGCGCGGCGCTGGCCCGCCCGGATCGAATAGATGAATCGGTCTGGCTGGTTGCCGAACACCTCAGCGGCCGCGGCACTGACCGTCTTGGGTACCGCGTCCCAAGGGCATGCCTCCACAATTGGTTGCCACTGGCTTTTGGCGCTCGGCGTCTGGGCGTGCACTGTCCATACTCGGGTCAGGGCCGCGATGCCGCCGCTGCGCTCCACACTGATCTTCATGGCCTCGGTCCTGGGCTTTCCTGCAGCCTGGCCGCTGGCTCGCGGCGGGCAGGCGTTCAACTAAAGCTTGACCTTCACAGTTTCCCACGCCTGCCGCACGGCGTCATGCTCTGGCGAATCGCTGCCGAACAGGTCCACGGCGGATGCCGCCGTTGCCTTGGCGAATACGCGGAAAGTGGCGGTGGCAGGCAGCGAGCCGCCGGTCAGTGCGTTGTACCAGATCCGTCCCGGTGCCTCCCAGGCGTTGCCGCCAAGTGACTCCGCCGTGAGGTAGAAGGCCCGGTTGGGGATGCCGGAATTGATGTGGACGCCGCCGTTGTCGGCGCTTGTGCGCATGTACGAGTCCATCGAATCTGGCTGCGGATCCTTACCCAGTACGTCGTCGTCGTACGCTGTGCCCGGTGCCTTCAGGGAGCGGAGAGCCGATCCCTCAACCTGAGGTGTGAAGAGTCCCTCACCGATGAGCCAGCTGGCATCGCTCACGGTCTGGCTGTTCAGGTACTGTTCCACGAGCGCGCCGAAAACATCGGACATGGATTCGTTGAGGGCACCTGCTTGGTTGCGGTAAGCCAGCCCCGCCGAGTACTGGGTGATGCCGTGCGTCAGTTCGTGCCCGATGACGCTCAGCGACCGCGTGAATCGTTCGAAAACTTCCCCGTCCCCGTCACCGAAGACCATCTGCCGGCCGTCCCAAAAAGCATTGTCGTAGAGCCTGCCAAAGTGCACTGTGGCATCGAGCGGCAGGCCTTCGCTGTCGATGGAGTTACGGCCGAAGATGTCGGCAAACAGGCGGTGTGTGTGCCCAAGGCCGTCGTAGGCCTCATCAGCAGACTGATCGCCGAAAGCCGGTTCGCCTTCCTTGCGCACCAGCTTTCCCGGCAGGTTCTCGGAACCGCCGGCATCGTAGATGCTCCTGTTGGGCGGGCCGGTGCGGACCTGCCGCAGTGCCGGGGGAGCGGCCGGGACCGGCAGGGTACGGGCCGACTGGACGGACCGGACGTGGCTCAGCGCTTCCTTGGCCGCCCGCGCAGCCGCAGAAAACTGCGGCTCGTCCAAGCGAGCCAACCGCCGCAACAAATACGGCGGAATGATGGAACAGAATGTGGCTGGAACGTGCATGGCCTACCCCCTCGAGTTCGTTGAATCAGCCTACGAGGGGCCACCGACAATCCGATGAAGGCGCACGCAATCCAGCCCAAACGGACGGTTTGGGGCCCTGCTCGCCGACGCAGACCGCGCGAACGGACAGTTGGGGCGCTGGAGCTGGGGCCATCCTTCGCCTCCGAGCGCGAGCGGACAGTTGAGCCCTGGGAGCTGAGGCGCGGGAGTGTCCGTCGCGCCGAAAATGGCCGGGCTGTTAGTCGCGATGGCTGCCGTCAAGGCCGTGGCCGCGGAGTTTTCCACATAGCCATTGAGCCTCGCGGTTATTGTCATACCCTCCGGGGATGATTTGGGTATGGATAGCAGAGCAGCTGTGGCGACGGCGGAGGCCCTTTCGGTGTCTTTCGGGGAGCTTGCTGCAGTGCTCCGTGAAGCTTCCGAAGGCTCCGCTGCGTGTGCTGATCCGCTTCGTCGTAGAGCTGATGTTGCCCTGAAGGCCTTGACTGCCGTCGCCTGCGGGGAGGCGAAACTGGCTGCCCTGAAGGTGCATGCGGCCGCAGGTTATGCCGCCGCTGCCGAGGCCCTTGCGGGCCCTTCCGCGTCGCCGCAGGACCATGCCGGTCAGGAGATGGCTGTGATCGCTGAGGTCGCGTGCGTGCTGACGGTCAGCGAACGCTCCGCCGGTGCTCTGCTTTCTGAGGCGCACGCGCTGACCACGGCCCTGCCGTTGACGTTCGCGGCGTTGCAGGCCGGGACGATCTCGTGGCAGCACGCGAGGAT
>NZ_PZKO01000043.1:0-59140 GCF_014926485.1 Pseudarthrobacter sp. AB1
GGGCCGGTGCCAGGCGCCGGAGGGGACGAACTGGCCCAAACGGTCTTCGCATAGGTCCCTGAATCCGAGCGCGTCAACAAAAGACGTCACCACGTTCAGCCCGGCATGGGAGACCAGCGACTGCTCCGTCGTGGCAACAGGAAGGGACGGGAAAACTCCGGTAATCTTGGACATCAGAAAGGTGCTTCTTTCAGCCGGTGGATCAGTGCGTCGACAACACTATTTTCCCAGCTCAGAAGCACCTTTCGTCGCTTTAACACACCCCGCGGGCGACAGCCTCATGAAAACCCCGGGCTAGTGCTCAGATTTTGAGGACTCCACCGGGACTTCCTTGCCTTCCGCGTCTATCAGCTTGCCGCCTTCGTAGCGGTCGCCGTCGGTGAGGCATTTGAGGTCTTCTTCCCGGACTACCCGGCCGGTGCCCGCCACGAATACGGACTGGTTTTCGGAGTTGCCGGCTTTGAGGTGGTTGAAGAGCAGGTTCAGCAGGATGGCCATCACGGCGGCGGAGCTGATGCCGGAGTGGAAGATCGTGGCGAACCAGTTGGGGAATTTGTCGTAGAAGGCTGGGGCGGCGATCGGGATCATGCCGAAGCCGATGGAGGTGGCCACGATGATGAGGTTCATATTGTTGCGGTATTCGACCTTGGCCAGGGTGCGGATGCCGCTGGCGGCGACGGTGCCGAACAGGACGATGCCTGCCCCGCCCAGAACCGCTGTGGGAACGGCGGCCACTACGCGGCCGAGGATAGGCAGCAGTCCCAGCAGGACCAGGATCACGCCGCCGGCTGCCACCACGTAGCGGCTCTTGATCTTGGTGACGGCGACCAGGCCGACGTTCTGGGCGAAGGCGCTCTGGGTGAATGATCCGAAGACCGGGGCGATGAGGCTGGAGCCCATGTCTGCGCGGAGGCCTGCTGCGATGCGTTTGGAGTCGACCTTGGTACCGATGATTTCACCGACGGCCAGGATGTCCGCCATGGTTTCGGTCAGGAT
Organism: Pseudarthrobacter sp. AB1; assembly: GCF_014926485.1. Taxonomy (NCBI): domain Bacteria; kingdom Bacillati; phylum Actinomycetota; class Actinomycetes; order Micrococcales; family Micrococcaceae; genus Pseudarthrobacter; species Pseudarthrobacter sp. AB1. The sequence goes on from NZ_PZKO01000043.1 coordinate 997, forward strand.
TACCAGGACGACGATCAGCATGGAGATGATCGCGGCGATCTCAAAGGTGGGGGCTCCGAGGTGGAACGGTGCCGGGAAGGCGACGATTGGGCCGTCTCCGACCTTGGCGAAGTTGGCCATGCCGGTGGCGACGGCGATCAGGGTTCCGATGACCATGGCCAGCAGGATCGAGAGCCGGGAGATGGTTGCGTTGCCGAGCTTGCTCAGGAGGAGAACGAGGGCCAGGGTGACAGCGGCGAGACCGATGTTTTCGATGCTGCCGTAGTTTTCGGCTTTTTTGTTACCGCCCATGGCCCAGTTGGCTGCAACCGGCATCAGGGTCAGGCCGATGGTCGTGATGACAGTTCCGGTGACCACCGGTGGGAAGAAGCGAACGATTTTCGAGAAGACAGGGGCGATCAGCAGGCCGATGGCTGCCGACACGATAACTGCGCCGAAGACGGACTGGATCCCTCCGCCGGTGGTGACGATGGCGACCATCGTTGCCACGCCGGCGAAGGAGACGCCCTGGACCAGCGGCAGCTGGGAGCCGAAGAACGGAATACCAATGGTCTGGAGGATGGTGGCAAGCCCGCCCATGAAAAGTGCGGCGGCGATCAGGATGCCGATGTCGGCAGGGGGCAACCCTGCGGCCTGGCCGACGATGAGCGGAACGGCAACGATGCCGCCGTACATGGTCAGCACGTGCTGGAAGCCGTAGGCGAAGCTGCTCCCGAGGGACAGGCGCTGGTCTTCGGGTCGGTCAGTACGCTGGCGGCCGGTCTTGACGGGGCCGACGGACTTTTTCTTGAGGTTCATGGCAGACTTTCTGGTTCATGGCAGACGTCTTCGTCTGGCTAACGTGGTCTGGCTAAAAATGTGGGCACCGGCCCGGTGGATTTCGCCCGGTGATCGAGCCGGTTGAAACCTGGTGGATTTCGACAGGCTCGATCACAGCGGATGGGTCAGCAGAACCCGGCGATGCCGGACCAGGCGAGGTCCGCCGGTGTGGCGTCGTCGCGCTGGACCGTGGCCTCGATCAGGCCGTATGGCCGGTCGGCTGCGAAGAAGACCTCGTTGGGGTTGTCGAGTCCGAACGGCGAGAGGTCCACCAGGAAGTGGTGCTTGTTGGGCATGGAGAACTTGATCTCGTCGATTTCGCTGTGGGCTTCCAGGACTTTGGTGCCCATGTCGAACAGCGTCTGCTGCAGGGCGTGGGAGTACCTCTCCGTGAACCCCTCGAGCAGAAGGCCCTTGACGTCCTCGTAGCTCTTGTTGAAGTCCAGGGTGCTCAGGTCCGTACCGGTCTTGAACCGCCAGCGGGCGGAAACGTCGGTGGCCAGGATGCGGTCCGTGGTTTCCGGGAGGGTGGTGTATTTGTCCTTGGGGTAGCCCACAAAGCCGGACTGTGTGGTCTTCAGGACGGTCAGGTCCATGAGCCCGGAGATCAGGTGCGTTGCGGCGCCGTCGCGGACCAGGACGGCGGTGCGGACTTCCTGGCCGTTGCGCACGAAGGAGTGGTCGTGTTCGCTGCCGTGCGCCTGGATGCGGTCCCAGCTGTAGGACTCGGCTTCCCAGCGGCCACCAGTGACCCAGTCGAAGCTGGACGTGAAGTGCTCGCCGAGGCGCAGGAGGAACGCTTCGGGGGAGCCGACGCCTTCGCGGGCGAAGGCGTAGATGGTGTTCTTCTGGGTGTCCGTTGCCACCACGTGGGCGTTGTCGCCCTCGCGGTGGGCGGCCTCGAAGTCTCCGCGCAGTTGCGAGGTGACGTTCAAGTCCTCTATCTCGTGGCGGTCTGTGTCGCGGGTGATTTTGACAACCCGGACTTCAGCCTTTCCGTACTGGTTGTGGCCGAGGATGATGTTGCTGCTCATGGTCAGATTCCCAACTTCAGGTATGTGGGACCAAGGTTCCACATAGAAATTAAGCGCGCATTTACCGCGCGTTTCCAGTGCCGTCGGCCCAACAAAAAATGAGCCGACATCAATTGATGTCAGCTCATTACGACCCTGCCTGCTGCTCCCAGGTTACGTGACTTGCGCCACGAGTTGAACATCACAATAGCCCAGCTTTGCGGTGGTGTACATCACAATCTGAAAAATCACTTTGTGACTGAGGGGCTCGCGGACCGTTGACGTACCGAGACTTGGCAGATTACTATATTTCATATAGCAAAAGTTATTTTCCGCTTTGTGGAATTTTCGCAGTAGTATCAACCACCTCGGAGGAGGATCAGATGTACCAGCAGGACACAACGCCGGTCGCACCGGAAAACACGGCGGCACCCGCCGTCCAGGAGTTCTACCTTCCCCTCGGAGGCGGGACGGATCCGGACTTCTATCTGCCCGCAGACCGGGAGCATATTCCGGGCCGCTTCTCCCGCTGGGTCCAGGGCCTGCCGGGCTTCGGCAGCCGGCGCCGCTAGCCCTACTGCCCCGGGCGCCCCGGCCACTGTTTGCCGGCCCAGGGGTCGTAGTCGGAGATGAGCTCCTCCTGCAGCGGGCGCTCCGCTTCGGGGACGTGCTGCAGGTTCACCCGCACCCGGTACCAGAGCGAGCTGGACCCGCGCATTCCGTCGACGAGCACGTCGGCCGGACGCAGGGCCGGGACGATGTCCGCATGCCGGGTCTTCCACTCGTCGAGCGCCGCGACCGCCTTGGCTTTGGATTTGGTCCGGGCCACCTCGATGAGCGGCATTACCGACTGCCGGCGGCCGGAGCCGTCTCCGCTGCGGGGCGCTTTCTCCGCGGGGCCGAGCCTGGCCGCCAGCGCCAGGAGCCCGTCGAGTGCACCCACCGCGCCGTCGATCCCGGCGTGCGGGTCGCCCGCGTCGGCGAAGCGCCCGGGCACCGTGCGCACCGTGAATTGTTCCGGACGGATGGAGCGCACCTCGTCCCAGGTGAGCGGCGTCGACACCCGGGCGTCGGGCAGGGGCCGGATCGAGTACGCGGATGCCACGGTGCGGTCCTTGGCGTTCTGGTTGAAATCGACAAAGACGCTCTCGCCGCGCTCCTCCTTCCACCAGCGCGCGGTGGCGAGGCCGGGCGCGCGGTTTTCGATCTCGCGGGCGAGGGTCTCGGCGGCGAGCCGCACGTCGCGGTAGGACCACTGCGGCGCGATCCGGACCAGGATGTGGAGTCCGCGCGACCCGCTCGTCTTCGGCCACCCCACCAGTCCGACGTCGTCGAGCACCTCCCGCGCGACATACGCAACGTCGACGATCTGGGACCAGCTGACTCCCGGCATCGGATCGAGGTCGACGCGGAGTTCGTCGGGGTGATCAAGGTCCTCGGCGCGCACGGGATGCGGGTTGAGGTCCAGGCAGCCAAGATTCACCACCCACGCCAGGCCCGCAGCATCCCGGATGACGGCCTCCTCGGCCGACGTCCCCGATGCGTAGTGCAGCGTGGTTGTATCGATGAAGTCGGGGTGGTTTTCGGGCACGCGCTTCTGGAAAAACGGCTCAGCGTCGATGCCTTTCGGGAAGCGCTTGAGCACCATGGGCCGGCCGCCCGCACCGCGCAACGCACCATCCGCCACGGCGAGGTAGTAGCGCACCAGATCGAGCTTGGTCAGTCCGGGTTCGGGGAACACCACCTTGTCCGGACTCGAGATGCGCACCTCGGTGCCGCCAATGGTGAGGATCTTGGCCGGGGTCTTCGACGGGCTCATGCCGCCACGCTAGCAACGATCGGATGTTGCGGCCAGAGCTGGTGCGGCGGTCAGCAATGAGCTACCCCGCCACAAGCTTCCTCGCCGCGGCCGAGTGCTCCGCAATGAGCCCCGCGACGTCCAGCCCCGGAATCTGTCCGTCCACCACGCGCCATTTCCCGCCTACCATGACGCGGTCCGCGCGGTCCGCGCCGCACAGCAACAGCGCCGCGACAGGATCGTGGCTGCCGGAGAACCGCAGGTCGTCGAGGCGGAAGAGCGCCAGGTCGGCCTGCATCCCCGGTGCCAGTTGACCGATATCGGAGCGCCCCAGGACCGCAGCCGAGCCCCGCGTCGCCCAGCCAAGGGCCCGCTCCACGGGAACGGATGCCCCGTAGCGCAGCCGCTGCAAGTACAGCGCCTGCCGGGCCTCGAGCATCATGTTGGAGGCATCGTTCGACGCCGATCCGTCCACACCCAGCCCCACCGGAACCCCGGCCGCCTCAAGTTCCAGCACGCGGGCGGTGCCCGACGCGAGCCGCATGTTCGACGTCGGGCAGTGCGCGACGGCGGTGCCCGCGGCTCCCAGCCGGGCGATCTCGTCGTCGTTGAAGTGGATGCCATGGCCCAGCCACGTGCGGTTGCCCAGCCAGCCGACGCTTTCCAGGTAGTCCACAGTCCGCAAGCCAAACATCGCGTGGCAGAAGTCTTCCTCGTCAATGGTTTCGGCGAGGTGCGTGTGCAGCCGGACGTCCAGCCGTTCGGCCATGGCTGCACTCTCCGCCATGATCTCCTTGGTCACCGAGAACGGCGAGCACGGGGCCAGGGCAATCTGGATGACGGCGCCGTCGCCGCGCTCGTGGTACTGCGAGATGAGGCGTTCGCTGTCCGCCAGGATGATCTCCGGCCGCTGCACCGTTGACTGCGGCGGCAGGCCGCCGTCGTCCGTTCCCAACGACATGGAGCCGCGCGTGAGGGTGGCCCGCATGCCCAGTTCGCGTACGACGCCGACCTCCACGTCGATCGCGTTCTCCAGTCCCGCGGGGAACAGGTAGTGGTGGTCGGCGGACGTGGTGCAGCCGGAGAGCAGCAGCTCGGCCAGGGCCACTTTCACCGCGAGTTCCAGGCTCCCAGGAGTCAGCCGGGCCCAGACCGGATAGAGGTTCTGCAGCCAGGGGAAAAGCGGGGCGTTGGCCACCGGACCCCAGGCGCGGGTGAGTGTCTGGTAGAAGTGGTGGTGGGTGTTGATCAGGCCGGGCAGCAGCACGTGGCTGCCGGCGTCGAAGGTCTCATCGCAGGGTGCGGACGGCTGCCCGCCGGCCGGAACAAGCTCGGTGATGACACCGCCGGTGACCACAATGCCGCCGCCGGCGTCGAGCCCATTGGCGGTGAAAATGGCGAGCGGGTTCCTGATCCAGAGCCTGGACGGGGACGGGGAGTGCGGGTGGGCCATGGATGGCTCCTTGTCTGGTCGGCGTGAGTGCGTTCCAGCTCAGTTAGGCCCTGTCTGCTGATCCAGGTGGCGCCAGCCTAGGGTGCTGCCGCGACGGAAGTCAATGCAACACGGGGTCACCTACGGCCCATTCCGCCCCTCCGGATGGGCCGTAGGTGACCCCGCGTTGTTACGCAATTTCACATCACGAAATTAAGTTTCCAGAAACTATGGCGTCACTCACACATCCGGTGCTAGTCTCGATCTTGCCAAAGGCGGGCACCCGGACTCCGGGAAGCTATCTACCAGGCGAACCTTCAAAAGCACATGCTGAAGCCTGGTAGCCATCTCACTGGCGCGTCCCCCGTCTCAGGGTTACTGGGCTTCCTTGCCACTAAGGAAGTCGCAAAATGAGTACCACCGTCACGGCCGAACATTTCCTGGCCACCTCCATAAAACTGGCAACAGCCAACGTCCTGAACAGCGGCGGCCCGTTCGGCGCCGTCATTGTCACCGCGGATGGCCGCGCCTTCGAAGGCGTCAACCGGGTCACCGCCACGAACGACCCCACAGCCCACGCCGAGGTCACCGCCATCCGCAATGCCTGCCGCGAACTCGACACGTTCGATCTCAGTGGAGCCACCCTCTACACCAGCTGCGAACCCTGCCCCATGTGCCTGGCCTCAGCCCTGTGGGCCCGGATCGGCAACGTGGTCTTCGCCGCAGACCGGCACGACGCCGCCTCCGTGGGCTTTGACGACGCCGTCTTCTACGAGTACTTCGAGAACGAGGACCGGGACGCACTGATGCCGGTCGCCAAGCTGGAACTGGGTCACCCCCAGGCCCCGGCCATCCTGGAACCGTTCAACACCTGGAACACGCTCGATTCCAGGATTGACTACTAGGGCCGGTGGCTGACATGACAATCCTGGACCCCGCAGAAATGCGATCGGCAGCTGAAGAGCAGGCTGCGCCCGCAGGCGCAGGGCACACAGCGGCACCCCGCCCCCCGGCGTCGAAATCCTTCCTGGACAGCTTCTTCCAGATCACCAAGCGTGGCTCCACGCTGGCCCGCGAATTCCGCGGCGGCATCGTCACGTTCTTCACGATGGCCTACATCGTGATCCTCAACCCCCTGATCCTGGGCGGCTTCTCGGCCGAGAACGCCCCCACCGACGTCGCCGGCGGCTGGCTCTCAGCAGCGCAGGTGGGAGCCGTTACCGGCCTCACCGCCGGCGTTATGACCATCGTGTTCGGCCTCGTCGCAAACCTGCCCTTCGGGCTCGCGGCCGGCCTGGGCATCAACTCCTTCCTCGCCGTCGCGGTCATTCAGGAAGTCACCTGGCCAGAAGCCATGGGCCTGGTGGTCATCAACGGCGTCCTCATTGTCCTCTTCGGCGCCACGGGTGCCCGGACGGCGATCTTCAAGGCAGTCCCCAAGGAACTCAAGGCCGCCATCACCGTGGGCATCGGCCTGTTCATCGCCTTCATCGGCTTTGTGGATTCCGGGTTCGTCCGCCCCACCAAGGGCGGCCCGCCGGTCCAGCTCGGCAACGACGGCTCCATCACCTCCATCCCCACCCTCGTGTTCATCGTCGGGCTGCTGGTCATGGGCATCCTCGTTGCCCGCAAGATCCAAGGCGGCCTCCTGATCGGAATCGTCGCCACAACTGCCCTCGCCGCCGTCGTCGAGGCCACCATGCATATCGGTCCCGGCAACGCAGACAACCCCGGTGGCTGGCACCTCAACACACCGGTGCTGTCCGGGCAGCTGGTGTCCGCCCCGGACTTCAGCCTGGTGGGCCAGTTCGATCTCTTCGGCTCGTTCTCAAGGATCGGCGGCCTGGCGGCCACCATGCTGGTCTTCACCCTGGTGTTCACCAACTTCTTCGACGCCATGGGTACCATGACCGGGCTTGCCAAGAGCGCCGGCGTGGCGCACAAGGACGGCACGTTCCCCAGGCTCAAGTCCGCCTTCATCGTCGAAGGCATGGGCGCAGTGGTGGGCGGCGGAACGTCCGGTTCCTCCAACACCGTCTACATCGATTCCGCGGCCGGGATTGGCGAAGGCGCCCGCACCGGCCTGGCCTCGGTGGTCACGGGCCTGTTGTTCCTCGGATCGATGTTCTTCACACCGCTCACCTCTGTGGTTCCGCTCGAGGTGGCCGCCGCCGCCCTTGTGGTGGTGGGCGCGATGATGATGGCGCAGATCCGCGAGATCAAGTTCAGCAAGTTCGCGATCGCACTGCCGGCCTTCCTGACCATCGTCACCATGCCGCTGACCTACTCGATCGCCAACGGCATCGGCGTCGGCTTCGTCTCCTTCGCGGTCATCAGCGCGGCATCCGGGAGGGCCAGGAAAGTCCATCCGCTCATGTGGGTGGTGAGCGTGGGCTTCCTGATCTACTTCGCCCGCGGGCCCATCAACGTCCTGCTGGGCGCGTAAACCGGCCCCGCCCCGTCCTCTCAAACCAACCACCGTGACCCTCCCTCTACACCGGCAAGGAATGAGACTATGAGGCAAGACCGCGCTCTGTTCCGGACAGGCTTTCCGTCCGGAACCCCAGTGGTAAAGGACGTGTTGCCATGCTGGATCTGATCCCCTCACTGGGAAGGTGGCAGCCCGCGGTCTCCGGCCAGCGTTGCGCCGTCGCCACCATCGTGGCCGCCGGCGGTTCCGTGCCCCGGCCGCTCGGCACTTCAATGGTGGTCTCCGAACACGGGGACGTCCTTGGCAGCCTGTCCGGCGGATGCGTGGAGGGCGCCGTGGTGGAGGCTGCGCTTGCGGCAATGCGCGACGGCGGCAGCCGCCTTGAGTCGTTCGGCTACAGCGCCGAGGACGCATTCGCCGTCGGGCTGACCTGCGGAGGGCAGCTGGAAGTCCACATCCAGCCGACCGGAACCGCCGGCCTGGACCTGGCCGCCCTGCGCGGCTTTGCCCACGCAGACGCGCCGTCCTCCCTCGCCATCATCCGCCGGCTGGACGACGGCGGCGGGGGCGGGGGAGGGCCCGTGTTGGTGGCCGATCCCGCTCGCTTCACCGCAGCGGGATCGGCCGCGCTGGCAGCCCTGCTGGGCGGCGATTCCTCCGTGATCCGGGCGGCAGCCGTGCAGCTCGAACCCCTGCTGCGCGGCGGCCGGGCCGGCCTGGTCCGGCTGGCCCCGGCCGAAGGCTGCGGGACCACGGTGCCTGTGCCGGAGCCCATCACCCTGTTTGTGGAAAGCCGGCTGCCGCGGGCCCGGATGCTGATCTTCGGCGCCAACGACTTCGGCGCCGCGCTGGTGCCGGCCGGGAAACTGCTGGGCTATGACGTCACCTTGTGCGACGCCCGGCCGGCTTTTTCCAGCCAGGGCCGTTTCCTCGCCGCCGACCAGGTGGTCACGGACTGGCCGCACCGCTACCTTGCCGCCGAAGCAGCCGCAGGACGCCTGGACGGCCGAAGCGTGGTGTGCGTGCTGACCCACGACCCCAAGTTCGACATCCCGTTGCTGGAAACCGCGCTCGGCCTGGGCCTCGCCTATGTGGGCGCCATGGGGTCGCGGCGCAGCCACCGCCAGCGCATCGACGCGCTGCTGGCGGACGGGACGCCGGCTGAAGCGCTGGAGCGGCTCCATTCACCCATCGGCCTGGATCTGGGCGCAGTCACCCCGGCCGAGGTGGCTGTTTCCATCACCGCCGAGATCCTCGCTTCCCGTGTGGCGGCATCAAAGGAAACGCCCACGGCAGCTTCGCTCAAGGACGGCAGCGGCCCCATCCACCACCCAGAACCCAGCTTTACCGACGAACCCCACTCTCACGAACCCCGCACGCACGATCCCCGCCAGGAGGACCCATGGACATGAACACCATCGAGGAAGTCGTCCCAACGACGGACCCCACCGACTGGCGCGACGGCGACGCCTGGCTCGCCGGCGGCACGGTGCTCTTCTCCTACGGCAGTACTGTCCTGAAACGGCTCCTGGATCTGGGTGAAGCGGGCTGGCCGGCGGTGACCGTGAGCGACGCCGGGATTGAACTGGCCGCGACGTGCACCGTCGCGGAGCTCTACGCCCTGCCGGCTTCGGAGTCCGTTGCCGGCAGGAACTGGCCTGGCCTGGACTTGTTCTGGCCGTGCTGCGACTCCTTCGTGGCATCCTTCAAGATCTGGAACATGTCCACCGTGGGCGGCAACCTGTGCACCTCGCTGCCGGCGGGACCCATGATCTCGCTCTGCGCCGGGCTGGACGCGACCGCCACCATCCTCGGCCCCGGCGGCACCAGCCGCACGGTACCGGTGGCCACGTTCATCACCGGGGACGGGCAAAACAGCCTGGCACCCGGGGAACTCCTGCGCAGCATCCACATCCCGGCGTCGGCCCTGTCCGCGAAAGTGGCTTTCCGGCGGCTCTCGCTCAGCAACCTCGGCCGTTCAGGGGTGCTGCTGATCGGACGGCGCGACGGTGACGGCGGCCTCGCCATCACCGTCACGGCCGCCACGAAGCGCCCCGTGCAGCTGCGGTTCGCCGCAGCCAAGATGGCGGGCCCCGCGGCCCTGGCGGCCGCCGTCGGGAAGGCCATCCCGGCGGAGCTGTACCACAACGACATCCACGGCCTGCCCGAATGGCGCCGGGACATGACCCTCCGGCTCGCGGAGGAAATCCGTGCGGAACTGCTGGAAGAACGGCTCACCGTGTCGGGCGATTTCTGGACCGGACCGTCCGGCCGGCCGCACGCCACGTCGCCGCAACCGAGTGCGCAACCAAGCGCAAAACCCGCACCCGCATCAACCCCGAAACAGCAGAAGGAGGCCTGAGCATGGCAATCGAAATCAACGGAACCGCCACCCCGGCCACACCCCGCCCCGGCCAGTGCCTGCGCACCTTCCTGCGCGAACAGGGCAACTTCGGTGTGAAGAAGGGCTGCGACGGCGGCGACTGCGGTGCCTGCACCGTCCACGTGGACGGCACCCCCGTGCACAGCTGCATCTACCCGGCCGTCCGCGCCGAGGGCAAGGCCGTCACCACCATCGAAGGCCTCGCCCAGGGCGGAGCGCTGCACCCCGTGCAGGAACAGTTCCTGGCCGAACAGGGCTTCCAATGCGGCTTCTGCACCGCCGGCATGATGATGACCGCCGCTACCTTCGATGCCGAACAGAAGGCCAACCTGCCCCGCAGCCTCAAGGGCAACCTCTGCCGCTGCACGGGCTACCGCTCCATCGCGGACGCCGTCTGCGGGACCCACAACACGCACAATCACGACGGCGGCGCGGCGGATCCTGCGGCCCGTCCGGCTTCCACGGATGGCACCGCCGCGGCCGCAACCACAACATCCCGGACCGGGCAGCTCGGCGACAATGTGCCCGCCCCGGCAGGCGCCGCCGTCGTCACCGGTACGGCCCGCTACACCCTCGACGTCCCGGCGGAGGAGCTCGAAGGCCTGCTGCACCTGAAGCTGCTGCGCTCACCCCACGCGCACGCGCGGATCGTCTCCATCGACAGGACGGCCGCGCTTCAAGTGCCCGGCGTCGTCGCGGTCTTCACCCACGAGGACGCCCCGGCGCAGCACTTTTCCACCGCCCAGCACGAGCTCTACACCGACGACCCCGACGACACCCGCGTCCTCGATGACGTGGTGCGGTTCATCGGCCAGCGCGTGGCCGCCGTTGTGGCCGAATCCGTAAGTGCCGCCGAGGCCGGGGCCCGGGCCCTTCACGTGGAATACGAGCTGCTGGACACCGTCTTTAGCGCGCAGGACGCTATGCTTCCCGGCGCTCCGGCCCTGCACGGGGACAAGGACGCCGTGAAGGCCAGGATCTCGCGTCCGCGGCAGAACGTGGTGGCCGAGCTGCATTCGGAGCTGGGCAGCGTGGCGGACGGGTTCGCCGCGGCCGACTTCATCCACGAGCACACGTACCGGACCCAGCGCGTGCAGCACGTCGCCCTGGAAACGCATTCCTCCATCGCCTGGCTCGACTCCGAAGACCGCCTCGTGGTCCGGACCTCCAGCCAGGTCCCGTTCCTGGTCCGGCGCACGCTGGGCCGGGTCTTCGACCTGGCGGAGGACCGCATCCGCGTGGTGGCCGGGCGCGTGGGCGGCGGCTTCGGCGGCAAGCAGGAGGTGCTTACCGAGGACCTTGTTGCCCTCGCCACGCTCACCCTTCGCCGGCCCGTGCAGGTGGAGTTCACCCGCACGGAGCAGTTCACCGCCACCACCACGCGGCACCCCTTCAGCATCAAGCTCAAGGCAGGCGCCGGCAAGGACGGGCTCCTCACCGCGCTGCAGCTGGACGTGGTCACCAATACCGGCGCGTACGGCAACCACGCGCCCGGCGTGATGTTCCACGGCTGCGGCGAATCGCTGGCCGTGTACAAGTGCGCCAACAAGAAAGTGGACGCGCATGCCGTCTACACCAACACCGTGCCGGCCGGGGCCTTCCGCGGCTACGGGCTGAGCCAGATGATCTTCGCGATCGAGTCGGCCATCGATGAGCTGGCTGTTGGCGTCGGCATGGATCCGCTGGAATTCCGGCGCCGGAACATGGTGCGCGAGGGCGATGACATGCTCTCCACCAACCCTGAGCCGGAGGAGGACGTCCACTACGGCAGCTACGGACTGGAGCAGTGCATCTCCCTGGTGCGGGACGCCCTGGACCGCGGCAAGCAGCGCTACCATGACGCCGGCCTCGATGACCTCGGCCCGGAATGGGTCATCGGGGAAGGATCCGCGCTTTCCATGATCGACACGGTCCCGCCCCGCGGCCACTTCGCCCACACCCGCGTGAGCCTGCTCCCGGCCGGCACGTTCGCGGCCGACGTCGGGACCGCCGAATTCGGCAACGGCACCACCACCGTGCACGCGCAGCTGGCCGCGACGGCGCTCTCCACCACGGCAGCCAAGGTGGCCGTGCGGCAGTCTGATACCGATCTCGTGGAGCACGACACCGGCGCATTCGGCTCGGCCGGGACCGTGGTGGCCGGCAAGGCCACACTCCTGGCGGCCACCGGGCTCGCATCCCGGATCATCACCGTTGCGGCGGCGCTGACCGGGGTTCCGGAGGCCGAATGTGCGCTCGACGACGGCGGCGTGGACTGTGCCGGGCGGCGGGTTCCGCTCGCGGACATCCATGACGCCGCGCAGCACCAGGGCGTGCAGCTTGCCGTCGAGGGGAACTGGGACGGGACCCCGCGATCAGTGGCGTTCAACGTCCACGGCTTCCGCGTCGCCGTCAATACCGGCACGGGCGAGCTGCGGATCCTGCAGAGCGTGCAGGCCGCCGACGCCGGGGTGGTGGTCAATCCGCGGCAGTGCCGCGGCCAGATTGAAGGCGGCATCGCGCAGGCGCTGGGCGCTGCACTGTATGAGGAGGTCCGGGTGGACGACGCCGGCCGGGTCACCACGGATATCCTGCGGCAGTACCACATCCCGTCTTTCGCGGACGTGCCGCGCAGCGAGGTCTACTTCGCTTCCACCAACGACCAAATGGGCCCGCTCGGCGCAAAGTCCATGAGCGAGAGCCCGTTTAATCCGGTGGCGCCGGCACTGGCCAACGCCATCCGGAACGCCACGGGGGTCCGGTTTGCGGAGCTGCCGATCGGACGGGACAAGATCTACCTCGGCCTGAAGGAAGGAACGCCAAACCTTTCCCACTAAGACCAACGCGGGGTCAGATACGGCCCATGGCGCGGGGTTTATTGGGCCAGATCTGACCCCGCGTTGCTGTCGAAGCAACCGTTTGTGACCGGCGCTGTTCCGGCGATCCTTGACTGATGCGTGACCCAGGTCATATCGTTATTTCACTACTCGATACCCATTTTCCGCATTGTGGAAATTGCAATGACGCTCCTGCCGGTCGTTTCCGGCATTAATCCCACTGCGGAACACATGGAAGACATCTTCAAGAAGTGAGATCACGATGCAGACAACCCCGTTGACCGGCGTTGAACCGCCACCCGAGACAGCAGTTGACTTGGGCAAAGCAGCCCAACCCTCCGTGGGTGTCGACGCGCTTTGCGATGCAGCCAGCGCCACCTCAGGCCAGGCCATCAGCCCCACCTTGTACAACGTAGACCTTGCCCCCACCAAGCGTGAAGGCCGCCGGTGGACCGGCTACAGCATCTTCACGCTCTGGGCCAACGACGTCCACAGCCTCGGCAACTATGCCTTCGCCATCGGCCTCTTCGCCCTTGGGCTGGGCGGCTGGCAGATCCTCCTTGCCTTGGGCATCGGAGCCGTGTTGCTCTTTGCCCTGCTCAACTTCTCCGGCTTCATGGGGGTCAAGACCGGTGTACCGTTCCCGGTCATGAGCCGGATCAGCTTCGGTATCCGCGGTGCCCAGATCTCCAGCCTGCTCCGCGGCGCCGTCGCCATCGCCTGGTTTGGGATCCAGACGTACCTGGCCTCGGTGGTCCTCCGCGTAATGCTCGTGGCCATGGTGCCCTCCCTCAAGGAGCTGGATGGCAACTCCATCATGGGCCTGTCCACACTCGGCTGGATTGCCTTCGTTGCACTGTGGATCGTCCAGCTGGTCATCGTCAGTTTCGGCATGGAAATGATCCGCAAGTATGAGGCCTTCGCCGGGCCCATCATCCTGGTGACCATGGCTGCCATCGCCATCTGGATCTTCGCCGAAGCCGGCGGCTCCATCGCCTGGGCCGGAGACAACGCGCTCGAAGGCGCCGAAATGTGGCGCACCATCTTTGCCGGTGGTGCCCTGTGGGTGGCAATTTACGGAACCTTCGTCCTGAACTTCTGCGACTTCACACGCTCGGCGGTCTCCAAGAAGGCCGTGGTCCGCGGAAACTTCTGGGGCATCCCCATCAACATGCTCGTCTTCGGTGCCATCGTGGTCGTCATGGCAGGCGGCCAGTTCAAAATCAGCGGCAAGATCATCGAGAGCCCCTCGGACATCGTCCAGACCATCCCGAACACGCTCTTTCTTGTCCTGGCCTGCCTGGCCCTGCTGATCCTGACCATCGCCGTGAACCTGATGGCCAACTTCGTGGCCCCCGTCTATGCACTGACGAACCTGTTCCCCAAGCACCTGAACTTCCGCAAGGCGGCCTGGGTCAGCGGTACGATCGGCCTCATCATCCTTCCCTGGAACCTCTACAACAACCCCTTGGTCATTGTGTACTTCCTCGGCGGACTGGGCGCGCTGCTGGGGCCCCTGTTCGGCGTGGTCATGGCAGACTACTGGCTGCTGCGCCGCGGCAAGGTCAACGTGCCGGAGCTCTACATCGAGTCGCCCACGGGAGCCTACTTCTACAAAAAGGGTTACAACCCTAAGGCGATCATGGCACTGATACCGGCTGCTACCGTCGCCCTCGTGATCGCTTTTGTCCCGGCCTTCGAGGGAGCCGCCCCGTTCTCCTGGTTCTTCGCAGCCGGCATCGCGGCAGTGGTGTACTACCTGATTGCGGATCGCAAGCAGCAGTTCGACGACGTCGACGGCGAGCCCATCGCCATCGTCAGCACCCACTAACCAACCCTTTCCGAAAGAGGAAAGCACCATGCGCGTCCTTGTGGCCAACGTCAACACCACTCAGTCCATGACCGATTCGATCGCCGCTCAGGCACGGCAGGCCGCACTTCCGGATACGGAGATCGTGGGAATCACTCCCCGCTTCGGCGCGGACTCCTGCGAGGGAAACTTTGAGAGTTACCTCGCGGCCATCGCCGTCATGGACGCCGTGGTCAGCTACCCGGAACCCTTCGACGCTGTCATTCAGGCCGGCTACGGCGAACACGGCCGCGAAGGGCTCCAGGAGCTACTCGACGTTCCGGTCGTGGACATCACCGAAGCGGCCGCGAGCACGGCGATGTTCCTGGGCCACAAGTACTCCGTGATCACCACCCTGGACCGTGCCGTTCCGCTGATCGAGGACCGGCTGAAGCTGGCCGGCCTCGACGCCCGGTGCGCCTCGGTCCGGGCCAGCGGCATGGCCGTCCTGGAACTGGAGGAGGAGCCGGAGCGCGCTGTGGAAGCCATCATCGAACAGGCGCTGCTGGCCGTCCGCGAGGACAAAGCGGAAGTCATTGTGCTTGGCTGCGGCGGTATGGCCGGCCTGGACGAGGAGATCCGCAAGCGGGCGGGCGTCCCCGTGGTGGACGGCGTGGCGGCTGCTGTCACGATTGCGGAATCGCTGGTCCGGCTGCGGCTGAGCACCTCAAAGGTCCGGACGTACGCCACCCCGCGGCCCAAGACAGTCATAGGCTGGCCCATAACGGCGGCGGAAGTACCCGCCGCACCTTAGGCCGGCGATCAACAGTCCGGCCATCAACACAAGGAGCGACCCCATGACTGCAACCCACCGGCCCGTACAACCCCACCGGCCGGCACCGGTCGCCGTCGTGACCGGTGCCGGTTCCGGGATTGGCAGGGCCGTGGCGCGGCTCCTGCTGGCCGACGGGTACCGCGTGGTGTTGGCCGGCCGCCGTGAGGCTCCGCTGCTGGAGTCCGCGGCCGGCCACCGCCAGGCGCTGACGGTGCCCTGCGACGTAACAGTGCCCGACGACGTCGAGCGCCTTTTCGCTGCTGCCGTCGTGAAGTGGGGGAGGGTTGACCTCCTGTTTAACAACGCCGGCGTGTTTGGCCCGGCCGCGTCGGTGGATGAAATCAGCGTTGCCGACTGGGACGCGGTGGTGGCGGTGAACCTGACCGGCTCGATGCTGTGCGCCGCCGCTGCCGTCCGGGCCATGAAATCCCAGAACCCGCCAGGCGGCCGGATCATCAACAACGGGTCCATTTCAGCGCATTCGCCGCGGCCGCGGACAGTGGCCTACACGGTCACCAAGCACGCCATGACGGGTCTGACCAAGAGCATCGAGCTGGACGGCAGGGGGTTCGGCATCACCTGCGGCCAGATAGACATCGGCAACACAGCCACTGACATCATGGCCACCATCGGAGTGGACTCCGGAGCCCTGCAGGCTGACGGCAGCCGCAGGGTGGAGCCCACCTTCCCGGTGCAGGACGCCGCGCGTGCCGTGCTCCTGATGGCTGGCATGCCGCCGTCGGCCAGTGTGGGCTCGGTGGTCATTACCGCCGCCGGCATGCCGTTCGTCGGCCGGGGCTAAGCGCGATGAAACCAACGCGGGGTCAGATACGGCCCATGTTGCGAGGTTTTTTGGGCCGTATCTGACCCCGCGTTGTTGTTTCGAGCAGGTGCAGCTGCCCGGGGGTATCGAGGTCTTCGCCGCCGCAGAGGTCGCTGCAGTCCACGAGGTCTATCAGTTCCGGGTGGGCCTGGAGGAAATGGCGTGCCCCGGCGTCGCCCGTTGCAGTGTCGGCGGCCTCAGTGCGGAGGCTGGAATCCAGGAGCAGCGGATGTCCCCGCCGGAGATTTCCATCCGGGCCACGGTAGGCGGCCGCCGTGACCCGGCCGGGCTGATGGGATGCCAGCAATCTGGCGACGGTTTCTGCGGTCAGGCCGGGCTGGTCCACCAGCGCAATAAGCACATGGTCCTCCGGGGCTGCTGCGGCGACTCCCGCCCGGAACGAACTTCCCATTCCGCCGGCCCAATCCGGGTTGTCGATGACACGGTGCCGGCTCAGATCGGTGGCGGCACGGACCGTTACCGCGTCCGCGCCGAGCACCGTCACCACTTCCCGGCAGCCGCCCGCGAGCAGCACGTCTGCCAGGACTTCAACGAGAGTGCTGCCGCGGAACCGGAGCAGCGCCTTGGGCCCGAGCCCCAGCCGCGTCCCGGCGCCGGCGGCAAGCAGCACCGCCGTCGTGCGTGGTTTGTCCAGGTCAGCCATCGCCCCAGCCTATCCAGCCACATGACAAATGACGGCAGTGTTCCCGGGGAACACTGCCGTCAAAGTGTGTCTCGACGAGTGAGTCAGGCGTCGCCTCCGGTGCCGCCGGTGGTCCCGGCGTTGACGTCCAGGAGCTTGTAGCGGTCCATCGCGTAGGCGGGCACGCCGCCGTCCACTTCGCCGCGCGAGGCCAGCAGTTGCAGGGTCTTCACCACGATCGAGTGGGTGTCGTTCTTGAAGAAGCGGCGGGCAGCTGCACGGGTGTCGGAGAAGCCGAAGCCGTCAGCTCCGAGCGACGCGAACTGGTGCGGGAGGAACTGGCGGATCTGGTCCGGGACGGCTTTCATGTAGTCGGTCACCGCCACCACTGGCCCCTGGGCATCGGCGAGCTGCTGCGTGACGAACGGGACGCGGGCGGGCTTGCCCGGGTTCAGGAACGCCTCTTCCTCGGCGGCTAGCCCGTCGCGGCGCAGTTCGTTCCAGGACGTCACGGACCAGACGTCGGCGGAGACACCCCAGTCCTCGGCGAGGATCCGCTGGGCATCGAGGGCCCAGGGGACGGAGACGCCGGAGGCCAGGATCTGGCTCTTGGGCCCTTCAAGACCCGACGCCGACACCCGGTAGATGCCTTTCAGCACTCCGTTGACGTCGAGGTTCTCAGGTTCGGCCGGCTGGGAGATGGGCTCGTTGTAGACCGTGATGTAGTACATGAGGTTCTTATCGGCTGCAGGTCCGGTTCCATCGCCGCTTGCGGCCGGTCCGTACATGCGCTCGATGCCGTCCCGGATGATGTGGCCCATCTCGTACCCGTAAGCCGGGTCGTAGGTGAGGACCGCCGGGTTGGTGGAGGCGAGGATCGGTGAGTGGCCGTCGGCGTGCTGGAGGCCTTCGCCGGTCAGGGTGGTCCGGCCGGCGGTGGCGCCGATGATGAAGCCGCGGGTCATCTGGTCCGCGGCGGCCCAGAAGGCGTCACCGGTGCGCTGGAAGCCGAACATGGAGTAGAACACGTAGACCGGGATCAGCGGGACGCCGTGGGTGGCGTAGGCGGTGCCGGCGGCCGTGAAGGCTGCGACCGCGCCGGCTTCGTTGATGCCGGGGTGGATCAGCTGGCCCTGGGCGGATTCCTTGTAGGCCAGGACCAGGTCCCGGTCCACGGACAGATACGCCTGGCCGTCCGGATTGTAGATCTTCGCCGTGGGGAAGAACGCGTCCATGCCGAAGGTCCGGGACTCATCCGGAACGATCGGGACAATACGGTGCCCGAACTTCTTATCCCTGAGCAGGTCCTTAAGCAGGCGCACGAAGGTCATGGTGGTGGCGGCCTGCTGCTTGCCGGAACCGCGCTTGGCAACCTCGTAGGTTTTGGCGTCCGGCAGCTCCACCGGAGCGTGGTCCGGCCGGCGCTCGGGGACGAAACCGCCCAGGGTGCGGCGGCGTTCCATGAGGTACTGGATCTCGGGGGAGTCCATGCCGGGATGGTAGTACGGGGGCCGGTAGAGGTCCGCGTCGAGCTGTTCGTCCGTGATGGGGATGCGGAGGTAGTCGCGGAACTTCTTCAGGTCATCGAGGGTGAGCTTTTTCATCTGGTGGGTCGCGTTGCGGCCCTCGAAGTGGGGTCCGAGTCCGTAGCCCTTGACCGTTTTGGCCAGGATGACGGTGGGTTTGCCCTTGAATTCGGTGGCTGCCTTATACGCGGCGTAGACCTTGTGGTAGTCGTGGCCGCCGCGCTTGAGGTTCCAGATTTCGTCATCGGAGAGGTCCGCGACCATGTCCTTGGTCTGCGGGGTCTTGCCGAAGAAGTGCTCGCGGACGAACCCGCCGGATTCTGCCTTGTAGGTCTGGTAGTCCCCGTCCGGGGTTTCGTTCATGATCTTTACCAGGGAGCNGTCGGAGTCCTGGGTGAGCAGGTCATCCCACTCCCGGCCCCAGACGACCTTGATGACGTTCCAGCCCGCGCCGCGGAAGAACGCTTCGAGTTCCTGCATGATCTTGCCGTTGCCGCGGACGGGTCCGTCGAGGCGCTGGAGGTTGCAGTTGATCACAAAGTTCAGGTTGTCGAGNTTCTCGTTCGCGGCGAGCTGGAGCAGGCCGCGGGACTCGGGCTCGTCCATTTCGCCGTCGCCCAGGAATGCCCAGACCTGCTGGTCCGAGGTGTCTTTGAGGCCGCGGTTGTGCAGGTACCGGTTGGACTGGGCCTGGTAGATCGCGTTCATCGGGCCGATGCCCATGGACACGGTGGGGAATTCCCAGAACTCCGGCATGAGGCGCGGGTGCGGGTAGGAGGAGAGCGCGTGGCCTTCCTTGGACTTTTCCTGCCGGAATCCGTCCATGTCCTCTTCGGAGAGCCGGCCTTCCATAAACGCGCGGGCGTACATGCCGGGGGAGGCGTGGCCCTGGAAGAAAACCTGGTCGCCGCCGCCGGGGTGGTCCTTGCCACGGAAGAAGTGGTTGAACCCGACTTCATACAGGGTGGCGGCGCCGGCGTAGGTGGAGATGTGTCCGCCCACGCCGATATCGGCCCGTTGCGCCCGGTGCACCATGATGGCGGCGTTCCAGCGCAGCCAGGACCGGTACTTCCGCTCGATCTCTTCGTCCCCCGGGAACGCAGTTTCCTGGTCCGCCGGGATGGTGTTCACGTAGTCCGTGGTGGTCACCATCGGAACTCCGACGCTCTGGGCTCCGGCGCGCTGGAGCAGGCTGCGCATGATGTATTGGGCACGTTCGGTGCCCTGTTCCTGAATCAGCGCATCCAGGGACTCAACCCATTCGGCGGTCTCTTCCGGATCACGATCGGGCAGCTGGTTTGTCAACCCGCTGAGGATATGGGAGGTCTCTTCTCCTGCAGCCACGTCCAGCCTCTTTTCATCGTTGAATAGTTGGCTCAAGTTTTCGTTCTGTGAGAAAACTTTATTGCATCTCGAGATTATCTAGGCGACGATCCGCGCGTCAAGGCGAGCAGACAGTCACAATCGGCGGCGAAGGGCTCCGACGCGCGGCCGCCAAGGGGTACTGCCTGACTGCTCAGCTGCCCCGGTAGGTGGAATACGCGAACGGGCTCAGCAGGAGCGGCACATGGTAGTGCGGCTCCGACTCCACCACGCCGAACGTGAGGGTCACCTCGGGGAAGAATGACTCGGTGCCGCTGGCGGCGAAGTACTTGCCTGTGTCGAACGCCAGGCGGTACGTCCCCGAGGGCAGGCGCTCCGGTCCCAGCTCTTTGATGCGTCCGTCCGCGTCGGTGGCGCCGTCGGCGATCCGGACCCAACGCTCGCCGTCGAGCACGTGGAGGGTTACCGGGACCGCGGCCGCCGGTTTTCCGGAACCGGTATCGAGTACATGGGTGGTGACGTGGGAAATGCTCATTTGCCCATCAGTCCTTCGAGTCGGAGCACTGCGATTTCCCGCAACTGCTGGCCAATGATTGTTTGCTCTGCTTCAGGGGTGTGAGCGAGCCTGGTGTTGAGGGCGGCCAGGATCTCCTCCCGGCTGCGGCCGGCGGCGCGGATCAGGAACACCTGCCCGAACTTCTCCTCGTAGGCGCGGTTGCCTTCAGCCAGGGCCTCGGCGATGGCCGCGTCGGCCACGCCCAGCCCGGCCTGTTCTGACTGGGACAGCTTGGCTTCCGCGCTGTCGCCCTGCGCCCGCTCGCCGATCCGTGGATGGTGGGCGAGGGCTGCTTCGATCTCTGCCGGGGTGAAGGGATTGGCTGCGCCGCGGCCTGCCGCCAAGAGTGCGACGGGACTGGAATAGGGCCGCGCGTCGGCGAGCTCGTCGATCCAGCGTTGGATGTCCAGGCAGGGGCGCAGGAAATCGGCAGCCTCGGCGCGGCCGGCCGCGTTGAACTGTTCAAGATGCATGAGGCAAGTCCTCGTGTTTCGATGCTGGCATCCACGGTGTAAGGCTATGCGGATATTTTATTCCGCATCATGGAACTGTTATTTCAGCATATGCAAAAGTCAACCGCACGCACCTGCGGGTGTCAACTTCCGGGACGGTGCCGGTCAGCACCAAACGGAAAGCGGACGACGGCGGGAGGTCCCCGCCGTCGTCCGCTGACGGGCAAACGGTCAGCCGCCACGCCGTGGTTACCGCGCGGTTACAGCCGCGGCACGCATTCCCCCGTTTCCCAGCAACGCCAGCCCCGCACGGTCGCCATCGCCAAAGTCGAACTGCCCGCTGTTTTCCGCATACATGCTGCGTGGGATCATCCACGTGGTCCAGCCCCAGGACGGGCCCCAGCTCGTGCATGATGATCGCACGGATGTGGGCCGGCCCCTCCGGCCACGCCAGTGTGTCCGCAAGGTAGGGTGCATCGAGGGTCACCTGGCCGGCGACGTACACATAGAGATCGCCGGGAATATGGGCGTAGGCGCTGCCGCCGGTCCCGGCAACCTTCCCCGCCAGCTTGGGCCCTGCCTCCGGGCGCGATGGCCTTCTCCGGTATCGTGGGTCCATGGTGCGGAACCTGGCCGATATCGGTGCTGAAGGCGTATTGCTCGCCGGGGCGGGCCGCGCCATCCTGCTGCAGATCGCCAACCCCGCGGTTGGCCATGGCGTCGCCGAGCACAGTGACTTCATTGCCCGGCCGCTGGACCGGTTCCGGGCCAGTGTCACCTACGTCTACGCCGTGGTTTACGGCACCGAGGACCAGGTCGCGGCCGTGCGGCGCAAAGTCAATCGCGCCCACTCTGCGGTCCGCCGCAAGCCCGACGCCGGCTCCCACGGGTACAGCGCGTTCGATGCCCAGGCGCAATTATGGGTGGTGGCCACCCTGTACGACACCGCCATTACCGTCTACGAGAAAATCTACGGCCCTCTGGACGACGACGCAGCCGACCTCATGTACAGCGACTACGCAAGAATCGGCACAGTCCTGCAATTGCCGGCGGACCTGTGGCCCGCCGACCGCGCAGCCTTCAGGACATACTGGGACGCGTCCCTTCGGACTCTGGAACTGGACGCCGTGACCGCCGGCGTCGGCCGCGACCTCCTGTACCCACTGGCCGGTCCGCTCTGGCTGCGGCTGAGCATGCCGCTGATCCGGTTCATCACCGCCGGCCTGCTGCCGGACCACTTGCGCGCCGGTTTCGGGCTGCCGTGGAGCGACCGCCACAGCCGCCTGTTCCACCGCACCACCCGGTGGTCAGCCCTGGTGTATCCGCGGCTGCCACGCCCTGTCCGGCACTGCGTCAAAAACTACTGCCTCGGCCGGCTCCGCACCTCGTAGGAAACCACCGCGCGGGGAAAACGGACGACGGCGGGAGGTTCCCGCCGTCGTCCGCTTGCCTTCGGGGTTGCTCGCTGTTCATTGCCCCGAAACCGAGGGGTCCCTGGCTGTTATTCCGCAGCGGGAATGCTTTGGACGCACCCGCTCACGCCCCTCGCGGGCGGGGATCACCGCAGAGCCCGAGTAAGGACTTCCCCATGCGCCTGAACAGATTCAAGACCGCGGCCGTTGTGGCCCTCATCGCAGCCAGTGCCGGCACCTTGATCCAGCCCGCCGTGGCCGCCGACAATGCGGCCGACAACCAGCAGGGGTTCAGCTTCGGCGTCATTGGCGACATCCCCTACGGCGCCGCCGAAATCGCGAAGTTCCCTGCACGGATCCAGGACATCAATGCCGACAGTGCGCTGAAGTTTGTCACCCACGTGGGGGACATCAAAAACGGCTCGTCCGTCTGTTCGGATGAATACTTCCAGCACATCCGCGCCGAGTTCGATACGTTCGAGCATCCGTTGATCTTCACGCCCGGCGACAACGAATGGGTTGACTGCCACCGCGCCAACAACGGTGCCTACAACCCGTTGGAGAGGCTGGACAAGCTGCGCGAGGTCTTCTTCAACGAACCCGGCAAGACCCTCGGTGCCACCATGCCCGTCAAGACGCAGGAGAAGTTGGGCCTGCCCGAAGACGTCCGCTTCACACAGAACCGTGTGGCCTTTTCCGTGGTCAACGTCCAGGGCAGCAACAACTCGCTCCAGCCGTGGACCGGCCGTGGCGAAATGGCCGCCACGTCCGAGCAGTTGGCTGAAGTGGCGCACCGGACCCAGGCCGTCCTGGCGCAGCTGCGGGAGACCTTCAGTGACGCCAGCCGCCGTAACGACCGGGCCGTGGTGCTGATGACCCAGGCTGACATGTTCGATCCGGCCCTGCTCGACACCGCCCAGGCGAACCCGGACGCGGTCTCCGGCTTCCGTGAAATCGTCCGGACCATCGTCGAGGAATCGAACCGCTTCGACGGCCCGGTCTACCTGATCAACGGCGACAGCCACGTCTACGCTGAAAATCAGCCGCTGGCCAAGGGCTCACCATGGCTGGCGGTCTACGGACAGGATTCCGCTGATGACCTGCAGCGAATCACCGTCGACGGCTCCAACAACGCCACCAACTACGTCAGGTTCACGGTGGCCGGAAACGGCGCCAAGGGTGCTGACATCCTCTCCTGGGAAAAGGTCGCCTTCGGCGGCTAGCACCAAAAACGGCTGGCACCAAAGGCATCTTTCGGCGTCACCGTAACGAATCCCTGTCATGAACTACTACAGCCAAGCAGCGCAGGAACGGGTCCGGGACGCCGCATACGACGCAGTCGAGAAAGTCCTCAACAGCATGTTCGAACCGTTGAACCGGCAGGCCCTCACGGCGCGCTGGAACCAGGCCTGCGAGGCCATGGCGAAGCACCTGGAAGCGCGGGACACCGGCGAAGAGTAGACGCCCTACTCTCGGTCGCCAATAGGATTAACGGATGATCGAGATCGGAAGTTTGAGCTGTCTATGAAGGTCACCACCACAACGCTCCAGATGCTCCAGCCGCCCGCCTGGACGGCGCGCCCGTTGCCCGAGGAGGCACGGCTGGACCGGGCTGATGGGGTCACCCCGGAGTTCGCCCGCTTCCTCTATGGCCTGGTCGGCGGACCGTGGCACTGGACGGACCGGCTCGAGTGGACGCGGCAGCAGTGGGCCGAGGAACTCGCGGTGCCCGGGACGGAATTCCGGGTCCTCTATGGTGAGGGCGTGCCGTGGGGGTATGTCCACCTGCAACCCGTCGTCGCCGAAGATGGCACGCACGTGGAGATCAGGTACTTCGGCCTTTCCGAGCAGGCGATCGGCCGGGGCCTCGGCGGCCTGCTGCTGGAGCATGGCATCACGGCGGCCTGGTCGCTGACACAACGCTTCGACCTCCCGCACGTGTCCCGTGTCTGGGTCCACACCTGCAGCCTCGATGGTCCCGTGGCCTTGGCGAACTACCAGTCACGCGGCTTTGTGCCGTGCGGGACCGAGGAAGAGGATACGGAAGTGGCGGCCGAGCCGCTCGGTTCCTGGGTGGCCACCGGCGGTCGATGAGCGGTCCCGGGTGGCTGGCAGCCACCAAACCTCCCGCCGTCGTCCGCTTCCGCCCTGTCAGCCGTAGGCTGGAACCGACAAGAGGGTGACCGGAGGGATGACATGTCCGAGACGATAACAGCCGGGCTGCTGGGCCACGTGATGGCCGAGCTGGCCGTGCTTGAGGACCCGAAGGTGCGCGAGGCGAACGAGAAGCGCGGCGATGACCATGGCGTGAACCTGTCCAAGCTGCGCGCTGTCGCCAAGCGGCTGAAGACGCAGCAGGAACTCGCGCGCGCACTCTGGGCCACGAACGACACTCCGGCGCGGTTGGTGGCGCTGCTGATCTGCCAACCGAAGGCGTTCGAACGCGACGAGCTGGAGACCATGCTGCGCGAGGCGCGTGCCCGCAAGGTGCACGACTGGCTGGTGAACTACGTGGTGAAGAAAAGCCCGCACTCGGAGGACCTGCGCGTGGCTTGGACGGCGGATCCGGATCCGGTCGTGGCAAGCGCCGGTTGGGCCCTGACCAGCGAACTCGTGGCGAAGAAGCCCGCAGGGCTCGACCTCCCGGGGCTGCTGGACACCATCGAGGCGGAGATGAAGGACGCCCCGGACCGGCTGCAGTGGGCGATGAACCACACGCTGGCCTTCATTGGCATCGAGCACGCGGAGCTCCGGGCCCGCGCGCTTGATATCGGCGAACGGCTCGAGGTCCTCAAGGACTATCCGACGCCGCCGAACTGCACCTCGCCGTTCGCGCCGGGCTGGATCAACGAGATGGTGAGCCGCCAGGCCAGGGCGTAAGGCTATTGACCCGGACGCAAAACTGAAGCGGACGACGCCGGGAACCTCCCGCCGTCGTCCGCTTCAGTTTTTTGGCTGTGAACCGATCAGACGGTGGCGAGCTGGCGTTCCTGGCCACGGACGCTGACCGTGAAAGTGTTGGGGCCGCTGCACTGGACCGCGATGCGGCATTTGGTGGTGTTCGCCTTGACCGAAAGATCGTGCACAACGCTCTCAAGGGTGTGCTCAATGGCAAACCGGTCCCAGATTTTCAGCGTGATGGAGTCAGTGTTCTCAAACGTCATTGTCAGTACTTTCGCTCATGCAGTTAACGGCTCCGCGTCGTCCTTGAGGGTGCCGCATCCTCGTCGGTGAGGATTGCTGATCTTGGTAATGCGGGAACGAGGTCCCGATCTCATGCTTCATGGTCGCCGCCCGCATTTGCAACAGAAACGGCGAAAGTGTGAGCGATTACACGCCCGCGCCTGCCTTAGTTACTGACGGCGGCGTAAAGGTTCAGGGACGCCGAAAACACCAGCCACGTTACGTTCGGCAGCATCAGGATGCCGGCAGTCTGGCTGATGGGTCCGAAGCGCAGAACTGTCAGGACCGCCGTGAGCGTGAGGGCGGCGAGGACGGCCAGTGCCAGCCAGAGCGCCGCGGTCCCCAGCGCGGGATACAGGCCGAAGAACGTCGGGGGCCAGAGCAGGTTCAGGGCCAGCTGGAGCCCGTACAGCGTGAGTGCGCGGCGGCGGGGGAGGCGCCGCTGCCGCCACACCAGCCAGGCCGCCACGGCCATGGCCGCGTACAGGACCAGCCAGACGGACGTGAACATCAGCCCGGGAGGCGTCCAGGGGGCTTTGTCGGCCAGGACGTACCAGCCGCCTGTAGCCGCGCGGACCGGGAGGGATCCCACGAACGACACGGACCAGGAGAGCGCGAGGAAGCCGATCAGGGCAGCGATCTGCCGCCGTCGGGACGGCACGTCCGGGGCTGCCGGACCTTGCGCTTCGGTGGGGATAGTGGCAGGCACTGACCCACTGTGGGCAATGGCGGGCACCCGCGTCAAACCGGGATGCGGCCGGGGTGTCTTGACACCCTGCCGCCGCGGGCATATCGTACAACCAAATGGTTGTAGATCAGCTCAGAGATTCGGACGTTGACCGCCTGTTCCAGGCGCTCGCGGACGCCACCCGGCGGGACATTGTCCGGCGGGTGACGGCGGGGGAGTATTCCGTCTCCGGCCTCGCCGCCCTCTACGCCATGAGTTTCGCCGCCGTCCAAAAGCATGTGGCGGTGCTGGAGCGGGCTTCCCTGGTAACGAAGGAGAAGCGCGGAAGGGAGCAGATTGTGCGGGGTGACCACGAAGGACTGCAGAAGGCCCGCCGGCTGCTTGACGAGTATGAGGCGATCTGGCGGCAGCGCGCCCAGCGGATCGCAGACATTCTGGCTGAAGGATAGGAAGGTTTTGCAATGCCTGTTATCAGTTCCACCAAGAACCTCGAAGCACTCAGCTTCACCCTCGTGGCCGAGTTCGACGCCGGCGTCGACCGTGTCTGGCAGATCTGGGAAGACCCCCGCCAGTTGGAACGCTGGTGGGGTCCGCCCACCTGGCCGGCCACATTCGAGGAGTTCGATTTCCAGCCCGGCGGCAAGGCCGGCTACTACATGACCGGCCCCGACGGGGAGAAAGCCGGCGGCTGGTGGCGCTTCACCGCCATCGAGGCGCCGCGCAAGCTGGAGTTCGACGACGGCTTCGCCGATGAAGCCGGCGCCCCGAACGAGGCCATGGGAATCACCCATGCCGCCGTTGACCTTGAGGACCTGGGCGGCCGCACCCGGATGACCGTTCGGTCCACCTTCGAGTCGGAAGAGCAGATGGAACAGATGGTCCAGATGGGCATGGAAGAGGGTATGCGGGAGGCGGCAGGGCAGATCGACGCCCTGCTCGCCCAACACGCCCGCGCCTGACCGGACTGGCGCACTTCACGTAAAAGGGGAGAGTACGACGGCGGGACGTCCCGCCGTCGTACTCTCCCCTTTGTTGTGGGTACCGACGCCTAGGCGTGCGTCAGGTCCTTGCCCTTCGTTTCAGGGATGCTGAACACAAACGCGATGCTGATGGCCAGCAGGACCACGGCGTAGACGTTGAATAGGTTGCCTTGTCCGATGCTGCCGAGCCAAGCCTGCAGGTACGGTGCGGTACCCCCGAAGGTCGCGACGCAGATCGAGTAGGGGACGCCCACGCCCACCGTGCGGATGCTGGTGGGAAACAGTTCGGCGTAGACGGCCGGGACGATTGCGGCACTGCCCGCGATGAAGAACAGCATGACGGACATGGTGACCGTGAGCTGCCACGGGGAGTCTTTCAGCAGCCATGTCATCGGGAAATGGAACAGCGCGGCGCCGGCGGCGCTCATGATCATGACGGGCTTGCGGCCGATGCGATCCGACAGCCTGCCCCAGAAAGGCAGGGCGACGATGAACAATACATTGGCTATAACGCTGGCCCAGAGGGTCTCTCCGCGGTCCATCTTCAGAACTGACGCTGCATAGCTGGGCGTCACGATACCCCAGATGTAGTAGGACACGGTCAGGCCAACGGTCAGGCCGATGACCTGCAGGGCCTGCTTGCGGTGCCGGTAGATCTGCGGCCACATCGGCTCGTGCTTTTCCTTGGGTGATTCCGCCTCGAACGCTGCCGTTTCCTTCAGGCGCGCCCTCATGATCAAGGCGTACAGGCCCATGATGCCGCCAACGATGAAAGGAATCCGCCAGCCCCAGGCGTTCATGTCAGTCATGCTCAGGACATTGGTCAGGGTGGCGCCGAGCATGGTTCCGGCCAGGATGCCCACCGTGCCGGAGACGTAAATGAGCGTTGCCCAGAAGCCGCGCTTTTCCTTGGGCGCCATCTCCGAGAGGTACGTCTGCGACGACGGCAGCTCGCCGCCGTGGGCAAGGCCCTGGATGAGCCGGGCCACCAGCAGCAGGACCGAGGCAAAGGCCCCCACGGCTTCGAAGGTCGGTGCGATACCGATCAGCAGGCTGCCCAGGGCGGCGAGGCCCACTGCGAACGTCATGGACGTCTTGCGGCCGATCCGGTCACCGATCCAGCCGAAAACGAAGCCGCCGAACGGACGGGCGACGAAGCCGACGGCGAAGATCGCCAGGGTGGCGAGGAAGGCCGACGTCGGATCCGCCTTGCTGAACAGTGCGCTCGCGATGAACGGCGAGAAGGTGGCGTAGATGGCCCAGTCGTACCATTCGACGGCGTTGCCGATGCCTGTGCCGATGAGCGTGCGAAGGTGGGACTTGTGAACCTGGACGTCTGCTGGGACGCCTGCAGTTGTGGTCATTTCATGCTCCAAAGGGTGAGGGAAGGGTCAGTTGGCGACGGCAAGTGCCGCGATGCGGGCGACGGCCAGCTCGGCGTAGAGCGCGGTTCCGTCGGACAGCACGCCGTCGTCGAAGGCGGCGTAGGGGGAGTGGTTGAACGCGGTTTCGGTGTGGTCGGCGCCGGGTGCGACGGCGCTGAGTCCGATAAACGTCCCGGGTACCTCCGCCAGAACCCTCGAAAAATCCTCAGAGCCGCTGAGCGGTGTGGCCCACCGGGTGAGACGCGAGTGTCCAAAGAGGTCTTCAATGGTCTTCTCCGCGGTGCGTGTTTCGTCGTCGTCGTTGACGGTGAGGGGGTACTCGTGGCGGTAGTCGACGTCCACCTCGAGGCCATGGGCAGCGGCGATGCCCTTCAGCAGGGTGGGAACGGCGGACATCATCCGCTCCCGGGAACCATCCGAGAAAGTTCGGACGGTGGCTTCGATGCGCGCCGATTCCGGAATGATGTTTCGCTTCGTGCCTGCCTGGAGGACGCCGACGGTCAGAACCACGGGATCGAACATGTTGAACTGGCGGGTGATCATGACCTGCAGGGCGGTCACCATTTCGGCGGCCGCCGTGACGGGGTCCTTGGCTGTGTGAGGGGCCGAACCATGGCCGCCGGCGCCCAGAACCGTGACGGTGAGGGCGTCCGAGGCGCTCAGCATCACGCCGGGTTTGGTGCAGAACCGGCCATGCGGTTCCAAAGCGGAAAACACGTGCATCCCATAGGCGGCGTCAACCCGGCGCCCGGCCACGTCCAGCACGCCTTCGCGGATCATGTGGGCCGCCCCGTCGAAGCCTTCCTCGCCCGGCTGGAACATCAGCACGACGTCGCCGGCCAGCCGGTCCCGGCGCTCGGCCAGGAGCGTGGCTGCGCCGGCGAGCATGGCGGTGTGGAGGTCGTGGCCGCACGCGTGCATGGCGCCGTCGATCTTGGACGCGAACTGGACGCCGGTCCGTTCCTGGACGGGGAGGCCGTCCATGTCGGCACGCAGGAGGACCGTCGGTTTTGTTGCCGATGCGTGCGTTGCGGTGCCGCGCAGAACCGCGGTGACCGACGTCGTGCTCTCGCCCAGGGTGATCTCGAACGGCAGGCCGTCCAGGGCTTTCAGGACCTTTTCCTGGGTCCGGGGGAGGTGCAGTCCGATCTCCGGTTCCTGATGCAGCTCGTGGCGGAACCGGGCGATCTCGTCCTGGAGTTCCCTGGCGTCAGTGGTGATCGACATATGCTCTCCTAATTTCTGAACGTTTGGTCAGTAACCCGCTTCCATTGTGAAGTGATGAGGTTCACAAGTGCCGAAATAGCTGGAAAAAAGCAAAAGTATGATTGAAATGGCAGGATTCATTCACTGAAGCGTGGAGGTTGGCGAAATGGTGCTAAGCGAGGAAGACCTGGCGCTGATCAACGCGCTGCAGATTGCACCGCGGATCAGCTGGTCGGATGCTGCCACGGTGCTGGGAGTGCACGCCACAACGCTGGCCGCACGCTGGGACAGGCTGAAGTTGGCCGGGGCGGCCTGGACGACGGCCCACCTGATTGGCGATCCCAAACAGATGTGCCTGGCGTTGGTGGACGTGGACTGCGAAATGCGGCAGCGGGACGAGGTGACCGCGGCGCTTGCGGCAATCCCCGAAGTGGTCACGGTGGAGGAAGCTGGAAGCAACCGGGATCTTATGCTGACGGTCATAGCGCCCACCTTGGCCCGGTTCACGGAGGAGGTGCTTCCTCGGTTCAAGGAGATCCCCGGACTGCTGAAGTACCGGACCTCGTTGTGCACCCGACTGCATTCCAGTGGCTATGCGTGGCGGCTCAACATTTTGGACAAGACGAAGCAAAATGCGCTTAAGGCCTTGGCCGGTCCGGCGGCCACCGCTTCGGCGGCCCCGATGACCGGAGCTCCGCTGCCGCCCAGCCATCTGGATCTGATCCCGTTCCTGGCACGCGACGGGCGCGCGGGCGCCGCGGAGCTCGCCCGGAGCCTGGGCAGGAGCCCGGCGACAGTTCAGCGGCAGCTCAACAGGGTGCTGGCAAGCGGGCTGCTGTCCTTCCGTTGTGAAATTGCCCAGAAGCTCTCCGGCTATCCAGTGAGCTGCCAGTGGTTCGTCAAAGTGCCGGCGGGCCAGCACGAGGCCGCTGCTGCCGAACTCCGCAGCCTCCGCACTGTCCGGCTCAGCGCGTCCACCACAGGGAGCACAAATTTTGTCATCCTCATGTGGCTGCATTCGCTGGCCGATGTGATGAACGCCGAATTGGCCCTCCAGCAACGCATCCCGCAGATCGAGCTCGTGGAGAGCGTCGTGATCCTGAACACCGCCAAGCGGGTGGGCTGGATGTTGAACCCGGATTCGACCGCGAGCGGCGCCGTTGTGGTCTCGGGCACGGAGCTGCCGGCCCTGGGGCTCCAGTGACCTTTGTGCCGGCCGTGGGTGGCCCTCGTTGAAACCTGCACCGGCCATCTGAATACTGGAAGTCTGAGAGAATCGGGACGGGCGCGGAGGCGGTGACTGATCATGGGCGGCGAGAGTGCTTTCAGGCGCCGGCTGGAACGGGCTGCCGAGCTCCGGTCCTACCGCGGAGCCGGGATCAGCGCCGAGGAAGAGGCCGAGCTTGAGGCCGCCGAGGCGAAGGAACGGGACAAACGTCAGAAGGTGGACGATGCCCGGCAGGCGGAGTATCTGATCCGGGACGCCATGGCGCAGGGCAAATTCGACAACCTCAAATACGCCGGCAAGCCGATCCCCGGGCTGGGGGAGGCCTACGATCCCGACTGGTGGGTCAAGGGCCTCATCCAGCGCGAGAACATCAGCGGGCTGGGGCCCAGAGCCATTCTGCTCCGCACTGAAGACGCTGAGCTGGACGGGCGGTTGGATGCCCTGTTCACCGAAAAGCAGGTCCGGGACATCCTCGCCGACTTCAACGCCCGGGTGATCGACGCCCGGCGCCAGCTCCAGGGCGGTCCGCCCGTCATCACCAAAACGCGCGACGTCGAAACGGAGGTGGCGCGCTGGCGCGAACGCCGCGCCGCCCCCGCACAGGACGCCCCGCCCGAACCGGAACCGAAGCGCCCGTGGTGGCAGCGGCTCTGGCGCGGCACCACTTAGGAGGACGCACGACGGCGGCGCCTCCCGCCGTCGTCGGCTGGCAGGGCCTGCCTCCCGTCAGCGCCTGCCTCCCGTCAGCGCCTGCCACCCGGAAGACCGTTCGCAGGCGGAAGGCCAAGAATTTCGGGCATCGGCGGTAGGACCGGCGAGGGTGCGGGAGCAGGAGGTGGCTCTGGTGCTGGCGGTGGCGCCGGGTTTGGTGCTGGCGCTGGTGCGGGAGCAGGCCTCGGCGCGGCCGGAGCGGGAGTCGGTTTCGGCGGGGCCACCATGGAAGCCGGTGGCGCCGGGAACGGGTTTGCCGGGTAGAGCGGGGCGGCCTGGAGCATGTAGTTGACCCACTGCGGCCCGGCGATCATGTACCCGTCAAGGCGGGGGTAGAACTGGCCGTTGATGGTGACGTTCTGGCCGGGGCGGTTTTGGCCTTCCAGTGCATCGCCGAAGAAGGAGGCTGTAGCCAGGCCCGAGGTGTAGCCCACCACCCAGGTGGAGCCGTTGTTGTTCGAGGTGCCGGTCTTGGCGGCAACGGGCATCAGTGTGTGGATCTTGGGGTTGATCCACACGCCGGAGCCAACCTTCAGCACGTCCTGGAGCACGGCATTGACGCCTCGGGCAACCTCCGGTTTGACGGCGTCACGGCACTCGCTGGTCTGGCCCGGGAGCTTCCCACCCGACACTTCCGTGACCTCAAGCATGGCAATGGGGGAGCAGTACCGGCCGTCATTGGCGAAGGTGGCGAAACCATTGGCCAAGTGGACCGGGGCGACGCCGATGGCGCCGAGCAGATTGCCCAGCTGATGCATGTTGATCTGGGCGCCATCGAGTCCGCTGTGCAGCCCCACGGCGTCCACCATCTTCTGGATGCCGCAGAAATCGAGCTGGGTGGCCGAGGCGAAGGTAGCCGTGTTGATCGAGTTGTACAACCCGTAGTTCACGGGCATGGAGCGGTAGTAGCCCTCGTCCGAATTCTGCAGGTCATCGGCGGCGCCCAGCTCAGGGTTGTTCTGCGCTGTGCTGTAGGCGCCCAGCACCTTTCCGCAGCTGGAGCGCCACGGGAAGCCCAGCGGATACACCCGCCGGGAGGCGTCCACCATCCCTGTCAGCGGCTTACCCTCGTTCAGCCACTCTGCGAACGTGAAGGGCTTCATGGTGGAGCCTGGCTGGAAACCGCCCGCCCCGTTGAGGTCATTGCCTTGCGAATCGCGGGAGTCCACGTTGAAGTTCAGTTGCGTGTCGAACCTGCCCTCGGCAGGCAGGAACACCGTGTTCTGCGCCATTGCCAGGATATTCCCGGTGCCCGGCTGCACCGTCACCAGGGACGCGCCCCAGCGGTCAGGATTCGCCCCGGCGGTGGCGTCCACCTGCGCCTGGGCCGCCGCCTGGAGCCGGCTGTCCAGCGTGGTGACGATGGTGAGCCCGCCCCGGTACAGCTTCCGCTCGCGCTCGATCAAGGTGGTGCCGTAGGCCGCGTTGTTCAGGATCAGATGCGAAATGTAGTCGCAGAAGTACGGCGCCATCAGGGCGTGGGCGCAGCCCTGCTTCCCCGGACTGAGCTTGAGCTCAATGGGCGTGGCCACGGCGGCGTCGTGGTCTGCCTGGGTGATCTTGTCCGTGGCCAGCATCTCGGTAAGAACCTGGTTCCGGCGGCTCGTGGCCTGCTCCGGATTGACCGCGGGGTTGTAGTAGCTGGGGCTGTTGACCAGCCCGGCCAGCAGGGCGGCCTGCGGCAGCGTGAGATCCGTGGCCGTAGTGCTGAAGAAATACCGTGCCGCGGCCTCGATTCCGTACGCCTCGCGGTTGAAGAACACGATGTTCAGGTAGCCCTCGAGGATCTGGTCCTTGCTGAACTTCTTCTCCAGCGCGATGGCCAGCTTCATCTCGCGCAGCTTGTCCCCGACGCTCTTCTGGCCGCTGAGAATGACCTCGTCTGTCTTGTCCTGCGACACGAAGGACTCGTTGATCACGTTGGTGACGTACTGCTGGGTGATGGTGGAGGCGCCCTGCCTGCCCTCGCTCGTCAGGTTGAAGATTGCAGCGCGGAGGATCCCTTGCGGGTCAATGCCCGGGTGCTTATAAAATCTGCTGTCCTCGATGGCCACGACGGCATCCCGGACATAGGGGGACATCCGGTCCAGGGGAATCTTGATCCGGTTCTCGGCATAGAACGTGGCGATTGGCTGGCCGTCTGAGGTGAGGACTTTGGTGGATTGCGACGGCGGCGCAACGATCAGTTCCGTGGGGAGATTTTCAAAGTAGCTGATGGAGGTGCTGACGCCGAAGCCCACCGTCGCAACCGCAGGGACCACCAGGCTTGCGGCCAGGACGCCGCACATGGCGCTCGCCGCGAAGAATCCGATGACCCCTCCCAGGGTGGCGGCCAACCGGTGCCTGCGTTTCTTTTGCTGCGCCATTGTTCAGCCCTCAAGCTCGCGACGTGTGAACAGGATACGCCGCCGGGACCTGTTGCATCCAGATATGGGATCAACTGATGCCAAGCCGGTATTTTCCGCCCTGTACTTTCGTTCCGGGCCGGGTCCCCGGCGGGCAGGCAGGGGTGATGTCCGGTGGGCCATCCTGTCGCTCCTGGCCGAGGCCCCCTCCAACGGATATGGCCTGATCAAGACCATCGCGGAGAAAACCTCGGGGGCATGGCGGCCCAGCCCGGGGTCGATCTACCCGACGCTGCAGCAGCTGGTGGACGAGGACCTGATTGAGCCCCTCAGCGAGGGCCGGCGGACCGACTTCACCCTCACCGATGCGGGCAAGGCCTATGTGGCCGAGCATGCGGAGGAGCTGGAGAATGCGTGGAACAGCGATGCGGAAGGATCCGGGCCGGCCTTCCACCAGAGTGTGGGCAAGCTGATGGGGGTCATTCATCAGTTCCGCACGGCCGCCACGGAAGAGCAGCGCAATGCCGCGGTGGAAAAGCTCGACGAAACCCGCCGCGCGCTCTACCAGATCCTGGCCGACTGAGCCCGCCCAGGTCAGGCTGAGCGGGCCCGGCCGGAGGCGTCAGAAGGCGTTTAGTAGCCCCTGTCCTTAGGCGAAGGTGTCTTCCTTGGCGGGAGCGGGAGCCGCAGCAGGTTCCGAGGTCCGGCGGACCAGCGGGTTGAAGTGGCTACCAAGCCCACCGAAGGCGTAGGCGGTCTCGGCATGCTCGGAAAGATCCACGCCTACCATCTCGGCTTCGTGGCTCACCCGGAACCCGATGGTCTTGTTGATGGCCCGGCCGATCACCAGGGTCACACCACCGGAGAGGGCCACGGTGACCAGTACCGCTACGGCCTGAGCCGTCAGCTGCTGGAGTCCGCCGCCGTAGAAGAGGCCGCCGCCCTGGCCGTCCACGGGGAGGGCGATGAAGCCCAGGGCGAGTGTGCCGATGAGCCCGGCGCCGAGGTGTACTCCTACCACGTCCAGGGAGTCGTCAAGGCCGAACCGGTACTTCAGGTCAACAAACACGCAGCTGGCTGCACCGGCAACCAGGCCCAGACCGATGGCGGCCACTGGGCTGATGTTGGCGCAGGACGGTGTGATGGCCACCAGGCCGGCCACAACACCGGAGGCTGCGCCCAGGGACGTGGGGTGGCCGTGGCGGATCTTCTCCGTCAGCAGCCAGCTGAGCATGGCCGCGGCCGGGGTGACCAGGGTGTTGATCCAGATCAGGCCGGCCTGCTCCGCGGTGGTGGCGGCGCCGCCATTGAAGCCGAACCAGCCGAACCACAGGATGGCCGCGCCGAGCATGATGAAGGGGACATTGTGCGGGCGGTGGCTGGGATCCTTGGCGAAGCCGTGGCGCTGGCCAACCACCAGGGCCAGGACCAGGGCCGCCGTGCCCGAGCTGATCTCCACCACTGCACCGCCGGCGAAGTCGATGACCTGGCCGAAGACCTCGGTGATGGCTCCGCCGGCGCTCATGAGCCCGCCGCCCCAGATCATGTAGGCCAGGGGGCAATAGACCAGCGTGACCCACAGTGGCACAAACACTGCCCACGCGCTGAACTTGGCACGGTCCGCGATGGCGCCGCTGATGAGGGCCACGGTGATGATGGCGAAGGTGGCGCTGAAACCGGCTTTGATGAGGTCAGGGGAGCCCATGAGGTTCTGCAGCCCGAAGTTGGCGAAAGGGTCGCCAAAAATGCCGAGGATTCCGTCGCCGGTGGTCATGGAATAACCCCACAGGACCCACACAACTCCCACGATGCCTGCAGAGATGAAGCTCATCATGATCATGTTCAGTGCTGCCTTGGCACGCGTCATGCCGCCATAGAAAAGACCGAGTCCGGGTGTCATAAGCAGCACCATTGCCGCCGCGATCATCATCCAGACGTGTTGCGCAGTGATCTCCACCGGTGGGTCCCTTTCATTGATCCTGAATACGGGGACTTCCCATAGGTGTCCCGCGTATCCCCCCGATCAATATTTGCCGCCGCGTGTTTCCGTTTGCACTTCACTAAGTTGCGGACAGGTTACGGACCGGCGTCTTTCGTGAAGATCGCATGACCGTGATGTTTCCGGCGTGTAAACAGAACCTGTTGAATGACGCTCCGGCAGGAAGCCTTGCGCCCTTGGTGCCAGCGACGGCGGGCGGCGGTGCGCGCACGTGGTGAGAAGTCGCCGTCGGGCGCTGAAAAGGGCAACGTTTCCTGAAAATGAACGGCGACTCACCGCCGTTGCGGCCGGCCCTCGCGGGGAGAATTCGCCGGGCCGGCCCGCGGCGTCAGAAGGTCCGGGCGTTAGCCAGGACAGGCAGTTTGCCGCGGACCTCTGCTACGACGGACTGGTCAATGTCGACGACGGCGAGATCCGGTTTGCCGCCGAGGGCCACCAGGGCAGCACCCAGGGGAGAGATGACGGCGCTGTGGCCCACGCCGGTGGGAGCCTTGCCGGCGGAGGCGATGCCGACACTCGCCGGATCTCCCTGACCGCTGGCCACTACGAAGGTGGTGCTGTCCAGGGCGCGGGCGCGGACCAGGAGGTCCCACTGTTCAGCTTTGCCCTCGCCGGCCCCCCACGAGGCGCAGACAATGTTGACCTGGGCGCCGGCTTTGGCGTTGGCCGTGAACAGTGCCGGGAATCGCACGTCGTAGCAGGTGGCCAAACCGAATGTGGTGCCGCCCACCTCGAAGGTCACGGGGGCTGTTCCGGCGTCGACGGTATCGGATTCGGCGAAACCAAACGCATCAAAGAGGTGGATCTTGTCGTAGGAGGTCTCGACGCCCGGGCCAGTGACCAGCAAGGTATTCCGCACCCGGCCGCCGTCGCCCGGGGTGAACATGCCCGCCACCACAGTGATGTCCAACTCGTGGGCAATGCCGCGGACGGCGGCGGCCCATGGCCCGTCCAGCGGCTCGGCAATGTCCGTCAGGCTGTTGCCGAAGGCGCGCATGGCGGCTTCCGGGAATACCACGAGCTCGGCTCCGGCGGCTTTGGCCCGCGTGGCGTAGTCTCGGATTAGCTCCAGGTTGGCGGCCAGATCGGCGCCGGAGATGATTTGGGCCACAGCTAAACGCATGAAATTACTCCAGTCTGTTGTATACATAATGTATGCGAAAAAGTTCGGCGGCGTCGGCGTCCGGCCGCGAGAAGGCGTACGCGTACCTGCGGGAAAACATCCTGATTGACCCGGAGGTGCAGGGGAAGTTCCTGAACGAGCAGGAGCTGGCCGCCGAGATCGGCGTCTCGCGAACTCCGGTCCGGGAGGCGCTCCTGCTGCTCGTCTCCGACGGCCTGGTGGAACTGATTCCGCAGCGCGGTGCCTATGTTCCGCCGGTAACGGGCCGCGAAATGTCGGAACTTATGGAGCTCCGGGGTGTGCTGGAAAGCCATGCCGCCCGCCTGGTGATCGAACAGCGCCGCGTTCCTGCGGAAACCATGCAGGACACCCTCGACCAGCAGGCCCAGCTTCCACATGAGCTGAATGCGGACGCTGCGCAGGAGTTCATCCGATTGGACACCCTCTTCCATCAGCTGCTGATCGACGCCGCGGGCAATGAGCTCATCTCCCGAACGTACAGCAAGCTGCATGTCCGGCAGATTCTGGTGGGCGTCGCTGCCCTGTTCCGCACCGGTGACCGGCGCGGACAGGTGTGCGCCGAACACCAGGACATCCTCGATGCCCTGGTGTCCGGCGATGCCGCCAAGGCGCAGGAGGCCATTGACCATCACCTGGCCGTCACCCGGGATATCCTGCTCCGCGCCTGATGGAGAGTTTTTGTCCACATAACGCGAGGTAAAAGGCGTTTTGGGTGCATTATGTGGACAAAAACTCCGGCCGGCTTTGTGGGAACGGTCAGTTGGCCTTGCCGGCGACCGACTCTTGCCGCGCTGCCGCGGATCCTTCCAGCAGCAAGCGGAAG
This sequence comes from Pseudarthrobacter sp. AB1, assembly GCF_014926485.1. Taxonomy (NCBI): domain Bacteria; kingdom Bacillati; phylum Actinomycetota; class Actinomycetes; order Micrococcales; family Micrococcaceae; genus Pseudarthrobacter; species Pseudarthrobacter sp. AB1. The sequence continues at coordinate 38,740 of NZ_PZKO01000043.1, forward strand.
TCTTCGTCCTCCACAACGTTGGAGTCGCGGCCGAGGGCCAGGCCCACGGCTGTGACGGCCGCGGCCACGGTGACGTAGATGGCCACCGGAATCCAGGTGCCGAACTGGGCCAGGAGCAGAGTGAACATCAGGGGAGCGATGGCGCCGCCGATCACGCCGGCGAAGGTGTAGGCCAGTGAGCTGCCGGTGGAGCGGAGCCGGGGTGAGAACTGTTCCACGATGAAGGCGGCCTGCGGGCCGTACATAAATGAGTGCGCCATAAGGCCGAGCACAATGCCGATGATGAGCATCGGCTCGTTGTCGGCGCCCAGGACGCCGAAGAAGACGAAGGTCCACACAGCGCCCACCACCGCTGCGGTGCCGTAGACCAGGCGGCGGTTGAACCGGTCGGACACAGCGCCGGCCAGCGGGATCATAAACAGCTGGAATGCGGAGCCGATCAGGACTGCCGTCAGCACCTGGCTGCGTTCATAGCCGAGGGCCTGGATGCCGTAGGTGAGGGTGAAAACGGTGAACAGGGCGTAGAGCACGTCCGGGCCCACCCGGCACAGCGTGGCGGCGATGAGGGGCCGGAGTTCCTTGCTGAAGACCTCGCGGACAGGGGCGCTGGGCTGTTCGCCGTGGGCTTCGATGGCCTTGAAGATGGGGGTGTCTTCCAGCTTCAGGCGGATCCAGAGGCCGAAACCGACCAGCAGGGCCGAGACCAGGAACGCGATGCGCCAGCCGAAACCGATGAACTGTTCCTCGGTGAGGGTGAGGGTCAGGACAGCCAGGGCGCCGTTGGCCATGAGGTTGCCGGCGGGCGGGCCCACCTGGGCTGCAGAGGCCCAGAAACCGCGCCGGTGGGGATCGCCGTATTCACTGGAGAGCAGCACGGCGCCGCCCCATTCGCCGCCGACGCCCACGCCCTGGGCGAAGCGCAGCAGCACCAGGATGATCGGGGCCGCGATGCCGATAGTTGCGTAGCCTGGCAGCACGCCGATCAGGACGGTGGCCACGCCGATGATCATCAGGGTGGTCACCAGGACCTTCTTACGGCCGATCCGGTCTCCGAGCCGGCCGAAGATGATGCCGCCGATAGGTCGGGACACGTAGCCCACCGCATATGTGGAGAAGGCCAGGATGGTGCCGGTCAGGGGATCGGATGACGGGAAGAAGACGAGGGGAAATACGACGGCGGCCGCGGCCGAGTAGACGGCGAAGTCATACCACTCAAGGGCGGTGCCGGTGAGGCTGGCGGCGAAGGCCTTGTACAGGCCCTTGGGGTGAATCGGCTTGTCCGGACGCGGCGCTGCGCCGGAAGCCGGAACTGGGACGTTAACCATGGGTGTTGACCTCCAGGAGATGTTTACGGGTGACGCCTGTCACGCTGGCGTTAAATGTATACATTACGCATACTGGATGTACATTGGCCACCGTTTCCGGTTTCCAGTGTGTAAATTTCTCCAGCAGGACACGCAAAGGATGGACAGAACATGACGACTCTGAGCTTCGAACTTCCCGACGGCAGCACCCGCACAGTCCAGGTCAAGCACCTCCTGAACGCCGGTTATGCAGGGCGGGAACAGGAGGAAGTGCAGGCCCACATTGCCGAACTGGCCGAACTCGGCGTTCCGGGCCCCACCACCACGCCGGCGCTGTATCCGGTCTCGCCGTACCTGGCGCAGCAGGTTTCCGAAGTCCGCGTGCAGCATGCCCGGACCTCCGGGGAAGCCGAATGGGCGCTTGCCATCACGGACGACGGCGTGCTGCTGACCGTCGCGTGCGACCACACGGACCGCGAGCTCGAGGTCCATGGGGTGGCCTGGAGCAAGAATGCCAGCCCGGACGTCCTGGGCCGCAAGGCGTGGCGGCTGGACGACGTACGCGGCCACCTGGACCAGATCACGCTGAAGAGCTGGGTGGGGGAGGGCGAAACCCCGGACACCCTGATCCAGGACAGTTCGCTGGAAGCCCTGCTGACCCCGGACTACTGGCTGGACGTGCTGACCGAGCGCGGCCTGAATGAGCCGGGGACGGTCCTTATTTCCGGCACGGTAGCCATGACCAGCGGCGTGAACCAGTTCGCCCGCAGCTGGAAAGTGGAGATGACTGACCCAGTGACCGGATCCACCATGGATGCCCAGTACATGGTGGAGCAGATGGCCGAGCCCATCGGCTGATTCCGCCGGGCAGGCTCACGCTGGGGGTCGGAACTCCCGGTAGCATCATTGCTATGCCCACTGCGCTTGAAATGGCAGGTCCCATTCTGGAAATGATGACCTGGCTGTGCCTTCCGCCGGGGCTTGCCCTGCTGTTCTACTCGGGCATCCTCCGGCGGTTTGTGCACCCTTGGAACATTGCGGAAGCAGTGGTCTATGCGGACGCTACCGGAACGGGCTTCCGCTGGTTTGACCGCAAGTACCAGGTTCACCACGCCCCGATGTCACCCCACGACATCAAGGAACTGGCCGTGGGCGACACCCTGCCGATCTACTACCACCCCAAGCGCCCCACGCAGTGGCAGACCGCAGCGCCCGAAGCGGTGGGGCGGACCGCCGTCGTGCTTGGCCGGGTGCTCACCGGGATCGGTGCCGTGGCGCTTATCGCGGGTTTTTTCCTGCCGATGTTCTGAACCGAAGGTGCGTTAAGGGGCTGAACGCCGGCAGTCGAGGCCAGCCGGGAATGCTGCCAGCCGTGGGGAGGTTGGGCCATACATGCAACGCATCGGATTCCTTTCGTTCGGCCACTGGGGCCCCGGCCAGGGCTCGCGTACCAGAACCGCCGGCGAGGCCCTGCGCCAGGGCATTGAGCTGGCCGTGGCCGCCGAGGAACTCGGAATCGACGGCGCGTTCTTCCGCGTGCACCACTTCGCCCGTCAGCAGGCGTCCCCGTTCCCGCTGCTGGCAGCCATCGCCGCCCGGACCAGCCGGATAGAGATCGGCACCGGCGTGATCGACATGCGCTACGAAAATCCGCTGTACATGGCCGAGGAAGCCGCGGCCACGGACCTGATCAGCGGCGGCAGGCTGCAGCTGGGCATCAGCCGTGGTTCACCCGAGCCTGCCCGGAACGGGGCCGCTGCCTTCGGCCACCAACCGGCAGAAAATGAAACCGACGCAGACATGGCCCACCGCCACACTGCCCGGTTCCGGGACGCCATCACTGGTGCCGGCGTGGCCGAGGCGGACCCGCGCTACGCCGGCGGTGTCACCGGCTTGTTGCCGGTCCAGCCGCAGTCGCCGGGCCTCGCAGAGCGGATCTGGTGGGGCGCAGGAAGCCGCAGCACGGCCGTGTGGGCGGCCGGCCTGGGCATGAACCTGATGAGCTCCACCCTGCTCACCGAGGACACCGGCGTCCCCTTCGACCAGCTGCAGTCGGAGCAGATCCAGTTGTTCCGCGACGCCTGGGCCAGGGCTGGGCACGGCCACCGGCCGCGTGTCTCCGTCAGCCGGAGCATCCTGCCCATCGTGGACGATGAGGACAGCAGGTATTTCGCGGGCAGTGCGCTGCGGGACAGCCGTGACCAGGTGGGCGTTATCGATGGTCTGACAGCACGCTTTGGCAAGACCTATGCCGGCGCCCCGGATGTCCTGGCCGAACAGCTGGCCGCCGACGCCGCGGTCCAGGCCGCGGACACGCTGCTGGTGACGGTGCCCAACCAGTTGGGCGTTGACTTCAATGCCAAAATGCTGGGAAACATCGCCCGGTACATTGCGCCCGCCGTCGGCTGGAGCCCGGCACGTTCCTGATCCGGCGCCGATTCTGCTGGGTGATCCGCCCGGAAGGGAATATCCTAAGAAGGTGCGGGCCATTGAGGCCCAGTTGTCCCTGACGGCCCAGAGAGGCTCACCATGTCCGAAAAACTACACCTGACACCGGAAGACGAGTTCCCGGATGATCTTTCCAGCATCCCGGACCGGGAACTGCAGGTTCTGGACAGCCAGGTGCAGCGTCAATTGGACTATGAGTACGTGGCCGAGGGTGAACCGAATCCGGAGACGGAGTTCAGGCACCATGACCTGGACGAGGAATTCGAGGACCGGGAGAGCCGCTGACAACCGTCCCCGCCGTCGGTCTGGCCATTCGCGTGACCTGCAGTGGAAATTAGTCAGTATCCTTATTAATATTGCTCAAGGAACAATCCATAAGCCACAGCCGTTAGGCTTGTAGCGGGCTTAGGGGGCTAAGCGCCCCATTTTACTGCGTGACTGCGGAACGGTCAGGAGAGAGAAATATGGCTCGCGCCGCTTTAGGTTTTACTGCATGATCCGGCTACGTCAGCTGGCACAGGCGGCTTCCGTACTGACCACGCCATTGGCACCGGAAGATATTCTAGCGCTCTTCAACCCTGTCTTCTCCGCGCGCCAACTCCGCGGAGTGGTGACCCGCGTGGTCCAGGAAACGGCGCAGTCGGCCACCATTTTCTTTCGTCCCGGCCGCGGCTGGCATTCGCACCTGGCCGGCCAGTGGGCGCGCATCGGCGTTGAGCTCGACGGCGTCCGCCACTGGCGCTCCTATTCGCTGAGCGCCCCCGCCGGCAAGGACCCCGCCATCACCGTTACCGACGTCGGCGCAGTTTCCGGAACCCTGGTCCGGACCACCAAACCTGGTGACGTCCTTTTCCTGGCACCCCCGCAGGGCGACTTCGTCCTTCCCGAGCACCCCCGGCCGCTGCTGATGGTCACCGCCGGCAGCGGCATCACTCCGGTGATGTCTATGATCCGCACCCTTGTTCCGCGCCGCCCGGATGCCGACGTCGTGCTGGTGCACTCGGCCCGCACGCCCGGCGACAGCCTCTTCCGCGAGGAACTCGCCGAACTGGCTGACCAGTTCCCCAACTTCCGGCTGGCCCACTGGTACACCGGCGAACAGGGCCGGATGGACCTGACCAACACAGCCGAGCTCGATGAGATCTGCCCGGACTGGAAGGAACGGGCCGCGTACGCGTGCGGGCCGGACAGTTTCCTGGACGACGCCGAGGCCCTGTGGAAGCAGGCGTCCCTCACAGCCGGCGCCCCCGGTTCCGATGTTGCCCTCGCCGGCGATCCCGGCAACCTGATGATTGAACGGTTCAACACCACCTTCGCCGGGGGTGTGGGGCACGACGGCGGCCTGGTCACCTTTGAGGCGTCGGACCGGGAAATTGACGCCGACGGCGATACTCCGCTGCTCGACGTCGGCGAGGACGCCGGGGTGCTAATGCCCAGCGGCTGCCGGATGGGAATCTGCCACAGTTGCCTGACCCCGCTCCTGGCCGGACAGGTCCGTGACCTTCGCACCAACGAGGTCCACGGCGAACCCGGCCAACTGATCCAAACGTGTGTCTCGGCAGCCGCCGGACCCGTCAACCTCGAACTCTGAGGAGCAATACCGCATGTCAGTAGTTTCAGAAAGCAAGAAAGTTTCCGAAGGCAAGACCGCCCCCACCGGAGCGGCAAAGACGCGCCCCGGCGCGCTGGCCGAGTCCGGCAGCCCGCTGGTCCGTCCTCCTGCCGCAGCGCACCTTACGGACGAACAGGTAGCTGAGCTGGGCCGCGAACTCGACGCGATCCGCGACGAAATCCTGGCCAAGCGCGGTGCTACCGACGCCGCCTACATCCGGCGCATGATCAAGATCCAGCGCGGGCTGGAGATCTCCGGACGCGCGGCCTTGCTGGTCAGCAAGAACAAGGCAGCCTGGGTCACAGGTACCACGCTGCTGAGTTTCGCCAAGATCCTGGAAAACATGGAACTCGGCCACAATATCCTGCACGGGCAGTGGGACTGGATGCGGGACCCGGACATCCACTCCACCACGTGGGAGTGGGACTTTGTCACCCCCTCACGCGCCTGGCAGCACACGCACAATGACCTCCACCACCGCTGGACCAACGTGGTTGGCAAGGACAACGACGTCGGTTACAACCTCCTGCGCATGGACGAGGACCAGCCGTGGCAGCCCCACAACCTGGGCAACCCGCTGTACAACGCCATCCTTTCCCCGCTGTTCGAATGGGGCATCGCCATCTACGACCTCGAGCTTGCTGAGTACCAGGCAGGCAAGAAGTCCAAGGAAGCGCTCGTCAAGGACCTCAAGGCCCTGGGCCGCAAGGTGGTCACCCAGTTCACCAAGGACTACGCCGCCACTCCTGCCGTCGCCATGCTCACCGGTTCCGGCAAGCAGGCGCTCTACGGCACCCTGACCGCCAACGCCGTCCGCAACGTCTGGGCGCACGCCGTGATCTTCTGCGGTCACTTCCCGGAAGGCACTGACACCTTTACAGAGGAAATGGTGGAAGGCGAAACCCGCGGTGACTGGTACGTCCGGCAGATGATCGGTTCTGCCAACATCTCCGGTTCCAAGTTCATGCACCTGATGACAGGCAATCTGTCGCACCAGATCGAGCACCACCTGTTCCCGGACCTGCCGTCCAACCGGTACGCTGAGGTCGCTCCGCGGGTACGCGAGATCTGCCAGCGCTACGGACTGAAGTACACCACGGGTCCCCTGCTGAAGCAGGTGGGATCGTCCTGGGCGAAGGTCTTCAAGCTGGCACTGCCGGGCAAGGCTGCCAGGGCCTGAGCTGACTAAGCCTTAGAAGAGTGGAGGGGCCAGGCGAATCGCCTGGGCCCTCCACTCTTTTGTTATCCGGCCTGCTTCTTCAGGAAGGCGAGCAGGGCTTCGTTGACTTCCGCGGCGTGCGTCCACAGCAGGCCGTGCGGGGCGCCGTCGATCTCCACGTAGTGGGCGCTGGGCAGGGCCCTGGCAAACCGGCGGCCGGTGGCATCGATGGGCAGGATGTTGTCCGCAGTGCCGTGGACAATCAGCGCGGGGACATCAATCCTGGGGATGTCCCCGCGGAAGTCGGTCAGCCATGGGGGCTGCGCGGCCACTGATGCGGTGGCGCCTGCATCGGCGGCGATTCTCCAGCTGGCGTCCAGGACTTCCTGGCTGAGCCGCGGGGTGCCCAGGAACGTGTCGGTGTTGTAGAAGTTTTTGAAGAATTCCGTGAAGAACGCATACCGGTCCGATGTGACCGCTTCGGTGAGTCCGTCGAAGACTTCCTGGGGAACGCCGTCCGGGTTGTCGTCTGTTTTAAGGAGGAACGGCTCCAGCGATCCAAGGAAGGCTGCGCGGGCCACCCGGGCCGAACCGTACGTGCTCAGGTAGCGGGCAACTTCACCGGTGCCCATGGAGAATCCCACCAGCACGGCGTTGTTGAGTTCCAGCCGGTTCAGGAGTGTATTGAGGTCGGCGGCGAACGTGTCATAGTCGTAGCCGCTGGTGACTTTGGTGGACTTGCCGAAGCCGCGGCGGTCGTACGTGATCACTCGGTATCCTGCCGCCAAAAGGGCGGTGGTCTGCTTTTCCCAGGAGGATCCGTCCAGCGGGTAGCCATGGATCAGGACAACGGGCTGGCCGCTTCCGTGGTCTTCGTAGTAGAGCTCGGTATCGGTGCTGTTCTCGGTTCCAACGGTGACGAATGCCATCTCGGCGGTCCTTTCGAAGCTTCGGGATCAGTTTCGGGCGCAAGCAAAAGCAGGCGCCCGGCATTTCCTACTCTAGGGACCGCCGGCCGCGGCACCAAGGATGTGGCTACGGGGAGGGTTGGGGCAGTTCGCACGCGATCTGCGGGTTGAGGCCCAGATAGTTCAACGGCCCGGCGACGATGGTCACGGCCACCGTTCCCGCTTGGGCGCAGGACCCCGGAGCCCCGCCGAAGTAGCCGCGCTGCCAGGCGGCGATTCCTCCGATGATCAGCCAGATGACAATCAGTGCTCCGAGAAACTTCATGGTGTCCTCCCAAGGCCGTGGCTGCTTGTGCGTTCAAGTATGCGCCGATATCCGGAAAGCTCACAGGGCCCAAGACGCCCGTTACCTTTTCGTTGCTAACGGGCCTTTTGGTAGAGGTCAGGGGCGGGTGCCGAAGCCGCCGCCCGGGCCCTGGGCCGCGGTGTACTCGCCGGCCGTCACGGTGCCCACCTGATGGGCGCCGTCCAGGGAGCCTTCGCCCAGTCCGGCACTGACCGTGGCCGTGCCGCCGGTGTAGACCGTGTATTTCTCGCCTTCGGTGATCGCGGCGGAGGAGAACACCAGGGATGCGGTGGTCTTGGTGGTCACGAAGGCACTGACCACGTTGCCCGCGGAATCAGCGATCTGCACCATCGTGCCGGCTGGAACGGCCGATCCGAGCGTAACCTGCACGCCGGACTGCGTGGAGGAGGCGCCCGGCGTGACCACCATGCCCAAGCTGCCGGCCGCCGCCACGGTGCCGCCGGTGACGGTCAGCTCGCCGTTGACGTCCAGCGCCCCGTTGCCGGAGTTCGTGGGTCCGTTGACCACCACGGTGCCGCCGGAGATGCTGGCGTTGCCGTTGGAGTCCAGGCCGTCGCCCTGCGCGTTGATGGTCAGCGAGCCGCCGGTGATTTCCACCGTGTAGTCGCCTACGGTTTCGCCGCCGCCCATGCCGCCGCCCGTCCCGCCCTGGGCCGAGGTGGAGGCCGCGCCCGAGGCGTTCACGCCGTCGTCGTTCGCGGTGACGTTGGCCGTGCCGCCGGACATCACGATGTGCTGGGCCTCCAAGCCTTCCTTGGACTCTTCGACGGTGGTGATGCCGGCGGCGAGGGTGAGGGTGTTAAAGGCCGTGATGCCGTCGTCGGCCGCGCTGATGTTCAGGGTTCCGCCGTTGATGAGGACCCAGCCGCGGCCTTCATCCTCCCCGTTGTAGGACTTGAAACCGTCGTCGCCGGCGGTGACCTGGTAGGCGCCGTCGAGCAGGACCGCGTAGTCCTTGCCCACGATGCCGGCGTCGGTGGCGTTGACGGTGACGTTGCCGGAGGCCAGCACGAGGCCGTCCTTGGAGGAGATGCCGTCGTTGAAGTTGCCGTTCACGGCCAGCGAGCCGGCGCCGGCGATGGTGAGATCTGCCCGCGAGTAGAGCGCCGCGTTCGGGGCGTCCTCGGCGGTGTCCTTGTAGGTGGCCGCGTCGCTCAGGTCATTGGACGTGCCGTCCGCCAGGAACACGATGGCCTCGTGGGCGCTTTGCACCATAAACGGCGACCCAGTGGAACTGGAGATCTCGGCGTCGTCCAGGATGATCCGCACAACGTCCTCCTCGCCGGCGGCCACAACCACCTGGCCGTCGGACAGTGACCCGCTCAGGCGGTAGGTGCCGGCCGCGCTGATGGTGACGGTGTCGCCGTCGGCCTTAACAGCGTCCGACGACGAGCCGGCGGCTACTTTGCTGCCACCGTCCGCCAGGGTCACGGCTACTTCGGAGGCCGCATCCCAGGTGAGGTCGTCGGCGTCGTAGTGTGTGTCGGCGGCGAGGGTGTCCAGGGAAACCGCGGCCTGTGCCGTGCCGGAGGTTGTGGACGAGTTGGAAGTGCTGCCGGTGGATGTGGACGTGGTCCCGGTGATGGACGTCCCCGTGGCAGTGCCGGCGGCAGAGCAGCCGGCCAGCCCGACGGCGAGGGCGAGGGCAGTGACGGACAGGGCGGTGCGTACGCGGTGCATGGTGTGTTCCTTTGAAGTCAGGGGGAGAGGGTCAGGCGGCGGGGCGGAGGTTCATGGTGCGCCGGAGCGTGCGGTTCCAGCGGTTGGCCGGCAGGTCCGGGCAGAGCGCCGCCATGCCGGTGGCGAACTTGGAGATGCGTGATGGCCGGATTCCGTGGGCCCAGAGGTGCCGGTCCAGCGGGCCGGACGCCGAGCCGGACTTGGTCTCGAGGATCACGGCGCCGTCCAGGACCCAGGCCGGCCCGCCCGGGCGCTGCCAGGTGACGTTGGTGTCGATGGTGGCCCGACTGCCGGATTCCGGCAGGTAGAGCGTGGTTCGGTGGTAGCGGGTTTCGAGGACCGGCCCGAGGGCTCCGGGGGGCGCTGCGCCCACCGCGGCGGCAAGGGTTTCCTGGACGTAGTCCAGGCCTTCGGACGTCAGCCGGGAGCGGTCCGTGAGCTCGTAGGGGATGCGTTCCTTGACGGTGGCTTCGCGGGCGCCTTCGGTTTTGACTTCCAGGAAGCTGATGGCGCTGTCCACATACGTTCTGGTGCGGACCTTGTACCGGCGCCGGCGGCCATGTGCGGCGAGGAGGTAGCTGTCCAGCTGTGCAGTGTCGAAGTACACGGAGTCGTACGAGAAGCAGCGGGAGCCGTCCATTTCCAGGACCCGGACCTCGGCATCGAACGTGGCCAGGAGTTCCTGGGCCAGGTCCTCGGGGACCACGTACTTGCGGTCCACCCTGGTCTGGAGCGCGGCTTCGGAGTTCAGTTCGTCGAGTCCCACGGCCGGCAGTCCGCTGAGGCTGCTGACGGCGCCGGCGTTCATGCCGCACCTGCCGAGGCACGGACGGGGTCGGCCGCGAAGTCGGCAGGTACAGCCGGCGCTGTTTCCTCTGCGTAGGGAGTCACTACGGCTGAGATGGTGGCCTGAGCTGCCGGCCGGTTGATGCGGGGGGTGTAGGCGTAGCGGACGTCGACGGTGGTTTTGTCGTTGACCAGGTCAAGTTCCTGGACTGTGGCGGAGTGGACCTTGCCCTGCAGGACTTCCTCGAGCCGTGCGTACAGTTCGCCGTCCTCTGCCAGGGCCCGGTCCAGGATGACGGTCTGGTGCCGGTGGGCGGGCAGGACGCGGGGGTGGTCGCCAACGAACATCACCAGCAGGATCAGGCCCATCAGTGAGGCGGTCAGCCAGACGGGTTCGATGCCGAGGCCCGCGATCAGGCCCAGCGCCAGGGCCGAGAAGTAGTAGGCCACCTCGTTCTGGGCCAGCTCGGTGGAACGGAGCCGGATGATGGACAGGACGCCGAACAGGCCAAGTCCCAGGCCGATTCCGGCAGCGGAACCGGAGAGTGCGGTGGCCACGGCTAGCACGCCCACGTTCATGCCCAGGTACGAGACCACCAGGTCGCGGCGGCGGTGGCGGCGGAGGTAGAGCACGAAGGTGAGGATGCTGATGGCCGCGAGGTCTGCGGCAATGAACATGAGGGAAGTCATCGGGATTCTCCGGAATCTGTTGGTGGGCTGTTCTCTACGATCCGCGGCCAAACTGTGCAGGTGCTGTGACGGAACCTAGGCCGGTATATGAGTGCCGGCTGGGCGCCCGGCTGCTGTTTCCCGTGAGTCATAGAGCCGCCGTTCCTGCTGGCGGACTTCGGTCGATAGGATCAAGTCCGTGCTCCGACTTAAACGCCTTGCGGTTTTCTGCGTGTTCGCGATCTGCGTCATCACCGCGGTGTCATTCTGGGCGCCCGGGCAGTCCGGCGCGCCCGCCCACGGGGCTCTTCCTCCTCCGCCACGGGCTGAGGCGAAACTCGAAACGTCCTCCACCGGCCTTACCACTGCCGTCAATATCACCCGGAACGCGGAGGCCGAGTGGCTCATCCTGGCTGCCGCACAAACGGGAATTCCTGCCCGTGCGCTTCGGGCTTACGTGGGCGCGGCAAGCGCGGCCAATCATTCCGCTCCGACGTGTGGGATCGGCTGGAATACGGTGGCGGCAGTCGGATTCGTCGAATCCCACCACGGAGCGTACGGCGGCGGAAACCTGAATGCCGCAGGGCAGGCGAGCGGGCCAATGGTCGGCCCGAGCCTGGACGGCAACGGATTTGCCGCCATTGCTGATACCGACGCCGGCGTCCTGGATGGCGACGCTCGCTGGGACCGCGCCGTCGGACCCATGCAGTTCATTCCCTCCACCTGGGAGCTGGCGGGACGGGACGGGAACGGTGACGGCGAAGCGGATCCTTTCAACATCGACGATGCCGCCCTCAGCGCGGCCGGTTACTTATGCGACCATGGCCGTGACCTCACCGCCGCGAACGGATGGGCTGAGGCCATCTACTCATACAACCAGTCCGACTCCTACGTGGACCAGGTGCGCGACCAAGCCACCTTCTACGCCGAGAAGACGGGCACCACAGGATAGAACCTTGACTACCGGCGTAACGTCCCGGGGTGGTGGCCGCGCCCCGGATCCAGAGACGGATTCTCAGCCTCCCGTGCGGCGCTCCTGGCCGTGCATCGGGAAAAGAGGAACCGCTGCTGCACCACGTAGCTGACGGCCAGCAGCGCGATTTCCGCCAGGATCTTGGCCGGCAGGGCTGACACGGAGAGCGCGTCCAGGGCTGAGATCAGGCCATAGTTGGCGGCGAGGAGAACCAGAACCAGGCCGAAATAGCGAACCCCGGCAGCGGCGGCGGGCCTGTCCCGGCCGTGCTCGAACACCACACGGCGGTTGGCGAGGAAGTTCACCACCGAGCTCACGGCCCGGGCCCCCACCACGGCCAGCAGCAGCGAGTCGGTGACCAGTGCCAGGAGCAGGAACACCACGGTGTCCACGACAAACGCGGTGAAGGAGGATGCGAGGAACTTCAGCAGCGGCGCATAGATGCGGACGGAGTCCGCCACCGGCCGGAAATGGGACCCCGAATTGTGGTCCAGATAGACCGTGGCGATGTCCACGGTGTTGATCAGATAGCCGGCCGGCTTGGCTTCCAGCAGCAGGTTCAGTTCGTATTCGTAGCGCTCACCACGGACGGACCGAAGCCACGGGAGCATGGCTGCCGGATAGCCGCGGAGGCCTGTCTGGGTGTCGGAAATGCGCTCACCGGTGACCAGCCTGAACAGCAGCCGGGTGGCGCTGTTGCCGAATTTACTGCGGGCCGGGACGTTGCCGGTGAAGTTCCGGGTTCCCAGCACCAGGGCCGGTGAGCCGGGCTGCACCGCTGCCGCCACGCGGAGGATGTCCACGATGGTGTGCTGGCCGTCGCTGTCGGCACACACCACGTTCCGGTCCGGGAGGTGGTCGGCGATGAACCCGAACCCGGTCTTCAGCGCGAAGCCCTTTCCCCGGTTGAGGGAATACCCGATGACGTGGCACCCGAGTGCCTTGACGCCGTCGAACACGTCCTTGTACCCAGGCCCGCTGCCGTCATCAACCACCACCACGGTGGCCCACGGCTCGGCGTCGCGGATGGAACGGATCAGGGCAGGCAGCTGCTGGTCCGGCTGGTAGGCCGGGATCAGGATGATCATGGCGGGCCCTACTCCGCGATGAAGAGGATGTCGGAGGTGCCGCGTTCCTTGTTCTCGCCCAGCGGGTTGTTGACCAGTCCGCCGTTGAAGTACATGGTGGACGAGCCGCCGCCGTCGAGGTTGTACGCGGTGGTGGCGCCGAGGCCGTGCATGATTTCCGCCAGCCCGGTCATGGTGACGCCCTCGCTGTAGCCGGGGCTGCGGCCGTCCACCACCACAAACACCAGGTGGTTCTCGTCGATGATGCCCACGGCGGTGCGCGGCTGTTCGCCCTGGATGGAGTGGTTGCCGAAGTTGGTGTCCACTTCGACGTCCTCAATGCCCTCGGCCACCCCGCCGTCGTCCAGCAGGGACGGGCCGAAGGAGAGGGTGTTCCAGACGCCGTCGGCCAGGAGCTGTTCGGCGGTGGTGGCGGTTTCGTCGTAGACCTTGACCGTGCCGTCGCGGTAGAAGGCCAGGCCTTGGCGGGCGCCGTCATCGCGGAACACCACACCGTTGCGGATCACAATGCCAGTGTCACGGAAGCCGTAGTAGTCGCCGTTGATGGCGAAGATCGCGTTGTTGGCCTCGGCGATGTCCGACGTGGTTTCGGTGATGTTCTCGCCGAAGCTGTTGTTGGCGAAGGCTGACTGGAGCGTGGTGGCATCGTTAAGCACGACGTCAGCCACGTAGTAGGTGACAGTGCTGTCGCCGCTGCCGGTGCTCACCGTGGAGATGTTGATGTTCGAGCTCTCCGACACGTAGGACGTGTCTGTGGTGACAGCGGTGGAATCAGTGGCGGTATCCGCCGTCGTGCTTTCGCTGGTGCCTGTTTGGCTGGCCTGGTACGCGGAGACGTCCGAGATTTCCACGTGCTGGACCACAAAGCGGTCCAGCGCCCAGGCCGTGGCGCCTCCCGCCGAAAGCGTCAGGGCCACGGCCCCGGCGACGACGGCACGCCGGACCCGGTCGCCGTTGCGTGGTTTGTTCTTGAGAGGAGTCATGCCTCATTTGTAGGCAATGAAGCTATCGCTGCGATTTGCCGGATATGTGCTGCGCCTGTGAATGGGTGGGCAGTCGAGAAAGGGCCGCCTAAAGCTGCCGTTGTGGCGTGGTTTCCGGGCGGGCGGGGGCGTTCGCCGGGCAGAGGCGCAGCGCGAGCTCCTGCAGTTCTTTGGGGTGAAACGGCTTGGTCAGGTAGGCGGCAGCGCCGGAGGCCATTCCGGCCAGTATGTCGTCTTCCTCGGACCGTGCGGTGAGGAACAGCATGGGAGCGGTGCTTAAGGCCCGGATTGCCCGGGCTACGACGTGCCCGTCCATGTCCGGCAGGCCAAGGTCAAGGGTGATCAGAGCGACCGATGGTTCAGCGGCCGCGGCAATTCCTTCGGCGCCGTTGGCGACCGAACGTACGGAAAAGCCTGCGCGGGTCATGACCACCGTGATCAGACCGCGGATGTCATCGTTGTCCTCGATGACAAGGCAGATGCGTTTTGTTTCCATGAAGCCCCTCAGCCAGCTTGTCCTCCAGTGTACGGGCTGGTGGGCTGTAAAACCGTCAAAGCGACGCTTTCCGCAACCGTCCTAGGGTCATCTCGGCGGTTACGTCGCTGGCAGCCGGTTGCGGGGCGGAACTCAGCCATCGTAGTGCGTCTGGGCAGGCCCTTGGCCAAGTGCATTCACCACGGCCGCCGCGACGATATGCAGCTTGGAATTGCGGGTGCTGGACGCCGCTTTGAGCAGTTCAAAAGCCTCCTGCTGGCTGCACCGGTTCTGGGCCATGATGATGCCCACCGCCATGTCGATCACCGTGCGTGATTCTAGGGTGGCACGCAGGTGCGCCGCCGTCTCGCTGTAATGCGCGAAACGCACCGCAAGCCGCAGGGCCAGCGACGTCTGGCGGACGAAGTCCTCCGCAGCCTTCAGCACGCGGCCTTCGAAGCGGGAGGTCCGGTGGGAGTAGAGGAGGAGCGTGGCTTTGGTTTCCCCCTCCAGCCGGAACGGGATGGCGAGCACTGAACGGATGCCTTGGGCGAGGACGGCCTCGCAGTATTCGGGCCAGCGTGATTCGTCTTTGACATCGGGAACGCCCACCGTCACCTGCTCCAGCGAGGCAGCCATGCCCGGGCTCTGCTCGGACTGGTATTCAATCTGGCTGATAGCGCGGGCAGCGGTGCCGCTGCTGGCGATGGTGGCCGACTTGCGCGGGCGCAGAAGAGTGATGCCGCACAGCACTTCGTCGCCGGGTTCGGAAAGGTTGCGGGCCGTCACCCGGGCGAGCTCATCCAGGAACTCCTCTACGTCGGAGCTATTGAGGAGTTCTTCGTGCAGGTGCTCGGTGATTGATGTAGCTGATTTTGCTGTTGACTCGCTGGCCACGGTTCTTAGTGCCATTCGCTCAGGTCAAAACGAGCCGGCAACTCCCGCTCTACCCTGCCGTCGTGGCAAACGGTGGCGACGGTCGCTGGATCGACGAACTGTCCAACGGCCTGCTGCTAAACCGATAACCAGAAGTATATACAGGTCAGAGCCTTGGGGAGCGCCATATCGCGGGCCAAGCCGCGGAGGACTTAGGTACTACGGGTTGCCGTGCGGACGGTACCGCACGCGGATCCGGCAGCGGGGCGTTCGGGCTTGAAACGTCCCGCCTCGTCGGCGAAAACTGAGTACGCGGCCCCTGATCCAAGAGGTCGTTTCAGGGGAGGTCCGCAAAATTCCAGTACTCCTACGCGTTGTTGGGACCACCGAGGCCGGGAAGTATGGGCGTCATCGATCAGCCGGAAGCAAGGTGCCTTAGTGGTTCCCGATGGCTGTGCGTCTCAGCATCTGTTTCTACCCCCAGCCAAAGGAGTCTCTACCATGCGCAAAATGACAAAGAAGAATCGGGTCCTCGCAGCAGCCGGTGCACTGGCACTGGTGGCAGGCGGCGGCGGCGCTGCCTACGCCTACTGGACCACCACCGGCACCGGATCCGGCCAGGCGACGAACTCCGCGGGCGGTGGCACCGTGACCCTGCACGCGAACTTCGCCGGCGGGCTTACTCCCGGAGACTCCCGTGCGGTGACCTACACGGCGGACAATGCTGACTTGAACAGCAGCACCAAGGTGGGCGAACTGACCGCCACCGTAACGACGGACAAGGCCGGATGCCTTCCTTCGTGGTTCGGCGTCACTGCCGTAACCAGTAACACCACGGTCGCTAAAACTTCAACGGGGACGTCCGTGGGCAGCGGAACGCTGACCTTCAATGACAGTGCAACGGTCGACCAGGACGCCTGCAAGGGCGCCGTTGTGACCATCAACGTCGGCAGCGTCTAACAGGCTTCGCCGGCGGGGAGGAGCAGAACCTCCCCGCTGGCGAATTCCAACTCCTCCCGCTCCAGTCAGATCAGACCAGAAGGGCTGAACGTGCAGAATGATTCTGGGTACTTCCGCACAGTCATGCGAAGAACCACCACCGCAGTAAGAGTGCTGCTGGTGGGTCTGATGGTGATGCTCGTTTCGGCGGGCACCATCTTCGCGGCCAGCCAGGGCGGGAGCCAGGGAAATAAGACGGGCGTCACCATCCAGGTGAACCCCTCCAGCCGGACGATTGACCGGGGCGACCCGGTCAACTATTCAGTGTCCCTGACGTCCACAAACGGGTTCAGCGGCAGCGTCACCCCCTCGGTCTCGGGCCTGCCAGCCAGTACATCTGCCGCCTTCGCACCCACGTCCGTTAGGCTCGCCTCGGGCAAAACGGCCACGGTCACGCTGACGGTGGCGACCTCGGCCTCCACTCCGGACGGCAAAGCAGACCTGACGATCGCCACAGCGGCCGGAGCAAGCCAAGCTGCCGCCGTGGTGGTCCAGCTCTACGTCCAATCGTCCAAAAAGACCTTCAGCATCTCCGGGAACCTGGGCGCGCAGCTCACTCCGGGAGCAAGAGTTCCGCTCAACCTTGCCTTTGCCAATCCGAACAACAAGTCCCTGGCGTTGAACAGCCTGTCGGTCTCCATCACAGGTGTCACCCGGATTCAGTCTGCAGTGACGGCGGCGCTTCCCTGCACCAAGGACGACTACGTGGTGACCAACTACAGCGGCCCCTTCCCGCTCGCGGTCCCCGAGGGGTCCAGCTCGCTCCAATCGCTGGGTATACCGCCGGCACTCTGGCCCAAAATCGCCATGCTGGACACTACATCGAACCAGGATGGCTGCAAGGGTGCAACGCTCCAGCTCGCATACTCCGGAGCAGGAGAGGGGAACTGAGATGACACGGACGCCAGGAAAGACCTCCGCGCGGTTGGTTGCCAGGACTGCGGCAGCAACCATCGCCCTCTGCCTAGCCACGGGAGTGGGCGGAGCGTATGCCTACTGGGCGACAGTGGGCGCCGGATCGGGTGCCGCCGCCAACGGCACCATGGCAACCGTGACCGTAGAAGCCCTTGTTGCGGGAGACACCCCGCAGACCACCCTCGTCCCGGGCGACACCGCGGATGTTGCTGTCCGGGCGTACAACCCCAACAACTACGCGGTCCAGGTCTACGCTATGCGCGGCAATGGTTCGCCCACTGCGGATACCAACCATCCGGGGTGCACCACCACGGGCGTGACGTTCGTTGGTCCGGCGGCACCTCTGACCCCGGCGCTCAGCATTCCGGCGAATTCGTCGACACTGATCACGTTGCCCGGAGCTGCCACCATGTCCACAACATCGTCGTCCGGTTGCCAGGGCGCATCCTTCAGCATTCCCGTCACTTTGGAGGCACGGAAATGACCCGCCGCATCCAGACCCCGCGGCCGCGCAGGCAGGTCCGCGTGGCCGGGATCGTCGCGGCTGCCCTCGTCATCTCGTGGGGCGGCCCGGCTGCCAGCGCCTACTGGCAGACACTCAGCAGCAATGACGGCAGGGCCAAAGCTGACTCCATCCTTGCCGTGGTGGCTCCGACGGCGTCCGCTTCGGCAGGTGCCGCCACCGTCAGTTGGGCGCAAGGCGCGACGGCGGCGGGCAGGCAGGTCTCCAGCTACACCGTTGCCCGGTACTCGTCAGCGACCGGGGGCACCAAAGTTGCCGCCGGGGGAGGCTGCTCGGGGACCGTCACAGCGCGGACCTGTAGCGAGGCTGCATTGCCGAGCGGTACCTGGTATTACACCGTCACCCCGGTCCTCGGATTCTGGGCGGGACCGGAAAGTGCACGCAGCACAGGAGTAACCATCGCGGCCGCCACTCCGCCAGCGGCACCAACGCTAAGTGTTCCCGCCATCGTCAACATAGCGAAGGCTGCCAGTGTCACAGTCAGCGTTACCGCAGAGTCTGGATCTTCGGTAACAATTACAGTTACCGACGCCCCGCCTGCCGGGACGCAGCAACAGACGGCCACCCAAACGCTGACTGCAAACGGCTCCGTCCAAAGCACGAACTTCAATCTCTCAGCGTTCAAGGACGGCACTATCACCTACACGGCGGTGGCCACCAATGCGGCCGGCATCGCCGGCGCTGCGACAACGGCCACATCGGCGAAGGACACGGTGGCACCTACCGTAACCGGCGTCACGCTGGCCAACGGCGGCTCCAGCAACGGCAAAGCGGAACCCGGCGACAAAGTCACCATTAAGTTCTCCGAAGCCCTGGACGCATCATCCATCTGCAACACCTGGAACAACACCGACCCTGTTCAGACAATCAGTGGATCCGGGGTTGTAGTCGCTATCAGCAGCACCAACTCCCTGACAGTTATCAGCGGCTGTCCTTCGCTCAGGTTTGGATCCGTGGCGTTGGGAGGTTCCTACTATGGATCAGGCATCCTGCAGTTTAGCGGCTCGTCGCTGACGTGGGACAAGCCGGCCCTCCAACTAACGGTCACGCTCGGCAGCGTCTCGAGCGGCAGTTCAGGCAATGCCACCCAGCAATCCGGCACTCCGACATATACGCCACAAGCAGGGTTGACTGACATTGCAGGAAATACGGTGCCAACAACACCGATCAGCGGAGCGTCCACCTCGAGGTTCTAACCCCCCGCACTACAGCGCCAGCCTCCGGATCCCTTCCCGGAGGCTGGCGTTGTGCTGCGACTTGTGGGCAGAATGAAGCTCACGTTGGCGCTGCCGACGATGGACCCAGGACCAGCCGGCAAGGACGCCGCGGAGGGACAAGAACATGACCAGAATGCTCATCATCGGGCCGCCCGGCTCGGGCAAAGGCACTCAGGCGGAGCGCATCGCCAGGCACTTCAGCATCCCGACGGTATCCACGGGCGAGATTTTCCGAACCAATGTCAGCCAGGAGACGCAGCTGGGTGTGGAGGCCGCCAAGTATCTCGAAGACGGTGCTTTTGTCCCGGACCAGCTCACCAACGCCCTGGTCAAGGACCGGCTTCTCGACGCCGATCTGCAACCCGGTTTCCTGTTGGACGGCTACCCCCGGACAGCTCCCCAGGTCATGGAACTGGACAACATACTGGCTTCCCAGGGCCACCGCCTCGACGCCGTGGTGGAACTCCGCGCACCGGATTCCGAACTCGAGCAACGGATGCTGCAGCGGGCCAAGGAACAGGGCCGGAAGGACGACACCATCGAGGTGTTCCGGCACCGGCTGGACCTCTACAATCGCGAAACCCACGAGGTCGTGGCGGTCTACGCCGGCCGGGGCATGGTGGTTTCGGTGGACGGCAGCGGTGACCCGGGCGACATCACCACCCGTGCCATTGCCGCCGTCGAAAAGTTCCTGGCCGCCCGGGTGTCCCCATGAGAATTGCAGTGACCGGCGGAAGCGGAAAATTGGGGCGGCATGTGGTCCGCAGGCTGACCGGCGATGGCCACCAGGTGTTGAACCTTGATCGTGCGGGGGAGCGGGACCACGGGTTGGCGATCGTGGATCTGCGCAACTATGGCGAGGTCCTTGACGTGTTTCTGGGTCTCGACGACCGGCACTCGGGCTTCGACGCGATCGTCCATCTCGGAGCCATCCCGGCACCCGGCATCATCCCGGATGCCGCCACGTTCGAGAACAACATGCTCTCCACCTACAATGTCTTCCAGGCGGCCCGGCGGGCAGGGATCAAGAAGGTGGTCTACGCCTCCAGCGAGACCGTGCTGGGACTGCCGTTCGACGTCGACCCGCCCTACATCCCGGTGGATGAGGAGTACCCCGCCCGGCCCGAAAGCACCTACTCCCTGGTGAAGCACCTTGAGGAGCAGATGGCGATCCAGTTGACGCGCTGGGATCCGGAGTTGAGTATCACGGGCCTGCGGTTCTCGAACGTGATGGATCCTGAGGACTATGAACGGTTCCCGTCGTTCGATGCCGACGCCGCGCTGCGCAAGTGGAACCTCTGGGGCTATATTGACGGGCGCGACGGCGCGCAGGCTGTGGCGCGTGCGCTGGAAAACGGGCAGCCCGGATTCGAGGCTTTCATCGTCGCGAACGCGGACACCGTGATGACGCGTTCCAGC
>NZ_PZKO01000069.1:0-57158 GCF_014926485.1 Pseudarthrobacter sp. AB1
GGCCTGGTGGCCGCACGGGGCACCGGCGAACGCCTGCGAAACCTCCGTGGGCCGGATCGCGCACCGCCGGATCACCGACTCCGCGAACGAAACAGACCCTCAACTGGCGCTGGAAAACATCCGGGCCACCTATAAGGCCGGGGACACCGACCTCGCCTGGACCCGGCTGACGAACTGGCGGATCCAGCTCGCGGCGGTCCTGGACCAGGTGGACTCCTCACCCGTCACCGCCGTCGCCGTCGAAGGCGCCTCCGACTCCCCGTCCACGATCCTGCTCGCGGCCTGGCTGACCCTGGCCCTGGACGCGCCCGTGACGATCGTCGCGGACCCCGCCGGGACCGGCATCCGCCGCGTCCGCCTCACCCGCCACACCGGCGACGTGCAGCTCTTCCGCCCCGGACTCTCCGTCGCGGAACTCACCCAGCCCGGCCAGCCCGCGCAACGCATCTCCCTGCCACGCCGCAGCCTCAAAGACTGCCTCGCCGAAGAACTCCGCCGCCTCGACCCCGACGAAGTATTCGGCGAAGTGATTACTATTGGACTGCCACGTACCAATCTAAGGAGCGTCCGACCCAGTGAGCGTTGAGCCAAGAGTTAGCATCCATCCCGATTCGTCCGTCCTGATGGCCGCCATCGCGGCCCGCCTGATCACCAAGCTAGTGGATGTGCAGGACAAGCACGGTGAGGCCACGGTGGTGCTGACCGGCGGCACAGTCGGCATCGGAACGCTGAAGGCGGTTGCGGATTCTCCGGCGGCGCCCGCCGTCGACTGGTCCAGGGTGAATTTTTGGTGGGGTGACGAGCGATTTGTCGGTACCGACGATCCCGACCGGAACACCAGGCAGGCGTTTGATGCACTCCTGTCGAGCATTCCGGTTGATCCGGCAAGGATCCACCAGCCGGGCTCCTCGGATGACTTCGACACGCCCGAGGAAGCCGCCGAGGGCTATGCTCGCAGGCTCCGGGAAGCAGCCCAGGCCGAACACGCTGCGGACATGTCCGACGACCGTCCGGACCAGCCGGGAGTACTGCCGCGGCTGGATGTGGTGCTGCTGGGCGTTGGCCCCGACGCCCACGTGGCCTCTCTCTTCCCCGAGCAGGGCGGAATCCGGGAGAAGGAGCTGACAGTCGTTGGCGTCCGGAATTCGCCGAAGCCGCCACTGCAGCGCATCTCACTTACGCTTCCCGCCATCAACACTGCGGCCGAGGTCTGGATGGTGGTGGCCGGTGAGGACAAGGCCGGTGCGGTGGGCCTGGCCCTGGCCGGCGCCAACCCTGTGCAGGTTCCGGCGGCAGGCCCGCGGGGAACCGCCCGGACCCTGTGGCTTATCGATGAAAACGCGGCGTCACGTGTCCCGCAGCAACTCGTCCGGAAGGACGCCACCGGCGCGTAGTTTTTCCAGGGCTCCGGCCAGGACAGCTTCGGCGTCCTGGTCGGAGCGCCGTTCTTTAACGTATTCAAGATGGGTCTTGAAGCCTTCGTCCAGCGGGTCGGGCAGGTCGGCGTCCTTGCCGTCCCGTGATGCCTGAGCCCCGCAGCGGCGGCAGTCCCAAACGGAGGGAATTTGCTCGTCCGGCAGCCGCAGGAAGACAAGCTGGGTCTCATGCCCCTTGGCGCACCAATAAGAAACCCGGATACGGGGCACTCTTTCGCCTGAGGCAGCTTCTGACTGGTTCTTGGGACCGGCCCCTTCTGTCACACCCACCCGGGTGCCACGGAAGGCTGACGCACTATGTACCATCTGGACTCCTGGCTGCTTAAACGACGCTGTTTAAACGAGATTAAACGAAACTGTGGCTGTTGGGAGCCAACAGCCACAGTTTAGTTCGGAGATCCTCATCGCGGCAGTGCCGGGCGACAATCAGTTGCGGAGTCTATGAGTCCCCTGCGCCGCTGAAGCGCATAATCAGGCCGAGGCCGATGATCACGACGCCCCAGGTGACGCCCAGGATCACGGTGAACCTGTTCAGGTTCCGTTCGGCAACGCCGGAGGAGCTGAGGCCGGAACTCATCCCGCCGCCGAACATGTCCGACATCCCGCCGCCCCGTCCCTTGTGAAGGAGGATTAGCAGGGTCAGCAGAAGGCTGGTGATGCCCAGGAGAATCTGCAGAATGACATGAAGAACGTCCACGACGGCCTTTCAGAAGATTGGAATTGCGGGAGCCTGGAACTGCGTGACGGACTAGTCCGTCACCAGGTGACTCTCGAACCTGACAATATTAGCAAACTCCGCGGGATCGAGGCTGGCCCCGCCGACCAGGACACCGTCGACGTCGCGTTCCTTCAGGATCGCGGCGACATTGTTTGCCTTGACCGAGCCGCCGTAGAGCAGCCGGATCTTTGCTGCAACATCGTCGCCGAAGAGGTTGTCCAGTTCCGCGCGGATGGCAGCGCACATCTCCTGAGCGTCCTCCGGCCCGGCCACTTCACCGGTGCCGATGGCCCAGACGGGCTCGTAGGCCACCACAAGTTCTGCCGCCTGCTCGGCGGCCAGACCGGCGACGTTCGCCCGGAGCTGTGTCAGGGTGTGCTCGACATGGGTGCCGGCCTGGCGGATTTCCAGACCTTCGCCAACGCAAAGGACCGGGGTGACACTGTGCTTGAACGCTGCCTTGACCTTGGCGTTGAGGACGTCGTCGGATTCCTGGTGGATGGTGCGGCGTTCGCTGTGCCCCACCAGGACGTAGCGGCAGCCCAGCTTGTTCAGGAACTGGCCGGAGGTGTCGCCGGTGTAAGCGCCCGAGTCGAACTGGGAGAGGTCCTGGCCGCCGTAAGCAATGTCCAGTTCATCACCCTGGACGAGGGTCTGCACACCGCGGAGGTCGGTGAATGGCGGGAAGACAGCCACCTCAACCCGGCTGT
The DNA here is from genome assembly GCF_014926485.1 of Pseudarthrobacter sp. AB1. Classification (NCBI taxonomy): domain Bacteria; kingdom Bacillati; phylum Actinomycetota; class Actinomycetes; order Micrococcales; family Micrococcaceae; genus Pseudarthrobacter; species Pseudarthrobacter sp. AB1. The sequence goes on from NZ_PZKO01000069.1 coordinate 2,865, forward strand.
AGTCGTGCTTGGCGTCAGACAGGGTCCAGGCCAGCTTCTGCAGGAGGGTGATGCCCTGGACATGGTCCATGTTCATCTTCCAGTTGCCCGCAATGAGAGGCGTGCGGTCAAAAGCGCCGTTCGTTGACGTAGTCACGTGTTCTCCAAAAGTTCTTGATCTGTGTGCGGCCGGCAGGGTGCCCGCGGGCATCCTGCCGGCCGGAGGACTTGGCAGTCCAGGTTCCTAACGGTCCAGGACGCTGAGTCCCGGGAGTTCCTTGCCTTCGAGATATTCCAGGCTGGCGCCGCCGCCGGTGGAAATGTGGCCGAACTGGTCGTCAGCGAAGCCGAGCGTTCGCACGGCGGCAGCGGAGTCCCCGCCGCCCACCACGGTGAACGCGTCGGCCTCAGTGAGGGCCTTGGCTACGGCGCGGGTTCCGCCGGAGAATGCTTCGAACTCGAAGACGCCCATGGGCCCGTTCCAGAACACCGTTTTGGCGTCCTTGATCCGGTCCGCAAAGGCGGCGGCAGAGTCCGGACCGATGTCAAGGCCGATGCCCTGTGAGCCGAAGCTGCTGCCTTCGATGCCGTCCGCGGGAACGGTCTCGTAATCTGCGTCGGCCGCGAACTTACTGGCCACGATGACGTCGGTGGGCACGATGAATTCAGTGCCGGCTCCGGCTGCCCGTTTCAGGTAGTCCTGGACAACAGGGATCTGGTCTTCTTCCAGGAGGCTGCCGGCCACGCTGTGGCCTTCTGCCGCCAGGAACGTGAAGAGCATGCCGCCGCCCACCAGTATGGTGTCGGCTTTGCCGATGAGGTTGTCGATGACCGCCAGCTTATCGGAGACCTTGGAGCCGCCGAGTACCACCACGTAGGGCCGCTGCGTGTCAGCTGTCAGCTTCCGCAGAACCTCCACCTCGGTGTGTACGAGATCGCCCTGGTAGGACGGGAGCCGGGTGGCGACGTCGAACACACTGGCGTGCTTACGGTGTACGGCACCAAAGGCGTCGTCAACGTAGGCACCGTTGGGCCCTGTCAGGGCCACCAGTTCGTCCGCGAAGGCGCCGCGTTCGGCGCCGTCCTTGCTGGTCTCCCGAGCGTCGAAACGCACGTTCTCCAGGACCAGGACTTCGCCGTCCTGAAGCGAGGCAGCGAGTTCCTTCGCTGAGCTGCCCACCGTATCCTGCGCGAGCGAGACCTTGAAGGCGGCGAGTTCTGCGAGCCGCGCTACGGCAGGCTGGAGGGAGTACTTTTCCTCCGGAGCGCCCTTGGGGCGTCCGAGGTGGGCTGTTACCAGCACGCGGGCACCGGCGTCCGTGAGCTTTCCCAGTACTGGCAGAGAGGCCTTAATGCGGCCGTCGTCAGTCACTGTAGAGCCGTCGAGCGGCACATTCAGGTCACTTCTGACAAGAATGTACCGCCCGCGGACACCTTCAGCGATCAGTTCGTTGAGGGTGTGGAATGTCATGTGTCTAACCCTAGCCCAGCTTGGCTGCGACGAGCTCCGTGAGGTCCACGAGGCGGTTGGAGTAGCCCCATTCGTTGTCATACCAGGAAACAACCTTGACCTGGTTACCGATGACCTTGGTCAGGCCCGAATCGAAGATCGACGACGACGGGTCCCCCACGATGTCCGAGGAAACGATCGGAGCGTCGGTGTAGGTGAGGATGCCCTGGAACTCTTCGGACTCCGAAGCCTTCTTCAGCGCTGCATTGACTTCCTCGACAGTGGTCTCGCGGGAGACGGTGACCGTGAGGTCAGTGGCCGAGCCGGTGGGGACGGGCACTCGGATGGCGTAGCCGTCCAGCTTGCCCTTGAGCTCAGGCAGGACCAGTCCGATCGCCTTGGCCGCACCCGTGGAGGTGGGGACCATGTTGATGGCGGCTGCGCGCGCACGGCGGAGGTCATTGTGCGGGCCGTCCTGCAGGTTCTGGTCAGCCGTGTAGGCGTGGATGGTGGTCATCAGGCCACGCTCGATGCCGAAGGTGTCGTTGAGGACCTTGGCCAGCGGGCCCAGGCAGTTGGTGGTGCAGGACGCGTTGGAAATGATGTTGTGCGTCGCGTTGTCGTACAGGCCGTCATTGACACCCATCACGATAGTGATGTCCTCATCGGAGGCCGGTGCGGAGATCAGGACCTTCTTGGCGCCTGCATCGATATGCTTCTGCGCGGCAGCGGCCTTGGTGAAGAAGCCGGTGGACTCGATGACGATGTCCACGCCCAGCTCGCCCCAGGGCAGGTTGGCGGGATCGCGTTCGGCGAGAACCTTGATGACGTTGCCGTCGACAACAATGTTGCCGTCCTTGACTTCAACGGTTTCCTTCAGACGGCCGCCGACGGAGTCGTACTTGAGCAGGTGGGCCAGCGCCTCAGGGCTGGTGAGATCGTTGACGGCAACGATCTCCAGGTCCGCGCCCTGAGCGAGGGCTGCGCGGAAGTAGTTGCGGCCGATGCGGCCGAAGCCGTTGATACCAATACGGGTCGTCACTTGTTCAGTCTCCTTGGTGCCTAAATAAGCACAAATTAGTTGAGCGGGCGTTGAAGCCAACTAACAGATCCCGCACGCCATTGGGCAGAGATGATTAACAGATCGGAGGGCGACCAGCCACGTTGCTGAAGGCAGACCGCCTTCCGTGATCCATCTTACGTTTAAGTTGGTCCGCCCCCGCAAGTGCGGGGGCGGACCAACCGCATTCCGGCCGAAATCACGCCGAAATGTGAAGTTTGTTACACGTACATGTACTGCAGGTCACTACGGCAGGGTAATGAGGCCCGTAGCGTTGGTGCGTGCAGCATCGAAGCGCTTGGCGACATCTGCCCAGTTGACGATGTTCCAGAATGCCTTGACGTAGTCAGCCTTGACGTTTACGTAGTCCAGGTAGAAGGCGTGCTCCCACATGTCCAGCATCAGCAGCGGCGTGGTGCCGAGTGCTACGTTGCCCTGCTGGTCGTAGAGCTGCTCGATGACCAGGTTGCCACCGATCGGCTCGTAGGCCAGGAAGCCCCAGCCCGATCCCTGCAGGCCTAGGGCCGCAGCGGAGAACTGGGCACGGAAGGCGTCAAAGGAACCGAAGGCGTCATCGATGGCGGCTGCCAGTTCACCCTCGGGCTTGTCGCCACCGTCCGGGGACAGGTTGTTCCAGAACACCGAGTGGTTGATGTGGCCGCCGGTGTGGAACGCAAGGTCCTTGGACAGGCGGTTGATGTTGGCGAAGTCGCCCTTGGCGCGTGCCTCTGCCAGTTGGGCAAGGGCATTGTTGGCGCCTGCAACGTACGCGGCGTGGTGCTTGCTGTGGTGCAGCTCCATGATGCGCGCCGAAATGTGCGGCTCAAGCGCTGCGTAGTCGTAGCTGAGTTCTGGCAGTACGTACTCGGTCACAAAATCCTCCAATGTCGTGGACGGTCTGTCCGGGTTGTAACTCTCGGATTGTGCATCCGGATGACTGGCATCCGGAAGATCAGGGTGAACGCTCTGATTCTAGGGGCGCCGCTACTCGTCCAGCATCTCAGGCGTCACATTGGCATCAGTGCCGGGGATCCCCAGATCGATGGCCCGCTTGTCCGCCATGGCCAGAAGCCGGCGGATGCGGCCGGCGATGGCGTCCTTGGTCATCACCGGATCGGCCAGGCGCCCGAGCTCGTCCAGGCTTGCCTGTTTATGGGCCACGCGGAGTTCGCCGGCGTATTTGAGGTGGTCCGGGACGTCGTCGCCCAGGATTTCGAGTGCCCGGTCAACCCGGGCACCGGCGGCTACGGCCGCTTGCGCGGAGCGCCTCAGGTTGGCGTCGTCGAAGTTGGCGAGCCGGTTGGCCGTAGCCCTGACTTCCTTGCGCATCCGGCGTTCTTCCCAGACCATCAGGGCGTCGTGGGCGCCCATCCGGATGAGCAGGGCGGCGATGGTGTCGCCGTCGCGGATCACTACCCGGTCTACTCCCCTGACCTCGCGGGCTTTCGCCTGGATGCCGAGACGGCGGGCTGCGCCAACGAGGGCAAGCGCGGACTCGGGCCCCGGGCACGTGACTTCCAGCGATGACGAACGGCCCGGCTCGGTGAGCGAACCATGGGCCAGGAAAGCACCACGCCAGACGGCCTCTGCGTCAGCGGCCGAGCCGTTGACCACAGCCGAGGGAAGCCCCCGCACCGGCCGGCCACGGCCGTCCAGGAGACCTGTCTGGCGGGCCAGGGACTCGCCGTCGCGGACTACCCGCACCACGTACCGGCTGCCGCGGCGCAGTCCCCCGCCGGAGACGACAATGATCTCGCTCTGGTGCCCGTAAACCTCCGCAATGGCTGCCCGGAGCCTGCGCGCCGTTGACGCGAGGTCAACCTCGGCTTCGATCACGATCCGGCCCGAGATGATGTGCAGGCCGCCGGCAAAGCGCAGCATGGCCGAAACCTCCGCCTTGCGGACTGAAGATTTCTTGATGTCCAGGCGGGACAGTTCTTCCTTGACCGATGATGTCAGTGCCATGGCACCTTCCTAACTGTTCCCAAAAATGTCGTGGTACGCCGCTGCCAGACGCAGGGGGTCATGGACGGGTCGGCGGCCCGACGCCCCCACTTTACCCAAGACAACCTCGGCGCCGATCATCCCGGCGGCTTTCTCGAACTCCTGCCGGTCCTGCACCGACGCGGGATCCGCCAGGACGACGTCGACGCTGAAGTCCGGCGCATACCGGTGGAGGGCGTACAGGTGGTCCGCCGCAGACATGCCCGTGGTCTCTTTGGTGTCCGTTGCCAGGTTCATGGTGAGGCAGCGTTTTGCCGCCGTGGCACTCAGTGCCGCCCGCATTTCGGGGAGCAACAGGTGCGGCAGCACGGACGTATACCAGGACCCCGGCCCGAGGATGACCCAATCGGCGAGCTCGATGGCTGTCAGGGCTTCAACGCAGGCCGGCGCCTGTTCGGGCAGGAGCCGGACCTGTTCCAGCGAACCGGCAACGGCGCAGCGCGCCTGCCCGCGGATTGTCTGGAGCGCTGACGTGCCGTCAGGTGCGGTGACGCGGATGTCGCCTTCGATGGTCAGCGGCACGGTGGACATCGGAAGCACCTGCCCCCGGGCACCGAGCAAGGCGCCGGCCCACTTCAGGCCGGCCACGGTGTCGCCCAGAAGCTCCCAGAGAGTGACGATGAGCAGGTTGCCCATTGCGTGCTCGTCCAGCGATCCGCCGCGGCCTTGGCCCGGCCGGAAACGGTGCTGCATCACGTCACGCCACGTGCGGCCCCAGTCCGTGTCATCGCACAAGGCGGCGAGTGCCATCCGCAGGTCTCCGGGCGGGAGGACGCCGTACTCGTCGCGCAGACGCCCGGAAGACCCGCCGTCGTCCGCCACAGTGACAATGGCGGTCAGCTCGGAGGTGAGCAGCCGCAGCGCCGAGAGCGAAGCGGACAGGCCATGCCCGCCGCCGAGCGCGACAACATTGGGGCCCTTGTCCTGTTGGCCGGCTGCCGTTCCGCTGGAAATCGGTACCAACGGGAGGGGCCCGGTGAACATCCCCATTATTCGCGGCCCAGATCCCGATGAGTGGTGGTCACGGTCACGCGGGGATACTGTGCCAGTTTCTTGGAAAGTTCGACGGCGACCGCCACCGACCGGTGCTTGCCGCCGGTACAGCCGACGGCAATGGTGGCGTAGTGCTTGTTTTCGCGCCGGTAGCCGTCCAGGACAGGCTCGAGGGCCAGGACATAGCGGTCTACGAAGTTTTTCACGCCTTCCGCCTCGAGGACATAATCACTGACGTCCTTGTCCAGGCCCGTATGCGGGCGCAGCTGCGGAACCCAGTGCGGATTCGGGATGAACCGGACGTCCGCGACGTAGTTGGAATCCACCGGCAGGCCGTACTTGAAGCCAAAGCTCATGACGTTGAGCCGCAGTGCCACCGGGCCGGAATCGCTGAAGAGTTCCGTGATGGCGGTAGCCAGGGCGTGGACGTTGTAGGTGGAGGTATCCAGTACGACGTCGGAGCTGTCGCGCAGTTCCTTGAGCACCTCCCGTTCGGCGGCAATGCCGTCGAGGATGCGGCCGCCTTCCTGGAGCGGATGGGGCCTGCGGCCCTGCTCGAACCGGCGGACCAGGACGTCGTCCTTGGCGTCGAGGAAAAGGACCCGGAACTTGACACCACTGGCGGCGAGGGCGCCCAGGGCCGCACGGACGTCGACAAAGAGGCCTTTGCTGCGGACATCCATCACCACGGCCAGCCGCGGAATGGACTGCGGCGCGTGGGACACAATCTCGGCCAGGGTGCCGAGCATCTGCGGCGGCAGGTTTTCCACGACATACCAGCCATGGTCCTCAAGCGCGTCCGCGGCGGTGCTGCGTCCCGCCCCTGACATACCGGTGACCACCAGCAGTTCCGCTTCGACGGGCTTGACCGGCGTCATGCCGTCCTGCCCTGTCCCGGATTCCGCTGTAGAGTCTGCCATTCGTTCCGCCCCGTTTCTGTCCAGATGAAGGCAGGCAACCGCAATGGCGGAAACCTGCGTTCCTTACCCTACCTAGGTTTCAATGATTTCGCCGGTGGCCATATTCACGGCCGGAACTGCATCGCCGGCCGCATCTTCGCCGCTGAAGTGGGCCACGATGGCGTTGGCAAGGGCCGGCCCAATGCCCTTCGCCAACGTGAGCTCGGGTGCGGTGGCGGCTTTGACACCCTTGACGGACCCGAAGTGGGTGAGCAGCGCCTTGCGTTTGGACTCACCCAGGCCTGGCACGCCGTCCAGCGCCGAGACAGTCATGGCCTTACCGCGCTTCTGCCGGTGGAAGGTGATGGCGAAGCGGTGGGCTTCGTCACGGATCCGCTGCAGCAGATAAAGTCCCTGCGATGTCCTGGGCAGGATCACAGGGAAGTCGCTGTCCGGCAGCCAGACTTCCTCAAGCCGTTTGGCCAGGCCCACCACGTACACATCCTCGATGCCAAGGTCCGCCAGCGCCCGGGCGGCTGCGTTGACCTGGGGCTGGCCGCCATCGACCACCACCAGGTTGGGCGGGTAGGCAAACTTCGCCCGCGGCGCTGCAGTAGTGGTGTCCAGGACGGCGGCATCGGCAGCCGCTTCCACGGCGGCTTGATGCCCCGGCAGGGCGGACGCCTCGACCTGCGCCGACCTATCCTGCAGGTAATACCGGAAGCGCCGCGTCAGGACATCACGCATGGCGGCGGTGTCGTCCGCAGCGGCGGCCCCGGTGACGGAGAATTTCCGGTAATCGGACTTCTTGGGCAGCCCGTCCTCGACCACCACCATAGACGCCACGACGTTGGTGCCCTGGACGTGGGAGACGTCATAGCATTCGATCCGCAGGAGCGCCACGGGCAGGTCCAGGGCTTCCTGCAGCTCCTGGAGTGCCTGGGAGCGCACGGTGAGGTCCCCGGCGCGGCGGGTCTTATGCAGTTTGAGCGCGTGTTCGGCGTTTTCACGGACGGTGGACATCAGCGCAGCCTTGTCGCCGCGCTGCGGCACCCTGATATCCACCTTGGCTCCCCGCAGGCCGCCGAGCCATTCTGTCAGTTCCGCCGCGTTGCTGGGCTCTACGGGCACCAGGACTTCGCGGGGCAGCCGCCCATGGCTGTCGCCATCGTCGCCGTAAACCTGCTGCAGCAGGTGTTCCACCAGATCCGGGGTGGTGGCATCCTCCACTTTTTCCACCACCCAGCCGCGCTGGCCACGGATCCGGCCGCCCCGGACGTGGAACACCTGGACGGCGGCTTCCAGTTCGTCCTCGTGCAGCGCGAAGACATCGGCGTCGGTATCGTCGGCGAGCACTACCGCATTACGCTCAAAGACCTTCCGCAACGCGGTGATGTCGTCACGGAGCCTCGCGGCACGCTCGTAGTCGAGAGTGCTGACAGCCTCGGCCATCTGCTTTTCAAGCTTGGTGATGAAGCGTTTGGCCTCACCGCCCATAAACGCGCAGAAGTCCTCCGCCAGGACCCGGTGTTCTTCCGGGGTGACCCGGCCAACACAGGGGGCGGAGCATTTATCGATATAGCCCAGCAGGCAGGGCCGGCCGCTCGCCTGGGCCCGTTTGAGAACGCCGGCGCTGCAGCTGCGGACGGGAAAGACCCGTAGCAAGGTGTCCATGGTTTCCCTGATGGCGCCAGCCGTGTAGGGACCGAAGTACCGGGTGCCTTTGCGGCGGTCCCCCCGCATGACCTGGACCCTGGGGAGCTTCTCGCTCATGGTAAGGGCCAGGTACGGATAGGTCTTGTCGTCGCGGAAGACCACGTTGAACCGGGGCTTGAATTCCTTGATCCAGGTGTATTCGAGCTGCAACGACTCCAGTTCGCTGCCCACCACCGTCCACTCGACGCTGCTGGCCGTGTGGACCATTGCGTGGGTTTTGGGCAGCAGGCCCGCCGGGTTCGCGAAGTAGGAGTTCAGGCGCGAGCGAAGGCTTTTAGCCTTGCCGACGTAGATGACCCGGCCGTGTGGATCGCGGAACCGGTACACCCCGGGGTTCGTGGGAATTTCACCCGTCTGGGGCCGGTACGTTGCTGGATCTGCCACTACTTCATTCTACTAATCCGTGCTCTTACTTTGGTTGTAGCTGGTGGATCGTTCCTGGCCACTGAGTTCGGCGATTGCTTCCATGATGCGGTCTGTAACCTGGCGGCGCGCAGGCAGCGAATGATCCGGGCCGGTCTTGTCGAAATACAGAGGCTCCCCCACCTTCATGGTGAAGTGATGCGGCCTGAAGCCCTTCTCACCGGCCGGCTGCAGGTTTTCCGTCCCGATCAGGCCGACCGGGATCACGGGAACTCCGGTTGCCAGTGCAAGCCAACCCACACCGGTGCGGCCGCGGTAGAGAATACCGTCCCGCGACCGTGTGCCTTCAGGGTAAATGCCGATGCCCTTGCCGGACTCCAGGATGTCCAAGAGGGTCTTGAGCGCCTGGACGCTCGCTGCCTGCTCGCCGCGCTCCACGGGGATGGAGCCCACGGACTCGAAGAAGGATTTCATGACCTTTCCCTTCACGCCACCCGTGGTGAAGTACTCGGCTTTGGCGAAGAAGGCCACCGGCCGCGGCATCAGTGCCTGGACAATGACGCTGTCAAAGAAAGAGAGATGGTTCGGCGCCACAATGAAGGGCCCCTCTTTTGGGACATTTTCAAGGCCGACGACGGTGGGCCGGCAGGTGCTCGCTACGAGCCCGCGAAATGTCCAGCGGACCGCCTCAAACAGCGCCATCGTTGCGCACCTCACTCATTGCGGCAGTGTGGATGGCTTCGAGGCGCGCGATGGCGGCGACCATGCCCGCGGCGGTGTCCACCACGGTGACGGCCCCGGCTTCCTCGAGTTCGCCGTCGGGGGCGAATCCCCAGCCCACGCCGATGCAGTCAAGCCCGTTGGCGATGGCTCCCGCCACATCCTGGGCGCGGTCACCCACCATAACGGCATGCTGGGTGGACAGGTCGGTCAGTGCCGCGGCGATGATCTCTGCCTTGCCCACAGGGCCGTCCGTTGACAATTCGTTGTCTGCCGAACCCCTGATGGACTGGAACAGCCCGGCGATACCGTGGTGGCCCAGCACGATCTGCGCCAGCCCTTCGGGCTTCTGCGTGGCGACGGCCACCGTCCTGCCTTCCGCAGCAAAAGTCTCCAGCACTTCCTTGATCCCGGGGTACAGCCGGCTCTGGGCTATCCCCGTGGCCAGGTAGTACTGCCGGTACGTCCGGATGACCTCGTCCAGCATCTCGGCCGGAACCTTGCAGACACTCTGGAGTGCGTCGCTTAGTTTCGGGCCGATCATCGAGTGCAGGACGTCCTGGCCGGGAACCGGCAGACCTGCGGCGGCCAGGGCGGCTGCGATTCCGTCGGATATACCGCCGGCCGGATCGACAAGAGTGCCGTCCAGGTCAAAGATCACGGGCACTGTTGTTTGAGTCACCGGCTTAGTTTCTCACGACACCGAGCATGCCCGAAACTCGCATGCCCGACACGGCATACGACCTTGGAAGCCAACTGCCTAGCTCAGTATTTCCGCGAGGAAGGATGCCGTGTGGCTCTTGGTGGATTTCGCCACCTGCTCGGGAGTGCCGGTGGCCACGATCTGCCCGCCGCCCGAACCGCCGTCCGGTCCGAGATCCACGATCCAGTCGGCGCTCTTGATGACATCCAGGTTGTGTTCGATGGTGATCACGGTGTTGCCCTTGTCCACCAGTCCCTGAAGGACCATCAGGAGCTTGCGGATGTCCTCGAAGTGCAGGCCCGTGGTGGGCTCGTCGAGGACATATACGCTGCGTCCGTTGGAGCGCTTCTGCAGTTCCGCGGCAAGCTTGACGCGCTGGGCTTCGCCGCCGGAGAGGGTGGTTGCCGGCTGTCCCAGCCGGACGTAGCCGAGGCCCACGTCCACGAGCGTGTTCAGGTGCCGGGCGATTGGCGAGAAGGCTGCGAAGAACTCCGCACCTTCTTCGATGGGCATGTTGAGCACATCCGCGATGGTTTTGCCTTTGTAGTGCACTTCAAGGGTCTCGCGGTTGTACCGTGCGCCGTGGCACACCTCGCAGGGAACGTAGACGTCCGGCAGGAAGTTCATTTCGATCTTCAGTGTGCCGTCACCGGCGCAAGCTTCGCAGCGCCCGCCCTTGACGTTGAACGAGAACCGGCCTGGCAGGTAGCCGCGGACCTTGGCCTCGGTGGTTTCGGCGAAGAGCTTTCGGATGTTGTCAAAGACGCCGGTGTACGTGGCGGGGTTGGACCGGGGGGTACGCCCGATGGGGCTCTGGTCCACGTGCACCACCTTGTCCAGGTGCTCCAGGCCCATGATGCTCTTGTGGCGTCCGGCTACCTGCTTGGCGCCGTTGAGCTTGTTGGCCAGCACTTTGTAGAGGATCTCGTTGACCAGCGTTGACTTGCCGGAGCCGCTGACGCCGGTCACGGCGGTGAACAGGCCTAGGGGGAAGGCCGCATCAACGTTGACCAGGTTGTTTTCACGGGCCCCGACGACCTTCAGCTCACGCTTTTTGTCATATTTGCGCCGCTTCTTGGGGATGTCGATCTGCTTGCGGCCGGACAGGTAGTCGCCGGTCAGTGAGTTGGTGTTGACCAGGAGGTCCTGGTACGAACCGGAGTGGACGACCTGACCGCCGTGCTCGCCTGCGCCCGGGCCGATGTCAACGATCCAGTCCGCCACCTGGATGGTGTCCTCGTCGTGTTCCACAACGATGAGGGTGTTTCCCATGTCCCGGAGCCGCGTCAGGGTGTCGATGAGCCGGCGGTTGTCGCGCTGGTGGAGGCCGATGGAGGGCTCGTCCAGGACGTAAAGGACGCCCACCAGGCCGGAACCGATCTGGGTGGCGAGGCGGATCCGCTGCGCTTCGCCGCCGGACAAGGTGGCGGAGGGGCGCTCAAGGTTCAGGTATTCCAGCCCGACGTCGAGCAGGAAGGTCAGCCGGGCCTGGATTTCCTTGAGCACCTGGTGGGCGATCTGGGCCTCGCGGCCGGTCAAAACCAGGTTGTTCAGGAAGTCCGCGCACACCCGCATGGGCATGGCCGCTACATCTGCGATGGACTTGCCGTTGATCAGGACGGACAACGAGGCGGGGTTGAGCCGGGCGCCATTGCACGCGGGGCACGCGATCTGCCGCATGTATTCTTCATAGCGGTCGCGGGCCCACTCGGAGTCCGTCTCACCGTGCTTGCGGTGGACGTACTGGATGGCACCCTCGAAGCCGGTGCTGTATTTGCGTTCCCGTCCGAAGCGGTTCTTGTACTGGACAACCACCTTGTGGTCCTTGCCGTGCAGGACAGTCTGGCGGACGTCGTTGCCCAGCTTCTCCCAGGGTGTGTCCATGGAGAACCCGAGCTCATTGGCCAGCCCTTCGAGCAGGCGGTTCCAATACTCAGTGGTTGCGGTGCCCAGTGACCACGGCGCGATGGCGCCCTCGGACAACGACAGCTCCGGATTCGGAATAATCAGTTCTTCGTCAACCTCGAGCCGTGTACCGATGCCGCTGCACGCGGAACAGGCGCCGAAGGGATTGTTGAACGAGAAGGAGCGCGGCTCGATTTCATCGATGGCCAGTGGGTGTTCGTTGGGGCAGGCGAGGTTCTCGGAAAATGCCCGCAGCCGTCCCGGCGCGTCTGCGTCCAGATCGACGAACTCGGCCAGTACCCGGCCTTCGGCCAGGCCAAGCGCCGTTTCAACGGAATCCGTAAGGCGCTGGCTGATGCCTTCCTTGACCACCAGGCGATCCACCACCACTTCAATGGTGTGCTTGAACTGCTTGCCGAGTTTGGGGGGCTCGCTCAGCTGGATCAGCTCGCCGTCCACCCGGGCACGCGAATAGCCCTTGGCTGTCAGCTCCTTGAAGAGGTCCACGAACTCACCCTTGCGCCCACGTACCACCGGCGCCAGGACCTGGAAGCGTGTGCCTTCCTCAAGCTCAAGCAGCTGGTCCACGATCTGCTGCGGCGTCTGCCGGGCCACAACCTCGCCACAAACGGGGCAATGCGGCCGACCCACGCGTGCCCACAGCAAACGCATGTAGTCATAAATTTCGGTTATGGTGCCAACCGTGGAGCGGGGGTTCTTACTGGTGGACTTCTGGTCAATCGATACCGCAGGCGAGAGGCCTTCGATGAAATCGACATCCGGCTTGTCCACCTGGCCGAGGAACTGACGGGCATAGGCCGACAGGGATTCAACGTAGCGCCGCTGGCCCTCGGCGAAGATAGTGTCGAACGCCAGCGATGACTTCCCAGAGCCGGATAGCCCGGTGAAAACGATCATCGCATCACGGGGCAAATCCAGGTCCACATTGCGCAGGTTATGCTCCCGCGCGCCCTTGACCACAAGGCGGGAGAGGTCTGGCCGGGCAGGGGTGGCTGGGGCCTGGGTAACGGCGACGGGGACGGATTCGACTGCTGTTTCTTCAGCTACGGCTTTAGGCACCCACTAATGCTAATCGAAAACTTCTTCGAATATCCATGCGGGTCCGGCTAGTCGGCGTCGTAGGCTGCTGCCAGTAGCTTGACTGCTTCGGCAAAGGTGGCACCTTGGGCCTTTGCCACCGATGCATAGGAGTTGGCGGCAAGGGACAGCGCATTCTCCCGCTCATCACGCGCGCACACCAGGGTGCCGTTCCTGCCCTTCGTGGCCACCACACCTGCTGCCTCCAGCTCCTTGTACGCCCGTGCAACGGTGTGCGGCGCGACGTCGAGCAGCCCCGCCAGCGTACGCACTGCCGGCAGCTTGGTTCCCGGCGGAAGGGCGCCACTGTCCGCCAGGCGGATTACGTGCAGGCGCAGCTGTTCAAACAGTGGCACCGTGCTCGACTGATTGGGCTTCCAGGTGCCGGGGAACGGACCGCCTGAGGTCATCGTCCGGCCTCCAACGTGCCGGCGCGGCCCGCACGTCCGGCGAACTGCGCGTTGTAGAGCCGCGCATAGCGGCCGTTGGCTGCCAGGAGGCTTCGATGGGTTCCCTGCTCTGCAATGCGTCCGTGTTCCATGACCAGAATTAGATCAGCGTCCCGGACAGTGGACAAACGGTGGGCAATGACAAAGCTTGTTCTTCCCCGGCGCAGCCTCTGAGTTGCCTGGCGGATCAGGGCCTCCGTCCGGGAATCCACCGAACTGGTTGCCTCGTCCAGGACCAGGACAGCGCGGTCCGCCAACTGCGCCCGTGCGATGGAGATCAGCTGGCGCTGCCCCTGGCTGAGCGGCTCTCCACCGTTGCCCAGCACCGTATCGTATCCGGCGGGCAGCGACCTGATGAGGTGGTCCACATGGCTCGCCTCTGCTGCCGCGGTGACCTCCGCATCTGTGGCCCCAGGCCGGCCGTATTCGATGTTCTCCCTGATGGTGCCGGAAAACAGCCACGCATCCTGGAGCACCACCCCAAAACCTTCACGCAGGACGTCCCTCGGAATATCAGCGATGTTGGTACCGCCGATGGTGATCCTGCCGGCGTCGACCTCATAGAACCGCGTGAGGAGATTAACAATGGTGGTCTTACCGGCGCCCGTATGGCCGACGATTGCCACAGTCCGGCCCGGTTCCACCGTGAACGAGAGTCCACGGACCGCCGGGTCAGTCCGGACATAGCCGAAGGTGACATCGCTGAACACAATCCGACCGCCCGGACCGGCTTTGCGGCCATCGCCGTCACGCTCGGCAGGTATCTCCTCAGCATCGAGCAGGTCGAACACGCGGCGCGCCGATGCCACACAGGACTGGATGACGTTGAGCATGCCGCCGATCTGGCCCACAGGTTGGGTAAAAAGCCGACTGAACTGGATGAACGCCTGGATCCCGCCGATGGTCATTGCCCCCATGGTGACCTGGAGCGCCCCCACCACCGCCACGGCGATGTAATTCACATTCGCGATAAGGACCATCAACGGCTGTACCATGCCCGATGAATATTGGGCACGTGCCGATACCCGGGCAAGGCGGTCGTTGCTTGCCTTAAACGCTGCAGCCGCCTGGTCCTGGTACCCGAAGGCCTTGATGACCTCGTGCCCGGTGACAAACTCCTCCACATGGGCGTTCAATTCACCCGTTTCGGTCCACTGGCGGGCAAAATGTGCTTGGGATTTCCGGGCCACCACAACGGTGATAAGGGTGGACAGCGGCACTGATACAAGAGCGATCAGTGCCAGGAGCGGAGAGATCCACAGCATCATGGCCAGGGCACCGCACAGCATCAGGAAGGACATAATCAGCTGCGTGAGGACCTGGCTGAGCGCTTGTGAAATATTGTCGATGTCGTTGGTGACGCGGCTCAGGACGTCTCCCCTGGACTGCGTCTGAAAGTAGGTGGAAGGAAGCCGGTGCAGTTTGGCCTGGGCGGATGCCCGGAGGCCATACATCAGGCCGTGTACCGCGCTGGCTGTCAACGCTCCCTGGATCCAGTTGAACAGGGAAGCGCCGACGTACATCGCGGCAACGGCGGCCAGCAGGATTCCCAGCCGCTGCCCGTCGAGCACTCCACTGTAGACCCCATCCACCACCACATCGGTGGCATCACCGAGGTAGTTCGGCGCCGCGACGTTGAGGACAACAAAAGCGCAGGTGGCCGCAACTGCGCCCAGCATCCGGCCCCGCGACGGGCGCAGCAAGGCAAGGACACGTCGTGCTGTGGGCCAGAAGCCGTCGGGCGCCGCCCCGGAGCCGGGCAAAGCCGTCATGGCGCGTCGTCCAGTGCCAGTTGGGACTCGGCGATTTCCCTGTAGGTGGCAGATGTCTCCAGCAACTGCAGGTGTGTCCCCTCTGCGACCAACCGGCCGTCGTCGAGTACCAGGATCTGGCCGGCGCCGGCAATGGTGGAGATCCGCTCCGCCACGACAATGACCACTGCGCCGTCAAGTGCCAACTCCAGGGCATCCCGCACCCGGGCCTCGGTGGCAAAGTCCAGCGCGGAAAAGCTGTCGTCAAACAGATAAACGGGAACTCTCCGCAGGAGGGCTCGCGCAATGCAGAGGCGCTGCCGCTGGCCGCCGGAGAGGGTAGTTCCCCCCTGCCCGACCTCTGTGCCCATACCCCGCGGCAGCGCACGGACGAAGCCGGCCGCCTGGGCTGTCTCCATGGCTTCCCATAGCTGGCCGTCGGATGCCTTCGGAGCTGCGACGCGGAGGTTGTCGGCGATGGTTCCGGAGAAAAGATGCGACCTTTGCGGCACAACTGCCATGGTCCGGCGGAGGACGTCCAAGGGCATGGAACAGATGTTCCGGCCGCCGATGCTGATGGTTCCGGCCGTGGAGTCCAGGAAGCGGGGCACCAGGCTCAGGAGCGTGGATTTTCCGCTGCCCGTGGAGCCCACGATGGCAACGGTGGTTCCTGGCCGGGCTGTGAAGCTGATGTCTTCAAGTACTGGATTTTCGGCGCCGGGGTAGGAGAAACTCACGTTCCTGAAGGTGACGTTGCCGCCATCCAAGGGGCTCCCATGGCCGGTCCCACGGGACGTCTGCTGGTCCTGGACTGACGGTTTTGTATTGAGCACGGCACCCAACCGTTCTGCGCAGGCGGCGGCCCGCGGTGCCGTCATAAACACGTACATGGCCATCATGATTGCCAGCAGGATCTGCAGGATGTAGGCGATGAAAGCCGTGAGGGCGCCGATGTTCATCCCGCCGTCATAAACCCGATGGCCACCGAACCACACCACGGCCACCGATGACAGGTTGACCACAATCATGATCAGCGGCAGCATGCCGGCCACGAGCAGCGACGACTGAAGGTTATTGCCGGTGAGGCTGGCGTTGGTCTTCGCAAACCGGCGTGTTTCGTGTCCCTGCCGGACGAAGGAACGGATCACATTTGCGCCGATGATCTGCTCACGAAGGAGTTCCCCCGTCCGGTCCAGGAGCTCCTGGCCCTGCCGGTAAAGGGGCACCAGGCGCCGGACGATGAGATACATGATCAGCAGCAGGATGGGCATGATGACGATTACGACGCTTGAAAGCACTATGTCCTGCTGCCATGCCAGCAGGACGCCCCCGGCCGCCATGACCGGCGCCGCCACCAGCATGGTGAAAACCAGGACGGCGAACGACTGGATCTGCTGGGTGTCGTTAGTGGCCCTGGTGACGAGGCTTTGTGTGCCGAAGGCTGCAACTTCCTGGGAAGAAAGCGACTGGATCCTGGTGAAGACCTCGCTGCGCAACTGGTGCCCGACCTTCATGGCCACCACTGCCCCGAAGTAGCCCGCGGCGATGGCCGCCGCCGCCTGCACCGCAGCGATCAGAGCCATAACAGTTCCCAGCCGGAAGATTTCCGGAGTATTCCCGGCCACGATGCCGTCGTCGATGATGGCAGCGTTAACGGTGGGCAGGAGCAGGTTGCCTGCGGTCTGGACGAGCTGGAGAGCAACGATTGCGGCCACGACACCCTTATGGCCAGCCAGAAGCCGGGCCATTAAGCCGAAAAGCATCGCACCTCCAGGACGGGATTTGGGAGGCTGATGAGGGTCCGGCCGTTTTGCCATCCCCAGGAGCCGCTGTGGTCATTGTAACCAGCATCACATTCTCTTCTTAGTCATGGGGCAATACCGACCATGTCGAGAACATCAAACGAATGGAGTTTATGTGCTGGGCTGCTTTTGCGCTACGGCAAAGATCCTCCGGAAGGGAAACACCGTGCCATGGACCGTTCCCGGGGACGCATCCCGCAGGGCTGCCGCATACTCGGCTTCAAAGACGAGGCCGTCCTCGGCTGAAAGGACCGCCACGACCGGGCGCAACGCCGTGCCTCGTACCCAGTTCAGCACCGGGTCCGTCCCCGTGAGGACCTGCTGGTACGTGGTTTCCCAGGCATCAGCCGTGCAGCCCGCGTCCAGCATGATGCGCAGGTAGTCTGTGGGCTCCCCCACGGATTCCCCACCGCGAAGTACCCCATCGAGCCGGGAAGACCAGAGGGCGGAACCCGCGAGGTCCCGCATCAGGGCATGGGACGGGGCGTTGAAATTTCCCGGCACCTGCATGGCGAACCAGGCACCGGGCTTGAGCGCCGCCAGCCAGCCCGCCAACATTTCCTGATGGCCCGGCACCCACTGAAGGGCGGCGTTGGTGACCACCACGTCGGTGTCAGCCGGGGGCGTCCAGGCCGCGATATCCGCCAGCCTGAAGCTGAGGCCCGCATGGCGGGCTGCCTGCGCGGCCGCCTTGTCCAACATCTCCCCGGACGAATCGAGCCCCACCACTTTCGCTTCCGGCCATCTTCGGGCGAGGGTGGCCGTGAGGTTCCCTGGACCACAGCCCAGATCCACAACGTGCCGTGGACGGTCCGTCTGGATCCGCCCCGTCAGGTCGAAAAAGGGCCGGTCGCGGTAGTCGCCGAACTGGACGTACTTTACGGGGTCCCACTTCACAGTTACCTCCATCGCCTGGTGCTGTCTGGCAGTACCGCGAGCCTAACCCGGGCCCGCCCGGATATCAGGCACCGGCTGGGCACTAAGCTGGAAATCAATGAAACTCGTTGACCAGCTGCCTGTCCTGCCCGCCCCAAACCCCTCCGGTGCAGGCATCGACCCGGACGCCCTGTACACCCAATTCCTGGAGTGGACCGAAAGCCGGGGCCTGGAGCTGTACACTGCCCAGGACGAGGCCATCATGGAGCTGGCCACCGGTGCCAACGTCATCCTCGCCACGCCCACCGGTTCCGGCAAATCGCTGGTGGCCATCGCGGCGCACTTCCAGGCCATGGCAAGAGGCCAGCGCAGTTACTACACCGCTCCCATCAAGGCGCTGGTCTCCGAGAAGTTCTTTGCCCTGTGCGACATCTTCGGCGCCGAAAACGTTGGCATGATCACCGGTGACTCAGGCGTGAACCAAAACGCGCCGATCATCTGCTGCACGGCAGAAATCCTTGCGAACATCGCCCTCCGCGAAGGAACCTCCGCCGAACTCGGCGCGGTCATCATGGACGAATTCCATTTCTACTCCGACCCCCAGCGTGGTTGGGCATGGCAGGTCCCGCTGATGGAGCTGCCCCAGGCCCAGTTCCTCCTGATGTCCGCCACCCTGGGTGACGTCAGCCGGTTCGAGGCCGGCATCACCGAGCTCACGGGACGGCCCACCACCACCGTGAGTTCAGCCGAGCGTCCCATTCCGCTGCACTACTACTATCACCAGACGCCGGTCCACGAAACGCTCGAGGAACTCCTCTCCACGCGCCAGGTCCCCGTCTATGTGGTGCACTTCAGCCAGATCGAGGCCATTGACCGGGCCCAGACGCTGATGAGCATCAACGTCTGCACCCGCGAAGAGAAGGACAAGATCGCCGATCTGATCGCGAATTTCCGTTTCGCCGCAGGCTTCGGTAAGACGCTCAACCGGCTGGTCCGGCACGGTATCGGCGTCCATCACGCCGGCATGCTGCCGAAGTACAGGCGGCTCGTGGAACAGCTTGCCCAGGCGGGCCTGCTTAAGGTGATCTGCGGTACGGACACGCTGGGCGTGGGCATCAATGTGCCCATCCGCACCGTTTTGCTCACCGCACTGAGCAAGTACGACGGCGTACGCACCCGTCCGCTTAACTCCCGGGAGTTCCACCAGATTGCCGGGCGGGCCGGCCGCGCGGGGTATGACACCGCAGGGACAGTGGTGGTCCAGGCTCCGGAACACGTGATCGAAAACGTGAAGGCCATGGCCAAGGCCACCGCCAAATTTGGTGATGACCAAAAGAAGCTCCGCCAGGTTGTCAAGAAGAAGCCGCCGGAGGGCTTCGTTTCCTGGGGCGAGCCCACGTTCAAGCGCCTTGTGGAATCCGTGCCCGATCCTCTGACCTCAAGTTTCAGCGTGACGCATTCGATGCTGATGAACCTGATGGAACGGCCCGGCGATCCGTTCACGGCGGCTCGCCGGCTGCTGACCGAAAACCACGAGTCCCGGTCCTCGCAGCTGCGGCTGATGAAAAAAGCCTTGGGAATCTACCGGGAGCTGCTTGCCGCCGAGGTGGTGGAACGCATCCCGGCAGAAGAGCAGGGCCACGACGGCAGGACCGTCCGGCTCACCGTCCATCTGCAGGCCAATTTTGCCCTGAACCAGCCGCTCTCGCCGTTTGCACTGGCGGCGCTGGAGCTCCTTGACCCGGATTCGCCGTCGTACGCCCTGGACGTGGTGTCGGTGATCGAGGCGACTCTCGAAAAACCCCGCCAGATCCTCTCCGCGCAGCAGAAAAAGGCCCGCGGGGAAGCGATTGCCGCGATGAAGGCTGATGGTATCGAGTATGACCAGCGCATGGCCATGCTGGAGGAAGTCACCTATCCGCAGCCACTCGCGGAACTTCTGGGCGAAGCCTTCGAGGTCTACCGCAAGGCCGCGCCGTGGGTGGGCGACTTTGAACTGGCGCCCAAGTCCGTGGTCCGCGACATGTACGAGCGCGCCATGAACTTCGGCGAGTTCGTCCAGTTCTACGGGCTGGCCCGCTCCGAGGGCATTGTGCTGCGCTACCTCGCCGACTGCTTCAAGGCGCTGCGCCAGACCGTGCCGCAGGACATGCTCCGGGAAGACCTTGAGGACCTCATCGCCTGGCTTGGCGAACTGGTGCGGCAGGTGGACTCCAGCCTCCTGGACGAATGGGAGGAGCTGACGTCCGGCGCGATGCCCACCCCGCACGACGCTCCCCCTCCCCCGCCGCCGTCGCTTACGTCCAACGTCCGCGCCTTCCGTGTGATGGTCCGCAACGAGATGTTCCGCCGTGTGGAACTGTTCGCGGACGAGAACGCAGCAGCCCTGGGCGAGCTCGACGGCGGCGCAGGCTGGGGTGCCGACCGCTGGGAAGACGTCCTGGACGACTACTTCGATGAACACAACGACATCGGCACCGGCCCGGATGCCCGCGGCCCCGGGCTGCTCATGATCACCGAAGAGCCCGGGCTGTGGAAGGTCCGGCAGATTTTCGACGATCCGGCCCGCAACCACGACTGGGGCATCTCCGCAGAAGTGGACCTGGCAGCTTCCGACGAATCCGGGACGGCAGTGGTCCGGGTCACCAACGTCAACCGGCTCTAGGCTGTGACCCAGTGGACTCGGTCCCCGACCTGACGGGCAGCCTTCGGGTTTTGGACGCCCTCGAGGCCCAGCCAGTCGCGCCAGCCAACGGTCCACGGCAGTGGTGGAACGGCCCGCTGGACGTCGAGGGGCTGGCCTTGGGGGCGGTCCAGGCAGCAGCGACGTCGCTGAACGCACTAGTGTAGCGTGTCGTTGATTCCTTTGGGTCTGATTCTTTGTCAGACTTGATCCATGGTTTATCTGGCAAGGGCATTGGAATTGCGTGACGGGGACCGGGGAGCTCTGGAGGCGCTGACTCGTGGGAAAGCATCCACCGCGACAGTGGCCCTGCGGGCGCGCACTGTTTTGTTGGCTGCCCACGGGATGCCGAATGTCGAGATTGAGAAGATCACCGGGTTTTCGGCACCCACGGTTTTGAAGTGGCGCAACCGCTATGCCGAGGGCGGGATCGAGGCCCTGTCCGATGTCCAGCGCCCGGGCCGGGAGCGGGAGATCGACGAACTTGCCCTGATTGCCGACACTCTGACCAATGACGGGAACCCGCCGGCCGAGCTGGGGATCTCGCATTGGTCCGCCCGGATCATGGCCGAGCGCCACGGAATCTCTTTTTCGTCCGTGGCCCGAATCTGGCGCCGTTGGAAGATCCAGCCGCACCGGATCGAGACATTCAAGTTCTCCACCGATCCCGCCCTGGAATCCAAGCTCCGGGACGTGGTGGGCCTGTACATGTCCCCGCCGGAAAACGCGGTGGTGGTGAGTATCGATGAGAAAACCCAAATCCAGGCCCTGTCCCGCACCGGCCCGGCCCAGCCGCTGTCCCCGACGCACCCGCTGCAGCAGACCCACGACTACAAGCGCAACGGCACCACCACCTTGTTCGCCGCCCTCGAGGTCCTTACCGGCAAACTCAGCGCGAACGCCTTCTACCCAAAGCACACCAACATCGAGTTCGTCGATTTTTTGGGCCGGGTCGCCCACGCCCACCCCGGGGTCGAGCTGCATGTCATCTGCGACAACTATGCGACCCATAAGCATCAGAACGTGAAGGACTGGCTGGCCGAGAACCCGCGGGTTACCCTGCATTTCACCCCGACCAGCTGTTCCTGGCTGAACATGGTGGAGATCTTCTTCGGGATCATCACCCGCCAGTGCCTCAAACGCGGGGCCTTCAGCTCCGTGAAAGAGCTGGAAGAAACCATGGAACGCTACATCGAGAACTACAACCAGGACGCCAAACCATTCACCTGGACCAAATCAGCGGACTATCTCCTGGGCAAGATGAAACGCAAACAAACCATTAACACGGAACACTAGTTGGCGTGCGGGACAGGTACTCGCTGGCATCCGGAGCCACGGCAGCGTCCTTCGATTCGCTCGGACACCTACGGATCGCAGGCGCGAAACCCGAAGGATTCGCTCCGACGTCCGGCTTCCGGCGCACGTCGGACGGCTGGATCCGTCTGCACGCCAACTATCCCCACCACGCAGCCCGGCTGATGGCGGCACTCTCCGTCAGCACGGCACAGGATGTGGAACACGCCCTGCTAAGCATGACGTCCCTGGCAGCCGAAGACGCCATCACGGCCAACAAGGGCGTCGCTGCTGCCGTGCGCACGCGGGACGAGTGGGCCGCGACCCCAATGTATGAGACGCCTGGCGCCGGGCCGTGGATCCGCATCTCCCGTCCACCGACGGACGCCAATGAAAGTCGGCAGCTCCCCCGGTGGGTTCCAGGAGCAGTTCCGCGCCACCCCCTGACCGGGCTCAAGGTGCTGGACCTGACGCGCGTCATTGCCGGTCCCACGGCCACGCGCCTCCTGGGCGCCCTTGGTGCGGAAGTACTGCGCATCGACCCGCCCCAGCTTCCGGAGTTGAGCGACGTATTCGTTGACTCCGGCTTTGACAAGCGCAGTGCGGAGGCGGACTTCCGGGAGCCGGACGTGATGGAAGCAGTCCGGGGCCTCATTGAGTCTGCCGACGTGGTGGTCACGGGTTACCGCGACGGCGGGCTGGAGCGCTTCGGGCTGGCGCCCGAAGCGCTGCTGCAGGCACGGCCCGACCTGGTGCTAGTCACCCTCAGTGCGTGGGGAAGCGGCGGGCCCTGGAAGGGACGGCGCGGTTTCGACAGCCTCGTACAGGCCGCCTGCGGCATAGCCGAACGGTATGGCCGAACGACTGAAGACGGGTGGCAGCCTGGGGCGCTGCCTGTGCAGGCGCTGGACCATGCCACCGGATATGGCCTGGCGGCGGCAGCACTTGCCTTGCTGGCCGAACGGCTCCGAACCGGACGCGGCGGCGCGGCCCGGCTTTCCCTGGGCCGAACCGCTGAAGAATTGTTCCGGCTCCCCGCATTGGCCGGCCACAGTGGTTCCCTGCCTGAACCGGACTTCCGCGTGATGGACAGCCCCTACGGCCGCCTGCGGTATGTTGGGCCGCCCATCATGGCGGACGGTGTGCCCCTTGAGTACAGCAAGTGTCCCGTCCGCTACGGGACATCACAGCTTCGCTGGCAGTAGCGGTCACGGCCCCGCTACTAAACTCGGACCATGAGTGTAATCCGCCCCGCCACCCGCCACGACGTCCCCGCCATCCTGCAGATGATCCACGAACTGGCCATCTACGAAAAGGAGCCGGACGCGGTCCGCAACACCCCGGAAATGCTGGCCGAGGTCCTGTTCGGCGGGAACCCGCGCGTGTTTGCCACGATGGCTGAGAACAGCGCTGGCGAGGTCCAGGGGTTTGCCCTCTGGTTCCTGAACTACTCCACGTGGGAAGGCGTCCATGGCATTTACCTGGAAGACCTCTACGTCAGCCCGGACGCCCGCGGCGAGGGCCACGGCAAGGCGCTGCTGAAGCACCTGGCCGCCACCGCCGTCGAGAACGGTTACGCCCGGGTGGACTGGAGCGTCCTGGACTGGAACGAGCCGTCGATCAACTTTTACCGCAGCCTCGGCGCCCGTCCCCTGGATGGCTGGTTCACGTTCCGGCTGACGGGCGACGCTCTGGAGAGCTTTGGCACCAGGACGGCAGCGTCCGTCCGTGGCTGAGCGCGACGCTTCCGTCCGAACCCCTCAGACGCGGACCCCCGTCCCGCATTTTGTTAAGGCCCGGCACGAATTCCGGGGCATGCGCACTGCCGAGCACTACTTCACCGTTCCCCTGGACCACTTCAAGCCGGAGAGCGGCGACGGAGCCGCCGAGACAATCACCGTTTTCGCCCGTGAGTACGTCTCGTCGGCCCACACCCAGGCTGAAGCCGAAGCGCTTCCCTGGCTGCTGTTCCTCCAAGGCGGCCCGGGCGGCCGCGGCAACCGGCTGGCTTCGCTGAGCGGCTGGAGCAAGGCGGCAGCCCGGGACTTCCGAATCCTGATGCTGGACCAGCGCGGCACCGGGCTTTCGACTCCTCTTGACCGGAACACGCTGCCTGCGCGTGGAACGGCCGAGGCACAGGCTGCGTACCTTGAGCATTTCCGCGCGGATTCCATCGTGGCCGACGCGGAGCTCATCCGTACGGCGCTGGGCTCCGGCCCCTGGAGCATCTACGGCCAAAGCTACGGCGGATTCTGCGCGCTGACGTACCTGTCCTTTGCGCCGGACGGGCTGAAGGAAGCCCTCATCACTGGCGGGTTGGCGCCGCTCACCGGGCACGCCGACAACGTCTATCGCGCCACGTTCGCGCGGGTAGCGGCACGCAACACTGAATACTTCAGCTGGTATCCGGAGGACCGCCGGACAGTGAGTGCAATCGCATCGCATCTTTGGCAGACCGAGGAATTCCTTCCCGACGGCCACCGGCTCACGCCGGAACGGTTCCAGATGGTGGGCTCCTTCCTGGGTGGAAACACGCGGGTAGACGGGCTGCACTACCTGCTGGAGGACGCCTTCACCGGGACGCCGCACGGGAACAGACTCTCCGATGCCTTCCTCGAGCAGGTCCAGGGCATCGTGTCCCGCCTGGCCAACCCGCTCTATGCCCTGCTGCATGAGTCCATTTACGGTCAGGGGCAGGCGACCGACTGGGCTGCCTGGCGGGTGCTGCAGGAAAATCCGGCATTCCGCCCGGATACGGAGCCGTTGCTGCTGACCGGTGAGATGGTGTACCCGTGGTATTTCGAGCAGGATGCCGCCTTGGTGCCGCTGCGGCAGGTGGCCCAGCTGCTGGCTGCCAAGACGGACTGGAAGCCGCTGTATGACCACACACAGCTGGTCGCGAACCGCGTGCCGGCAGCCGCCGCGGTTTACCGGGACGACATCTACGTGGACCGCGATCTGTCTCTGGAAACGGCGGCTGCCGTGCGCGGACTCCAGGTATGGGAGACAGCCGAGTTCCATCATGACGGCATAGCCGACGACGGCGAGGCCATTTTCGGTCGCCTGCTGGGTATGGTGCGCTCTGCTGCCGGCTCAGCGGGCAGCAGAGCCGCCAACTGAACCAGTGGTAGTGCCGGCGGTGGGGCTGCGGCGACGCGCCGCAAGGACAATGACGGCGGCGGTCAGCACGGCAGCCCCCACCAGGCCGCCCGCCATGTTCAGTCCCAGGTAGCCGGCCCAACTGAGGATCAGGCCGGAAGTCGCCCCGCCCACGGCGCCGGCGGCGCCCATCAGCATGTCCGACACACCTTGGACCACCACACGGGACTCCTGGGGGACGCTCTCGGCCAGCAGCGTGGAGCCGGATATGGTGGCTGCAGACCAGCCCATGCCCAGCAGCACAAGTCCCACGGCCACCGCCACGGTGGATGTCTGGCCGAATCCGGCGACAGCGACGGCGGCGATGAGCGTGGCGAAGCCGATCATGATGGTCTCTGTCCTGCCCGCCTTGTCGGTGAGCCATCCCATGACCGGCGACAACGCGAACATGCCGGCGATATGCAGCGAGATGGTGAAGCCGATGATTACCAGGACATCGCCGGACGAGGCGTGGCCGGCATGGGTGGAACCCGTCCCGGCCACAAGTTCCTGCAAATGAAGCGGGGTCATGGACATTACGCCCACCATCACGGCGTGGGCTCCGACGACGGCGGCAAGGGCCAGCCAGGAAGCCCTGTTCTGCCGGATTGCCCGTAGCCCGCGGACGAGCGATCCCCCGCCTGCGGTGCGCGCGGTGGCGCCTCGCTGGTTGGCCGGCGTTGGAGGCTTGCCCGGGGTCTGCCCGCCAGCTGTGTGGACGGCTGACTCCTGGGCAGCGATTTCGCGGGCGAGCAGGAGCGGGTCGGGCCTAAGCCCGGCGAAGAGCAGCACGATCGCCAGCAGGAGTCCGGCTGCGGAAATGACGAACGGTCCGGCGACGGGCGGCAGGCCGAGGGCCAGACCCACAACGGTGCCAGGCTGGATCAGGTTGGGGCCGGCAACGGCGCCCACCGTCACAGCCCACACAACAGCTGACAGCGCCCTGCCGCGGTGTTCAGCATCCGCAAGGTCGACGGCGGCGAAGCGTGCCTGCAGGCTGGCCGCGGTGCCCACCCCGATGCCCACGGCCCCCAGCACCAGCAGGACGAACAGTCCGGACACGATGGACAGCACTATCAGAACTGTGCCGGCCAGGGCGGCGGAAAGCCCCGTGACCTGCCCGGCCCGACGGCCCCGCCGGTCCGCCAGCGAAGCCAGGGGCAGGGCAGTCAGCGCGGCCCCCAATGTCATAACCGTGGCCACGGCACCCGCCCACACGCTGGAACCGGAAAGTTCCACGGCCAGGATGGAACCAATCGAAACCGTGGCTCCGGTGCCGATGCCACCGAAAACCTGGGCCGCGCCCAGCAGCACCACGGTGCGCCGTTGCACCTGGCGCACTCCTCTTTCCGTGATCAGTGTGCGGGCCATGGTCCGAGCATAGTCCTGGGCGGCCAGGTCCTACAGGGGCAGATTAAGCCACTGATCCCGGCCGCAATGCGGCCGGGATCAGTGGAAATGCAGTGTGCGTCAACGAAACCCGGGGACAGCCTACTCGGCTTCGCTGAGGCTCTTCTTGGCGTCTTCCTCGAGGCGGGGGTCCAGGTGGGCCGTCTTTGCCTTGGAGCTCAGGAGGCTGGCAATCACGGCAACGATGATGGTGCCCACGATGACGGCCAGGGAGACGAATGTCGGAATCTCCGGGGCCCACTCGATGTGGTTGCCGCCGTTGATGAACGGCAGTTCGTTCACGTGCATGGCGTGGAGCACCAGCTTCACACCGATGAACGCCAGGATGAAGGACAGCGCGTGCTTCAGGTAGATCAGGCGGTTCATCAGGCCACCCAGCAGGAAGTAGAGCTGGCGCAGGCCCATCAGGGCGAACAGGTTGGCGGTGAAGACGATGAACGGGCTCTGGGTCAGGCCGAAGATCGCGGGAATCGAGTCGACGGCGAACAGGAGGTCGGTCAGGCCGATGGTGATGAACACGATCAGCATGGGTGTGAAGACCTTCTTGCCGTCCACCGTGGTGCGCAGCTTGCCGCCGTCGAACTTCTCCGACATGGGGATGACCTTGCGGATCCGGGCGATGAGCGGGTTTTCCTTGTCCTCTTCGTCCTCGCCTTCGTCCTGGGCCTGCTTCCAGGCGGTCCAGAGCAGGAACGCGCCAAAGATGTAGAACACCCAACTGAACTGCTCGATCACGATGGCGCCGAGGAGGATGAAGACGCCGCGCAGGATCAGGGCGATGATGATGCCCACCATCAGGACTTCCTGCTGGTACTTACGGGGCACGGAGAAGCGGGCCATGATGATGATGAAGACAAACAGGTTGTCGATGCTGAGGCTGTATTCGGTGACCCAGCCGGCCACGAACTGGCCGCCGAATTCGGCGCCGGTAAAGAAGAACATGGCCCCGGCGAACAGCAGGGCCAGGGAGACGTAGAACGCAACCCACAGGCCGGCTTCCTTCATGGAAGGTTCATGGGGACGCCGGACGACCAGCAGAAGGTCAATGAGGAGGATCAAGCCGAGGACGACAAGTGAGCCGACCTCAAACCATACGGGTAGTTCGGGCACGGGTAGCCTTTCGCAGGGTACAGAGAATTGGAGTAAGTCTCTCCGGCCAGCTTGTGCACTTGGTGCTGAAATGGCGGCCCGCTACGCCCGGCCAGGCAACTGTGCCTAACGTGTTGACGATCGTAGCGCTCGGGATACTCCCCTACGTGACGTTAACTCTACAGCAGGCGTTCCCGCCTGCTGGACCATGCCCCGAACGCTGTGTGCCGCCGTCGCCCGGGTGTGTCCTAGGCGTGGCCAGCCGCCTGCATCTGGCGGAGCTCTTTCTTGAGGTCACTGACCTCGTCCCGGATCCGCGCGGCCAGCTCGAACTGGAGCTCGGCGGCAGCGCCGTGCATCTGTTCGGTCAGCTGTTCGATGAGGCCCACAAGGTCTTCGGCCGGTGCCGCGGCGAGGCCGTCTTTGCGGACCTGTGCCGCGCCCTTTGCCGCGGATTTGCCACGTTTGGCGCCCTTGGCCAGCCGGTTGTTGTTGAGCAGTTCCTGGGTGTCGGCGTCTTCCTTGGCCAGCTGGTCGGTGATGTCGGCAATCTTCTTCCGCAGCGGCTGCGGATCGATGCCCCGTTCCGTATTGTAGGCCACCTGGATGGCGCGGCGCCGGTTGGTTTCATCGATAGCCTTGGCCATGGAGTCGGTGATGCGGTCCGCGTACATGTGGACCTCGCCGGAGACGTTGCGGGCGGCGCGGCCGATGGTCTGGATCAGCGAAGTTGCCGAGCGCAGGAAGCCTTCCTTGTCCGCGTCCAGGATGCTCACAAGGGACACCTCGGGCAGGTCCAAGCCTTCCCGGAGCAGGTTAATTCCCACCAGGACGTCGAAGACACCCATCCGTAGTTCCCGGAGCAGTTCAACCCGTCGCAGGGTGTCTACGTCCGAGTGGAGGTATTCGACCTTGATGCCGTGGCCCAGCAGGTAGTCGGTGAGGTCCTCCGCCATCCGTTTGGTGAGGGTGGTGACCAGGACGCGTTCGTTCCGTGCTGTGCGGGTCTTGATCTCGTCGAGGAGGTCATCGATCTGGCCCTTGGTGGGCTTAACCACCACCTCAGGGTCGATCAGTCCGGTGGGCCGGATAATCTGCTGCACAAAGCCGTCGGCCTTGCCCAGTTCGTACTTGCCGGGGGTGGCCGACAGATAGACGGTCTGGCCCACGCGCTGCAGGAATTCGTCCCACTTGAGCGGTCGGTTATCCATGGCCGACGGCAAGCGGAAACCGAAGTCCACGAGGTTCCGCTTGCGGGACATATCGCCCTCGTACATGGCGCCGATCTGCGGCACGGTGACGTGGGATTCGTCGATCACCAGCAGGAAGTCGTCCGGGAAGTAGTCGATGAGGCAGTGCGGAGCGGTCCCGCGGGCGCGTCCGTCAATGTGTGATGAGTAGTTTTCGATGCCGTTGCAGAAGCCCATCTGCTGCATCATTTCGAGGTCGTAGGTGGTGCGCATGCGGAGCCGTTGGGCTTCCACCAGCTTGTTCTGGCCTTCCAGGACGGCAAGGCGTTCGGCGAGCTCGTCCTCGATCCGCTTGATGGCCCGGCCCATCCGCTCGGGCCCGGCCACGTAGTGCGAGGCCGGGAAGACGTACATTTCCTCTTCGTCCCGGATCAGTTCGCCGGTCAGCGGATGGAGGGTATGGATGTTCTCAATCTCATCCCCGAAGAATTCGATCCGGATGGCCAGTTCCTCGTACATCGGGATGATTTCCACGGTGTCGCCCCGGACCCGGAAGGTGCCGCGGTGGAAGTCCATGTCATTGCGCGCGTATTGCATGGAGACGAATTTCCGGAGAAGGTCGTCGCGGTTCATCTGCGCACCCTTGCGGAGGGTGACCATGCCGGCGATGTACTCTTCCGGCGTGCCCAGGCCGTAGATGCAGGACACCGTGGCGACCACAATGACGTCGCGGCGGGTCAGCAGGGCGTTGGTCGCGGAGTGGCGGAGCCGTTCCACTTCTTCGTTGACCGAGGAGTCCTTCTCAATGAAGGTGTCCGTCTGTGCTACGTACGCCTCGGGCTGGTAGTAGTCGTAGTAGGAAACGAAGTATTCCACCGCGTTGTTGGGCAGCAGTTCCCGGAATTCGTTGGCGAGCTGGGCGGCCAGGGTCTTGTTCTGCACCATGACCAAGGTGGGCCGCTGGACCTGTTCGATCAGCCAGGCCGTGGTGGCGCTCTTGCCGGTACCGGTGGCACCCAGCAGGACAACGTCCTTTTCGCCGTTCCTGATCCGCTCCGTCAGTTCGGTGATCGCAGCAGGCTGATCACCTGCCGGCTTGAACTCGCTGATGACTTCAAACGGAGCGACAACGCGGTTGATCTCCTGGGCAAGGCTCATGCATCTAATCTACAACCGGGGACCGACAGTGAAAGCCCGGATCAGTTACCGGCGAACGACCCGCCTCAGGGGCAAGGAGTTCAGGGGATGTACGACGGCGGCGCCCAGCCTGTGCGTGCAGCCCAGCCCGCCATGCGCGGCCACGCTTCGTCCGTGAACCACGGTTCCTTCGCCTCCGCGTAAGCCCGAGTCCCGTTGGTACCCGCAAACAGTTCGGCCAAGGCGCGCTTGTGGTCCCCGTAAAGGCTGACGGCCTCCGGATCGCTCCTGAGCCAGTCGCGGAAGAGCAGCGCGTACCGCCACCCGGGCGAGCCGGCTGCCCGGACGTGCAGGTTCACGGCCCGGCCGGGGTCCGCGTTCGCATGAAAACGTTTCTGCCAGCGCTCCGGCTCCGGCTCGGCCGGTTTTGGTGTGTCGAATCCGGTCCCCGGCACGGCTGGGAACCCCGCGGCGGCCAGCAGCGGCGCGATCCGGTCCGCGGCGTTGAGATCCGGCACCGTGACCTGGAGGTCGATCACGTCCTTGGCTGCCAGGCCCGGCACGGCCGTGGAGCCAATATGGTCCACCGCCAGAATGTTATCCGGTGCCGCGGCTGTGACCCGGGATCCCAGCCGTGCAGCCTGGGCCGGCCAATCCTCCTGCGGAGCAGACAATACTGCGGTTCCGGTCCTGGCCGCCCTTGCCCCGCGGTGGATATTATCCGCAAACGGGACCAGCCGCTCTGTCCACAGCCGGTCCACCTGTGCGGTCACGTCAGCCAGCGATCCGGAGTTGTGAAGGACCACGTCAGCAACAGCAAGCCGCGCCTCACGCGAGGCCTGGGCCGCCATCCGCGACCGTGCGTCCTCTGCCGTCATACCTCGGTGTTCGATCATCCGTCCGATCCTGACATCATCGGGTGCGTCCACCACAAGGACCAGATGGAAGCCGCTGCCCTGGCCCGTCTCCACCAGCAGTGGAATGTCCTGGACCACAATAGCGCCGGCCCGGGCTGTGGCGATGATCCCCCCCGCGGCGTCCCGGACCAGGGGGTGCACGATGCCGTTGAGGACGGCCAGCTGCGAGGGATTGCCGAACACCACAGAACCGAGCCTGGCCCGATCCAGCCGGCCCCCGGCGTCGAGCATTTCCGGTCCAAAGGCTTCCACCACACGGGCCAGCCCCGGCATTCCCGGCTCAACCACGTGCCGGGCCAGCGCATCCGCGTCCACCAGCACGGCACCGAGCCCGGCGAGGCGTGAGGCGACCACTGACTTCCCTGAGGCGATGCCGCCCGTCAAACCAATCTTGAGCATCCCACCACCCTAATCCCCACCGCCTCCCTGAATTCGCTGCCCGCACTAGACTTGGGCGGTGCAAGAGCAAGACAGCCGGACCACGGCCTACACCACGCTCGCCTTGGGTCGCGGCTTCCGGCACGAGATCGAGATCAAACGCTCCAGGTTCATTACCGTGCTGGGCCGCGCCGACAATGAGGACACTGCGCGGGACCTGGTGGCCGGCCTGCGCCGTGAGTTCCACGACGCCCGCCACCACTGCTCCGCGTTCGTCCTGGGACCGGACCGGGACATCCAGCGTTCCAGTGACGACGGCGAGCCCTCCGGCACCGCAGGCATCCCGATGCTGGAGGCCATCGTCAAAAGAGAAACAACACCGGGGGTGACGGACCTCAGCGACGTGAGTGCCGTCGTCGTACGCTATTTCGGCGGCATCCTGCTGGGCGCCGGCGGACTGGTGCGCGCCTATTCGGAATCGGTGTCCGCCGCCCTGGAACGCGCACCCCTGGTCCGGCGGAGCCGGCTGAGGATCTGCTCGGCGTCAGTGCCGCATGCCGCTGCTGGACGGCTGGAGAACGATCTTCGGGCGGCCGGGTTTGTGATGGCGGAAACCAGCTACGGAGCGCAGGAGACGATCCTGCGTCTGGCGGTGCCCGACGAAGCTGACCAAATCACTGCAGCCACCGAACGCGTGCTGTCGCTTACCGCCGGGAGAACCGGGCTCACACCGGCCGGAACGGAGTGGATCGATGTCCCGCTCCCCTGAGGTCCGGCTGGCACACGTCGACGAACCCATGCAGGAGCGGCTGCTGGAACTGGCGCAGCGGGACGCGTCCGCGGATGACGTCACGCCGCCACTTGGCAGCGGGACGGGCTGGAACGCGGAACGCATCGACTGGTTCGGCGCCTATCACCGGTCTGCGGCCGCGGGCCTCGACGGACCGGTCTCGGAAAAGAGCTGGGCGGTGCTCTGCGACGGCAACCCGGCCGGTTCAGTCAGGCTCAAAAGGATTAACGACGGAACGGCCCAACCCGGAACTGCTGAGACAGGCATCTGGCTGGGCCGCGGTTACCGTGGCCGCGGTATCGGTGGAGCCGCGTTGAGGCTGGTATTGGCGGAAGCCCGACGCACCGGACTGCACCAGGTGGTGGCCCATACCGCGGCAGGCAACATAAGCGCCCAGCGGCTCCTCACCGCCGCCGGCGCGGCCCTGACGCACGACGACGATGGCACGGTGAGTGCCGTCGTCGTACTTTCTACCCACTGGCAGTAGGCGCACCAAAAGGCTCGTTGGGGAAGATCAGGCGCCGGCCGTTGGCCGGTTAAGCACAACGGGCCCCTGCGAATGCAGGGGCCCGTTGTGCTGGCCCGGGAAGCCCCGGGCCGGTGGCAATTAGTTGCCGGTCAGCTTCTCGCGCAGAGCTGCAAGAGCCTCGTCCGAAGCCAGGGTACCGGCCCCGGTGTTGGACTCCGCAGCAGGCTCGGAGGAGTAGCTGGTGGTGCCTGAATCGCTGTCACCGGACGTTGCAGCTGCAGCGTCGTCGGCAGCGTGCTGGGCAACCTGCTTCTTGTGTGCTTCCCAGCGGGTCTGGGCATCAGCGTACTGCTGCTCCCAGACGGCGCGCTGGTTCTCGTAGCCTTCAAGCCACTCGTTGGACTCCGGGTCGAAGCCCTCCGGGTACTTGTAGTTGCCTTCTTCGTCGTACTCAGCGGACATGCCGTAGAGAGCCGGATCGAATTCGGTGGACTCGGCGTCAACGCCCTCGTTGGCCTGCTTGAGGGAGAGGGAGATACGGCGGCGCTCGAGGTCGATGTCGATGACCTTGACGAACAGCTCGTCACCAACGGAGACAACCTGCTCAGCCAGCTCCACGTGGCGGACTGCCAGTTCGGAGATGTGCACGAGGCCTTCGATGCCGTCTTCGACGCGAACGAACGCACCGAACGGAACGAGTTTGGTGACCTTACCCGGTACAACCTGCCCGAGGGCGTGGGTGCGGGCGAAGGTCTGCCACGGATCTTCCTGCGTAGCCTTGAGCGACAGTGAAACGCGCTCACGGTCCAGGTCGACTTCGAGAACCTCGACGGTGACTTCCTGGCCAACTTCGACAACCTCGGACGGGTGGTCGATGTGCTTCCAGGACAGCTCGGAAACGTGGACGAGGCCGTCTACGCCGCCCAGGTCCACGAAGGCACCGAAGTTGACGATGGAGGAAACAACACCGGGACGGACCTGGCCCTTTTCCAGCTTGTTGAGGAACGTGGAGCGAACCTCGGACTGGGTCTGCTCGAGCCATGCACGGCGGGACAGCACAACGTTGTTGCGGTTCTTGTCCAGCTCGATGATTTTGGCTTCGATCTTCTGACCGATGTACGGAGCGAGGTCGCGCACACGGCGCATCTCGACGAGGGATGCGGGCAGGAAGCCGCGCAGACCGATGTCGAGGATAAGACCACCCTTGACAACCTCGATGACGGTACCGGTGACGACGCCGTCTTCTTCCTTGACCTTCTCGATGTCGCCCCAGGCGCGCTCGTACTGAGCACGCTTCTTGGAGAGGATCAGGCGGCCTTCTTTGTCTTCCTTGGTGAGCACCAGGGCTTCGACGAGATCGCCAACGGAGACAACGTCTCCGGGATCAACGTCGTGCTTGATGGACAGCTCGCGGGAGGGGATGACACCTTCGGTCTTGTAACCGATGTCGAGCAGAACTTCATCGCGGTCGACCTTTACGACGGTACCTTCGACGAGGTCTCCGTCGTTGAAGTACTTGATGGTGGCGTCGACTGCTGCGAGGAAGTCCTCAGCGGTACCGATGTCGTTAATGGCGACTACGGGGGTACCGGGCTTCTCGGTGGAGGTGATGGTCATGTAGTAGGGGCTCCGTTGTGGATAGTTAGTCGGTCAGGCAAACCGCCGCGCCCGCGTTTATGGAACGCAGGCGCAGGTCTTCGGGCGATCACAGGGATTTTCCGGGTCTTCCTGATTTTTGGATTTTAGAAACTTGCACGTAGCACGCGCCCACTTATTCTAGTCGCTGCGGCCAACAGGGGTCAAAGCGCAGGCAGCACATCTGCCAGCCGGGCAAACGTGGTGCCGCCGCCCTGCAGCCGCGGCAGCGCCTGCCGGAACCCGGCCGCTGTGCCGCTGCCTGGCTTGTTGAAGTGCGCAATGACAATGTCTCCCGGTCCTGCGGCAGACAACGCGACCGCTGCCGGCGCGAGCGTGGCACCGGCGTCGGCGTTGATGCTGAAGTTCACTGGCAGCATGCCCAGGCGACGGGTCATCGCGGCCGCCACGTCGTCGTAGTAGGCCGTGCCTGCCCGGAAAAAGCGTGACGGCCGCCCTGCCGCTTCCAGGAGCACATCCTGGCACCTCGTGAGCTCGTCATAAGCGTCGGCGACGCCCGCGGTGCCGGCGATGCCGTAGGCGGATTTGCCGGAGACCGACAGCGGCCGGTGAAGCCAGCCATGATTGGCCAGTGCAAAGAGCGGATCTTGCCCC
The DNA here is from genome assembly GCF_014926485.1 of Pseudarthrobacter sp. AB1. Classification (NCBI taxonomy): domain Bacteria; kingdom Bacillati; phylum Actinomycetota; class Actinomycetes; order Micrococcales; family Micrococcaceae; genus Pseudarthrobacter; species Pseudarthrobacter sp. AB1. The sequence goes on from NZ_PZKO01000069.1 coordinate 37,377, forward strand.
AGCTCGGCGGCGAGGGTGCGGTTCGCCTGGATCCAGCGCGCGTTCACAAAAAGGGTGGCCGGAGTACCCAGCCGCCGCAACACGGCTAGTAAAGCTTGGTCAACGCCGGATCCGCCGGGGCCGCCGCAGGCATCCAGGGTGATGACGGCCTGGCGGGCCGGCGACCTGGTGACCACTCCCGTCACCGCCAGGCCCCACTCGGTGGGCCGCCTGCCGGCAAATTCTGCCACGAGCTGGGCTTTCGACGGCGGCTGCACTACTGCCGGCGTCGCCGGGAGGGGCTGGGCTGGGCCCGGCTCATCCCCTGCTGGCATATCCTCTGCCGGCGCAGCCTGCCCCGGGGACACTGCCCCGGCCAGGTCCTGTTGTTCAACCGGTACGGCCGGCCATCCGGTCCCGGGTGCGGTCTGTGCAGCACACGCCGACACCGCGGCGAGCACGCCCGATGCCAGGCCAAAGACCATTGCCCGGCGGCTGGTCAGCCCCGGCACGCCAGTATCCCCCATGGATGTGTCCTTCGGATGAGGCAGGAGCCCCTAGAAGTGGGTCAGGCAGTGCGTGGCACGCTCAACCGCAAACATGCCACGAGCCTGGAGCGCCGCGCCCTGCTTGTGTTCGCGGATCCGCCCAGCTGCCGCCAGCGTAACCGGGCAGACCGCACCGAGATAAATTGATGACAGGGCTGAGACGTCCAGGGTCAGGTCAGCCGGTTCCTCCGCGTCGAGGCGTACGACCGCGGCCTCGCCGGCTCTGACCTCCAGGGCGTAAGTCCCAGTCGTCAGGCCAAGCGGATCATGCACGGCCAGGACCAGCCGCCCGTCCACCGGATAGCGCCGGGCTTCCAGTGCCTTTTGGATGTCCAGGATGCGGAGCCAGAGCATGTCCCTGCCGTCCGCGGATTCGATGCACCGCGGATCGGCCAGCGCCCAGGCCAGCGGATCGTCGACCGGCGCCTCGGCCCACGTCACGCGTTCCACGAGGTCGATGGCGGCCAGGAACTGCCAGAGCTCCAGGTACGCGTGGTTGGTGGCGGCCACGAGGTCCACCACTTCGACGGTGTAGGGCTCGGTGTCCCAGCCCAGGAATTTGTAGGAGACGTAGCCGTCCACGGTGTTGCCGGGTCCGTAGTGCAGCGCCACCTTGACGGCGGGATCCTCCTTGCCGTCCCGGCCCAGGGTTCCCGAGGCGAGCTGGCGGTACCACTCCTGGCGGCCGATCGATCCCGGAGTCAGGCGGTGCACGCGCTCGAAGACTTCCGGGGCCAGGTCGAGCAGCACACGCGGGTCCGCGATGTCCACGGCGCCGACGGCCTGGTGGTTGAGGCGAAACCGGGCAGTGGTATCCACTTTGACGGTCCGTTCGAAACTGGCCACCCCATAGCCGAAGCGTCCGTAGATGGATCCCTCTGACGCAGTCAGGGCTGCCATCGCCACGCCATCGTCCTTGGCCATGGCCAGGTCCTCGGACATCATCCGGCGCAGCAGGCCGCGCCGCCGATGCGAGGTCCGGACCGTCACCGCGGTGACAAGCTGGGTTTTCAGCAGCCGGCCGAAACCGATGTTAAGCGTTTTGCGCAGGGTGCCGAAGGTTGCCACCGGCACCTCCGCGGGGAGCGACCCCGGCGCGACTTGCCTCGTCTGGTAGGCGCCAGTGAAGATCCGTTGGTCAACTGAGTAAGTCTCCAAGGACTTCGCAACATGTTCCAGCGTCCGTGTGGGGTCGTGGAAGCCAAAGGCCACCGCCTTCACCCATGATTCGGCGTCGGGATACCCCGCCTCGCCCTTGGCTACCGCCATGAAGCGCCGGATTTCATAGTCATCACTCAGTTCAGCCACACCGCCGAGCCTAGCCAATGAATCCCGCGCCTGGCCAGCAGCAACTCGCGGGTGCCGGCACGAAATGGCTCAGAGCCGTCGCACGGGTTGGCGCAGGATGGTTTTGAGCTTTTCCGGTGCCACCCTACGGACGTCGAGAGGCCATCGTCGAGGGTCTCAAGGCGGAGCAGGTCCAGCCCCGGAACGTGCCTCGCCGCCGCCTTCGCGATACCGTCCTGCACCTCGCCGGCGCTGATCCAGCCCGGCTGCGGGATCATCATGGTCCACTTCCAGTCTTCCTTTTCGCCACGGGTGAAGGCGTCAGGATCATCCGCAGTCCAGAGACCCTCCAACGGCCCGACGACGTAGTCCCGGCCTGAGTGCCTGCTGGCAAACTTCACGGCGTAGGACACCGAGTACAGCGCTTCCAGGGCGGCGGCGTAGGCGGGAGCCGTCCCCGGATTTCCCTGCCCGTCCAGCATCAGGTAGGGGTGGCTTGTGAAAAAGTGAAATATCCGACGCTAAGGTTTGGCCGGGTGGCGTAGTGGCCTGTGTTGGCCGGGTTTGATCTCCGCCCGCTGGTTTGGCCGGGTGGCGTAGTGGCCTGTGTTGGCCGGGCTTGGTCTCCGCCCGCTGGTTCAGCCGCTGGGTGATGGGCGGCGCCATCTCCGGCCGTCCCGGGAAGTGCGCGACTCACTCACCCACACCACCGAAGAGGGAGGGTATGAACTTCTGGGACACGGCGATCGGGAGGATTTCACGGATATCGGGGCAGATGGAATTCATTCAGACCTCCCTGGACCGGCGGGGTTCTGATCTGCCGTAGTTAAAACCGTTTTCCCGAACCGACCGGAGCTGCATCTGGTGTACAGAACGATCTAACAGGGGCCTTATATCCAAGGTTCCAGTCAGTCAGCGAACCGCACTGCCAACGGCAGTTCGCGGCATCATCGCCAGCGACGTCAGTGTGATCCACATCACTCCAAATGTGCCGTGAGGTTTGCGGAGGCGGGAGCGTCTTAAGGGTATGGGCATCATTACCGATGGCCGGCGGATCTTAGGAGTGATTTGTTGTGACAACTCAACCGCAGGGAACCTCGTCCCCGACCCCTTCTCCGGAGCCAGAACTGGGCCCTGATGCCTCACGGCGTGGCGACGCGGGCGCGACCCCGACGGGGCCGGACCGCGGGCGTGGCACCACCACCATTGTTGACAGTGTGATCGCCAAATTGGCGGGCCTCGCGATCGCCGATATCCCCGGCGTCTATGCCTTGGGCGGCGGCGCCGCCCGGGCGCTGGGGTCCATCCGGGAAGCGGTCGGCATGGCCGACGTGACCCAGGGCGTGTCCGTGGAGGTGGGCCAGACGCAGGTGGCGGTCGACCTGGTCCTCGTCGCGGAGTACCCGCATCCGCTCCAGGACGTCGCGGAGGCTGCCCGTGATGCGGTGTACCAGGCTGTCGAGGATCTTGCGGGCATGGAAGTCACCGAAGTCAACGTCACCATCACCGACATCCACATCCACAGTGAGCAGAACGACAGTGATGAGAGCACCACAGAGACGCCGAAGGAGGTCCGGGTCTCATGACCGCAACGGTCAGCGGCATGGCCCTCGGAGCGACGTTGGCGATTTCCGGGCTGGCCTTCGGGTTCTGGGGTTTCCTCTTCGTTGCCCTCCTCATGGCCATTGGCGCCGTGCTGGGCCGGGCTGCTGAGGGCCGGCTGGATCTGGGCGGCGTGATGAACGCCCTGCTTGGCAAGAGTTCCTCCTCATGAGCGCGGACCCGGCATCGGCCCGGGCACCGCGGCATGTCTTTAATGTTGTGGGTTCCCGGGCAGGGCACACCAAGGTCACTGCCCGTGCCCTGACAAAGGTGATCGAGGTGATCGCCGCCGACGCCTTCGACATCCCGCCGGACAGGGTCACGGTGGACATCCAGGATGCGAAGGGCCGCCTGGGCATCAGCGCCGCAGTAGCCGTTGTTGTCCCCTCCCTGTTGCAGGCAGCACACCGGGGTCCGTACCCTACAGACGAGACTGTCTATGCGCGCGCCGCGCGGGCCCGGTCGGTGATCATCGACCGCATCGGCCAGGTGGCCGGCGCTGACGTGGACCGCGTGGATATCACCGTCCATGGCATCCACCGGCCACCGAAGGCCAGGGTCCAGTGAGTACAGGGCGGCAAGTCCGGCGGATCGGGCGCCGGGAACTGCATTCAGCCCGGGCCGTGGCATCCGTGATCGTTGCCGTCACCCTGATCATCGTGCTGGTCTGGGTCGGCACGGAGACCGTGCTGTCCGCGTTTGGGCAACGCCCGCTGCTGGCCGCGCCGTGGCAGATGGCCGAGTGGGCCGCGGGACTGGCCGCCACCACCGCGCCCGCGGTACTCGTCGCCTCCGGCCTGCTGATGGCCCTGGTGGGTCTGGTGTTGATCCTGGCAGGGGTCCTTCCGGGGCGCAGGGCACGCCATCAGCTGGCCCGCGACCGGGCCACTGTCATCGTCGATGACGCGGTGATCGCCGCGGCACTGTCGAAGGTCGCACGTCAGCGCGGACGCCTCGTTCCCGAACAGGTCACCACCACGATCAGTGCCCGAACGATCACCATCCTGATCCGCCCCACCTCCGGGATAGCTCTGGACAGGGATGGTATCGAAAAATTCGTGCAGGCCGAAGCAGCCCGCTACGGCCTGCACCCCGGTCCCCGGCTCGCCGTGCGGGTCAGCGAACAAGGAGCGGTGGGAGTATGAAAGAGGCGCTGGAATTATGAACAGCACCAACCGCGGGCTGAACCGGTTCCTGCTCGCCATCCTCGGGATCGTCGTGCTCGCGGCTGGCGTCCTCACCAGCTGGGCCGGGGCCGCGCCGGTGCTGGCACGGCAATGGACCCGTATCGGGCAGGACGCTTTGGCCTGGACCCGGCAGCAGCTGCGCGCGGCACCAATCCCCGGCACGGACACCAGCTGGTGGACCGCGGCATCCCTGCTGGCCGTGGTGCTCGCCCTTGTGCTGCTCGTGTTCTGGATCCGCTCCCAGGGCGGAGGTCACACCCGCAGGATCGGAACCCACGAGGACGCCGGCCGCGGCGCCACGACCGTGGACGTCTCCTACGCGGCTGAGGCCATCACCGATGCCACCGCAGGCAACGACCAGATTCTCTCCACCACAGTCACGGCCTGGAGACTCAAAGACTCTGATGCGCTGAAAATCAACGTGCAGGCCAGGCGCGGCGCCTCGCCCGCCGACATCGCAAGCGCCATGGAGGTGGTCATCGCAGGACTCGATACCATCCTGGGCGAGCAGGTCCCGGTCCTGGTCCACATCGGGTCCGGCCCGCGGTCCCGCTTCGCCGGCCCCGAGCTGGTCCACTGACCGGCGGCAGGACCCCCGCACCCGCGCACAGACACGGGACAGCACAACAAAAGGCACCAAATAGGAAAAGGACACACGGCCATGGGCATGAACGACAAGGCACCGAACGAATTCGAAGATAAGGACGGGCCCGCCAGGGACGCGGCAGGGAAACTGACCGGGGACCAGGACCTGGGGAAGGAGGGCCAGAAAGACCAAGCGAAAACATCCCTGAAAGACGCCGCCGAGAAGGCCAAGGACGTGGCCGGTGACATCGGGGAGAACATCAAGCACGCCGCACAGAAACTCAAGGAAGGCTTCAGCAAGAAATAGCCGGCCCGCACGCCGGTCACTGTATCGCTGGAAGGAGACGCGCCATGGGCATCCTCGCGTTCATCATCCTCGGGCTGGTCAGCGGAGCCCTTATCAAGGTCCTGATGCCCGGGCTGGTCAGCGGAGGCTGGCCAACCAGCCTCGCCCTGGGCGTCCTCGGGGCGCTCCTGGGCGGCTGGCTGGGCTCGGCCTTGCTCGGAGCCGGATTGGGCACATTCTTCGAACCGCAGACCTGGTTGCTGGCCGTGATCGGTGCAGGCGTCCTGGTCCTGGCCTACGGTGCCGTGAAGGGCCACCCTCCCACCACACGCCGCTGAGCTGAAGGAGAACACCCAAGAGCCCCGTGTCAGTGGCGGTTGGTGTGTAAACGGCAACTTTAAAATGACCGGAGACGGAGAAGCCGACTGACCGTACCCTTGAATTCCAGCGGTCAAACCAACATGCCGCACCCAGTCAATCCTAAGTTCAAGAGACAGAAGCATCTGGGGGCGGTTCCGGTGAGATGTTCCTGAACCAGGAGCACCGCCCGGCCGCGTCCCAATGGACCCTGCACGGGAAGAGCCACTAATCTTCGGGACCGCTGTCTGCTGTCAGCGCAAGTGAAGACAGCGAAAAGCCCCGCAGTACGCGCGTCAGTGATGCGGGGCCTCCCTGACAACCGCTCCGCCGGATGGTGGAGATGCGCTTTGTGGTTCAGTAACGCAGGAGAGCTACTGCCTCGGTTTCGGTGGGGAGTTCCTCCGATGACATTACGTGGACGTCCCCTCCGTGTTGCAGTGTCTCGATTGCAGCGACGCCTAAAAGATCTTCTCCCGAGGATTCGAAGTCGGGTCCTGCCTCAAGTTTGTCAGCCTCGCGGTCGTAATGTCCCCAGATCGGCTCGCCGTCGTGAAGGAGTAAAGTGCTGATCCGTCCCTGGTGTGACGCCCGCACGATGTCCGCGATGTCGTTTGTCGCTGTGGGCTCGCCCCGGCCCAGAAGTTCAGCTGCGTTGTTTAGAGCCTCCACCCGCCCGCTATCCAACCGCCCTTGCACCTTTGGGTAAGCGAGACTGTGAAGCTCTGAAGTAGCGAGGGCGTTCGCGTTGACCTCCACGACTCCTGCCAGGAACTGGCCAAGGTCACTCGATTGCTGGAAATGCCCACCAATTTCAGCGTCCGCGACGAGTACCAGGGGTTGGGGGCTCGCGGAAAGAATATTTTCAGTAGCCTTGGCCACCTCCGCTACGAATTCCTGGAGGCGCGTTTTCCTGAAATCAGGTGGGCTGTCCCCGTATACCTGTGCGTTCGGGATATTGGCTGTCCCTACATTGGGACGCGCAGGAGGGCTGGCCTGCACCGGGTTTTCATAATCGTTTTCCACCGACGTTCTCTCCGGAAGGGCGACGGTTCTGTCCTCAACGAGTTGGTAGCGGGACGCGCTGAAGAGGGTGGCTTTATCACCCGTCACGGTCAGGACGGAGAAATGGCCGTCAGCCGCCAGTATGGGCAGCAGAGGCCTTATGTGGAATTTTCTGCCTACAACTACGAGTTCCTCGAAATTAAGCGGAACCCTGTATTCACGCGTTTGATTTTCGTCGATGAATAGAGCCAGCCCAGTGCTCTGGTGCTGCCAAAAATCGCGGTCTTCCGAGAGGGCTGTGGCGGGCTCCAGGATGGTAACGGCGTCTGCTTCGGACAGGCCGGCCATAGTGAGTCTTGACTGGGCGTCGGCGAGCAGGTTCTTCAGGCGGATGGGATCCTGCCGGACCTCTTTTCCGGTGGGATGGGTCGGCATGAAAATCGAGACCGCAGTAGATGATTTGCTGGCTATCAGTCGAGTCAGATCGGTTTGGGCGAACAATTTAGGTCCTTTCACAGAGCGTGCTTGGTACCACTTCATTGGTGAGCAGATTCGAGGACTTGAGTGTTAGGAGGCTCCAGGCCCTCCCATCGGCTGGTTTCCTTTGCGCCTATCGAGTTTGCCCATCTTGCTGTCGAGCAGACTGGAGAGTTTGTTTGCTGCTCCCGCGAAGGCTTCCGCCAATGAGCCTGCGTTGTGTGAGACAGCCACCGGTTGCTGTCCGGCTACCCGCGCCTCGATAGTGCAGCGTTTGTCCCCACCACCGGATTTGTCCGCGTTTTCATCGACCAGATGTACCTCAACCCGGGTGAGCTGATCGGCGAATCGCGACAGCCTGCTACTGACAGTGGATTCGATCTCGCTGGTTAATTGTTCGCTGCCTTCGACGCTACTGTTTGTGCTGACCTGAATTTGCACGGGCGTTCACCTTCTCTCGCTTTCGATAACAGGAAGGACCAGTGGCGAATACTGGGTGAGGCGATCCGCCCGGTACCTGTTTGCGGGCCCTCGCTGATGATTGGTGATCATTCGATCCTAGGGCGGAGGGAGGGGGGTGGCCAGCGGTAGAGCACCCTTCCTCACGAGCACAGCAATGAAGCCGCCCCTGGCAGCACGCCCTCGATCCATCCCGTGCATCCGGACAGGGATGCCGGTTGGCAAGGCGCTGGAGGTCAGTCCGCGCGGCATATCGGGAGGCCGTTCGCATTCAGGCATGGTTGGGTTTTGGTTGGTTCGATAGGGGCAGTGGGTCCGTGAAGGCTGCGAGGTAGCGGAGACAGTAAAGGCTAGGTGAGCCCGGAAGGCGGCCCGGGTTTAGCCAGGAAGGATCATAATCCACGCCGCTGGGCACCGGAACATGCGGTGAGCACTTGTGGACCCGTCCCGCCAAGACCAGGAGGGCCCACGAAAGGACCTGGCATGTCTGGTCCCGCGGTTTCGGTGACGGTAGCGTGTTCCCATGAGTGATCCTGTTGGTGGAAAGAGCCGGCTGTGCCACGTCCCGGATGAATTGCTGGCTGAACGTGCCGGCGACGGGGACGTGGTGGCCTTTGAAGTGCTGGCAGCCCGGCATGCCCCGGCGATGCGTGCCTACGCCCGCAGGCTCACCGGCTCCCTGGCCGACGCCGACGACGTCGTCCAGGAAGCCTTACTCCAGGCATGGAAACACCTCGACACCCTCCACGACAAAGCCGCCGTGCGGGCCTGGCTCCTGCGCATCACCGGAACCCGCGGCATCGATACTCTCCGGCGCCGCAAATACCACCCACCCGGCACGGCCCTGATCGACGCCCCCGATCCGGCACCGGGTCCGGAAGGGGCAGCCGAGCTGAACTCCGAAGTCGCCGCGATCTCCCTGGCCCTGGCTGTTTTGCCCGAAGAGCAGCGCCGGTGCTGGGCCATGAAAGAGATCGGCGGAATGTCCTATGAGGAGATAGCCCACGCATTGAACATCACCCCCACCAGCGTCCGGGGCAGACTTGCCCGGGCCAGAGCCGCGTTGCTAAAGACCATGGAGGACTGGAAATGAGTGCCCCCACCGGCGGTACCGGCTGCGGACGCAGCATCGAAACGCTCGCCAGCTACCTCGACACCGGTACCTCCCCCGACGCAGCGCACATCTCCTCCTGCCCCCAATGCCAGGCCGGACTGGCCGCCCTGCGTCAGCTCAACAGGCTCACCGGCGAACTCCTGGCCCACGACCTAAGCATGGCTGTGGCGCCGGAACAGACCTGGCTGCGGGAGATCCTGGCCAATCTGCGCCTTGAGACCCGGGCCGGGCGGGCCATACCGATCAGGGCGGAAGACCACAGCGACGAACTCTCCCAGACCGAAGGATCGGTCATAGCCCTCATCCGCAACGTCGGAGACACCATCCGCGGGGCAACCATCGGTAGTTGCCGCCTACGCGGGGACATCACCGTAGCCGGCGCGCCCGTGGACCTGGACGTCCGGGTCTCCGCCTTCTACGGCTACCGGCTGCCCGCCATGGCAGAGCGGCTCCGCAATGAAATCGGCACCGCCCTTGCCACCCACACCGAACTGAACCTGCACACCATCAACATCACCATCACGGACCTGCGCACGCTTCCAGGCCACCCGGAAGAAGCAAACCCATGAACACCCCCGAACATCTGAAGCGCCTGATCCTGGACGTCCCCGGCGTCACTACCCTCTTCACACCGGACCCGCAATGGCCCCGCAACCCCGGCATACTGGCTGGCACGGATGGCCTGACGGACCCAACCACTCCGCTCAGCACCCGGAGCGGCGCCACCAGAGTGCAGGTCCGCGTCGGCGTTGACGATTCCCGCCCAGCACCGGAGCTGGCCCGCAGCGTCGCCGGATTCATCCGCCACCATCTCACCACGGGCCCCTCCGGTACCCCTGGGCCCATCACCATCAACGTCCAAATAGGCCTCATCACCAGCACCAGCACCATCGCCGCCGCTTCCGCCGATCTGGCCACGACGTCCGGGGACCAGATTCCCGACTGAATGAGCCCGGGCCTGAGCCGATGGCACATCAGCCAGGATTCCCGGACTGATCATTGGACGACGGAACAGGGATCAGGGGCGGCTTTGGCCGGCTTCGCGCAGGGACTGGGCCGCGTCCAGAATCCGGCGGGGCAGATACGCAGCACTGCTCGTCGCTGAGCAACACCGCACGGGCTGCTGGCGAACCACGCCCCAAATCGTGGATCGTCGTCATCGCGCACCGAAGATCCTCCCACAGGCATGGATCTCCGGGAAGACCTCCGGGTGCATGTTCACACCGTCCGGGGCGGTACGCCTTGCGCGGAGGTGTGCTTCACGAAACATCGGGAAAGGGACGGCATCAGGCTGGTCCCTCCCCCGAGGTGTTGGGATCGTCCCCGGCATAACATGATCCCACGGGCGTGGAGGCCGAGGTGGCAAGGGTTTTGCGAGGGCTCTTGGGGCAGGCGGTTGAAGTCCTCGCCACCGGGCCGCGACCATTCACCCCCACGGCCGCCGTGGTGTCTATGAGCTGCGGAGGCCGCAGTTCTCAAGTAAGGCCGTTCTCGATATCCTTCGTTTTCGGGAACGAAAGCTACGGGGCGGCAGGAAGATGTCGCGGCAGGGGACCCCGCCGTGCCCAAATGAGTCAGGGCGCGGTATTCCCGCCCCCTATTAAAACTTCTACGCTAGGAACACTGGGTATGGTTCCTATTCCGAAGGGGTTGTAAGTGATGCGAAAAGTTCCTGCGCTTGGATTGATGACGGCAGCGATGATTGCCTTGGCCGGATGTACCGGCGGCGGGGGGACCTCCGACCCATCCGCCACGACGGCAACAGCTACGGCCACCGAATCGGCACAAGCCAAGGTCTACAGCGAGGACGAACTCCGGACCCTGATCTCCGGCATGACCGATGCCGACGGCAACGAACTGAAGCTTTACTCCAAAGAACAGGTGAACCAGGGCGGGAACATCGCCAACCTGCTCATGAGCACCGCCACTGTGGACCCCAAGGACTGCAAGGACATTGCCGCGGCGGGGCTGCTGGACACCGTGGAGAACGGTACGGTGGCCGTCGCAATTTCCGGGGGTGACCAGCCGCGTACGCTGTCCGCCCAGTCAGGCAGCCAGGACCCGGATGCCGTGAACGTACTGCAACAGATCAGCGGCAAGATGGACCAATGCGCCCAGTTCTCCGTGGCGGCCCTCGGCCAGTCCTACCAGGTCTCGTCCAAGGAACTGCAGGCCAACACGGATGCCCAGATGACCTTCGCGACGGTCAGCACCCGCAGCGGGGGAAACCAGGGGAAGCTGATGCAGGTCTCGGCTGCCCAGGGAAGGTTGCTGGTCGTCGCCACCAAGGGTGGGACCAACCTGGGGGACCAGGACCAAAAGGAACTCGAAGACCTGATCAATAAGGTGCTCCAAAAGGCCCACACCGGAAGCGGAACCTCCAGGCCGACGTCAACCAGCAGCGCCTCACCGGAGGATTCAGCATCACCCACGGCCACCGAGTCGGAAAACAACGAGACGTCCTCGCCGTCACCCACGGCCACGCGCTGAGGACAACGCGCGAAGGGCGGGCATAATCAGCGCCTCGTCAACCTTTCGGCCTGCCGCTTAACCGGATCGTCCCGGAGCTGAGGGAACGGCTGAAAGCGCGGCAGTACGGTCCCCGTCCTCTCGGTGCCAGCACCGCTGCGGCGGGGCGGCCCTCGTATGGTCGTGGACGAAGCAGGGTTCGGCCTTCGCTTCCATGCGGCACGTCCTCCGGCCCTACATCATCAATCTGGCACCCTCATCGCAGGGATCAACGAGGACCGGGGTCAACGCCAACAACTGCGGGATGGAATGAACTTCAGGGAGACTGAACCCAGGGACGTGTGTGCCTAACTCATCGACGGTGCAGCCTCGAGTGGCCGGCCAGATATCTTGCGTTTGACTACACGGGGTTTGGTGCGTTGTCAGCGCGGCGGCAGAAGGTTATGGAGGATCTCACCGCTGAAGTTGGCGAAGGCTGCGCTGAGGCGTTCCGGGGTGCCGGGCGGTCAGCGAGGGTTCGCCCCGGGCGGCCCGGAAAATGCGAATGAAGGAAAACCGTTAGGGATCTTCCTCGAAAAGCAGTGCGACTTCGCCGATGTGGGACCGCAGGGCGTTGTGCACGCCGAGGTAGCCGCAAATTTCCTGGAGGACTCCGTCGGCGTTTTGGAGCGCAGAACGATTCCGGGGCCGTTCGGGTGGGTTTTGAGTTCGTCGAAACAGGACTCGATTTCCCAGCGCCGCCGTAGAGACCCTGCCGGGTCCTGTACCGGTGCTGCGTCCGGGGCCACGAGGGTGGTGATAACGCGGAAATCACCGGTGTTTTACCCGCTGGTGACGGCATGAGCGCCTCGATCAATTCCTCCAGACGGGACGCTATAAAGGACCGGGGCGGAGCATGGGGCACCGTATGCGGGCGTGCTCGGGAATGCACGGTCTCCCGTAGGCCCGTCCGCAAGCTCCCAGCTCGACCTTTCGCTTTTTGACGTGATCGTGAGTTTCATGGATTTCTGCAGCTTCACCCCCTGCTGGCAGTCGAGCCGCATCCCAACCGGACTGAGCATCTTGGGCCGCAAAATCCGGCTCCCTCCGGTGGGCATGTCAAGGCGCCATGGCCTGGTCCCGCCCAGGCCTTGGCCGGGTGCGTTGGTCTCTGCGGGGATCCAGGCCAGGCGCCGTGAAACTCAGGAATCGGGATCCTGACCATATGGCTGGGGTCGGTGAACGGGCCGATAATGAAAGGAACGGGCCTGCCGGCCGCCAGGCTATCCAGCTGTACGCGCCGACCACGGCGGGCAGGAGGAACGGCAATGGCACTATCGGATTTTGAGCGCAGACGCCTTGAGGAACTCGAACAAGGACTGCTCCACGACGCCCCGGATCTGGCCCACGTTCTGGAATCGAGGTGGTCATCCCACCGGCGCTCAGCACGCAGGGTCTTGGGCGTTCTAGCTCTGATCGGCGGCTTCGCACTGGTAGTAGTTGGAATCGCCGCGCAGCTTGTAATCGTTGGGATCAGCGGTTTTCTCCTGATGATTGCTGGCACTACAAGTTACTTCGCCACCCATCAGGGGCCCCGGGGCCATCCTCAACGCCCGGGCAAACCACCGAATGACAAGCGCTGGCCGACTCAGTAGCCGATGTGCTGCACCTCGCATTTGTTCGGTGCCCGGCTCTACCTGGGAACGTCCCGGGTGGGCCGCGATGGTGGCCAGGGGGCGGGGCCGGGGCCGGGTTGGCCCAGGTGAACAGTCCTGAACAGCCGATGCGAGTCCCTTGGTGTCGCATGTGATTACGGTACCAAGGACTTGACCACCGACAGATACGCGACTGCCGCACCCCTGGCAGGAAACCTGGAACAACACCCAACCGGCTCACACGATGACCACCGCACTTCCCAACGTTCATCCGCTCCGGATCAACTTTCAGGAGTTTTACCCTCCGTCGCTCCAACCGGCGGTTTGTGAATACCGGGCGAGCACGCTGCCGCTGCCGAACTCAGAGCTGGCCACTGCGCTGAAGCGGATCACCGCCGATCTGGCCCCTGCCTCGGCCAGCGCAGCGCCGGCACTAACCAAGGCTTCCCCCAGTGAGGCTCCATCCACCGCGGAGCGGATGCCGGCAGTCTGCTTGATGGTGTACTCAACGTAGTAAGGCATGACGGAAGCATCGCATACTCACGCGGCCGAGGTCATTCATTGTTCCCTGGACGTGGCACCTATCGCGGCGGCAGCCACACTCCCCGCCGAGGGCCATCCGACCTGGGCACCACCCCCCGCAAACAGTTCCCCGGCCCGGCGCTGGAGGTCCACCCAGCAAAACACCAAGCCTTCCTGCAGATCTGCCTCGAGAGGCGGGGCCGGACTGATCATAACGAGTCCTGGACCCGGTCAGAGCCAGGAGAGTCAGACTGACAGCCATCCATCTACCGCCCACCCACCCACCACCCACCACCCATGAGAAAGTCAAAGCCCATGCCCTGTTGCCTCATGGTCAATGGTTCGGGAAGGGCGGTTGGGTGCCTCAATATGACATGGTCCGGTTCGAGGCCTCATTGGAACCAGGTGACGTTTAGGTCTTTCAGGAGCCGGCGCGGACCGGGGCCGGGTCGGCCGCCAGGTCCATGCCTGGGGCTTCGTGCTGCACGTGGGGAGGAGTCATGTGCGGCGCGGGCTCGTCCGGGATTGCTGGACCCGGCTGGTGCTAGCGGGGAAATGGATATCCGGTCAGGACGTACCCTGAAGTCCAATAGGGCATGTAGTTGTAGTGGCCGTAGACCGCTTCCTGGTAGGCCTGGGTGCTGCTGAGTTCGGGGTCGTACTGGGGTGCTCCGGCGATGTGCTCGCGGGTCTGGTCTATGTTGACTTGGTCTTCGTTGATTCCGGTGACGGCGTCCACCGGAATGAAGGATTGTTCCTTTCCGATCCCGAGGAACCCTCCGGAGGCGACAATCAGGAACCGGACCCTGTTATCCACCGGGTCGATGAGAAGGTCCTGGATCTTGCCGATATCTTCGCCGTCACGTGATTTGACCTGATAGCCGCGGATATCCACCTCACCCAGTGCCACGGTCTGCTCAGTAGCACTGAGCTTTAGCAATTCTCGGGCTTCATCTGCACTCACCGGTGTACTCCAATGCTCGATTTGGTTTACTGACCCAGGATGGGCCCGATCCGCGCTCGACGGCGTTCGGCTGGCAGGGGTCTTCATCTTTTATTAACGGCGTGGGAACCGCGCGCAGGAACCAAAGGCCCACCACTGCCAGCCTAGGCAGGAAGTGTGACGGGCACAACAGGCTGTTGGGCCTTTCCCGGCTGACCGGCGCCCGGCCGGCGGGGTACCCGGTCATCGAAACTCGGCCGGGCCGCTGGCGGACCTATGCCGAGTCCGAACCGGCCGGTCCTGGCGGCTGCGGCGGAGGAACTCTCCTCGCATGTATGGCCAGCAGGCTGAGGAATGTGTTAGAAAGAAGGCCGCGACCGGCGTTCCCGGCAGAAGCACCAGGCGTGCCGCCAAACGCTAGGAGGGGAACTGGTGGTTATGACTAACGGCAGAATGGCTCGGGTATGGGACATGCTGCGGACGCAGTTGTGGCCCTTGCCTGCTGCGGCTGTGGTCGTGGCTGTGATTCTGGGCGGAGCCCTTCCTGCACTGGACGCCGCCGTGGACGACCAGCTGCCTGAAGGGGTGGCTGTCCTGCTTTTTAGCGGTGGTCCGGAGGCAGCCAGGGCGGTGCTGCAGACTATCGCGGGGTCCTTGATCACAGTGACGTCGCTGACCTTCTCCCTCACCGTTGTGACACTTCAGCTGGCCAGCGGCCAGTTCTCTCCGCGCCTGTTGCGGACCTTCACCAGTGACGGGTTCGTCCACGCGACGTTGGCGTTGTTCCTGGCGACCTTCGCGTTCGCTCTGGCGGTCCTGAGAAGTGTCCGGACTGAATCCAGCCAGGGCCCGTCCTTCGTACCTGAACTCTCCGTCACCGTCGCCTACGCCCTCGCTATCGCCAGCATCATGTCACTGGTGCTGTTCCTGGCCCATCTGACGCGCGAGATCCGCGTCGAAACCATGATGCGACGCGTCACCGGCGAAACCCGGGACAGCATGGACCGTGTCTTTCCCGCCGGCCGGCCGGCACCTCCCCCTGAACCAACGGCAGAAAGCGGGGGTGTCCGCATCCTTTGCTCTCACTCCGGCTTCCTCACCGCCGCAAACAAAAAAGCCCTGCTACAGGCCGCGGTCGAGGCGGACGCCGTGATCCGGGTCGACCGCGAGCCTGGCAGCTCCCTGATCGAGGGAACCCCGTTTGCCACTGCCTGGCCGTTGGCACCCAAACCGGCCTTGCCTCCCGAGGCCTCGGATCAGCTCCGGGAGAAGATCAACGCCGCAGTTGAGACGAACTCTGAACGCACCAATGTCCAGGACGTCGGCTACGGCTTCCGCCAGCTCGCCGACGTCGCAGCCCGCGCCCTCTCGCCTGGCATCAACGATCCGACGACGGCGATGCACGTGCTCGGCCATCTCTCCGGGCTGCTGTGCCGGCTGGCCGACCGTAACCCGGGCCCTGACCTGCTCGCCGATGACGACGGAACCGTCAGGGTCATCCTCGCCCAGCCGGGGTTCGGGGATCTGCTGGAGCTCGCGGTGGGACAGGTGAGGCTTTACGGAATCCGTGACCCTGCCGTCGTCGGAAGGCTCCTGTTTCTTCTACAGGAGGTGTCATGGTGCGACAAAAACGGCCTGTACAGGCACCAGATCCGTGAACAGCTGGAACGGCTGCGCGGAGCCATCGACGCCGGCACATACCTCCCCGCCGAGCGAAGCCGGCTCACGGACCTCGCAGACGCTGTCGAAAACAGCCCAAACCTCTGATACCCGCAGGCAAATACCGCCCATGGTCCGGCCCATAGCCTGCGAAGCCTGAAGGCGGCGGAAGGGCAAGCGGAAGCGCCGGCGGAGCGAAGATGAGCGCCGGAAAGGCCGGAGCGTGTCCATCAAGCAGGCCGATGACAACCTCGCCATGACAGCGACATCTTCGGGGGCAATACCTTCCTCCCGGGGCTCTTCCTGATCGCCGCCCGTCATATCCGGCAAAGCCGTCCTGCCCTCCGCGAATACCACCGACATCTACCTGACCGAGAACCACCATCGCGCCCTGGCCGCGCGCCAGCCCTGCCCGGTGAGAACCGTCGTGCACGCGATGGAAGCTCCGGACTCCGCCATCCACATCTATGAGGCGCCGGTGAAGGGGACCGCGAGAGTGGTGTCTACCTACGTTGGCCGGCACGCACGAGAATGCGCACCCGATCGTCATGGGGGCAGCTTGTGAATTCGTCGTAATATCCGGCTGTGAGTCTTGGTGTGCCTGGTCTTGGACTGGTTGGCAGGGTTGGTGTTGCCTGGTCACCGTCACCGAGAAAGTCGCCGGACTTCGCCGCCATGTTCAACGGCAGCCCCTACCCGCACGTCCAGAGCCGTACACGGCGTGCCTTGCCGGCGTCCCCGCCGTCGAGGGAGTGCAACCATGACGCTGCTTACTGCAGGACGGTGCCGGTGGAGCGGACCACGGTCCCGGTGCTTTGGGATCGTCCGGTGACATCGATCTGCGCCCGGCTCCGTGTCAAGGGCGCTTCGAGGGCGGTGGCCAGGTCCGGCAGCGTGGAGGTCTCCAGTTGGCGCAGCAGCTCCCGGACGTCGGCCCGATCGTTGACCGTGACCTTCATCGTCAGGTCAGGTTCGTTGGCGGTTCCCCGCAGCAGGGCCGAGGAGCCCGCAAAGTCTCGGGGCTGGCGAAGTTGACCGCAGCGTAGATGAGTGCCGGAATGGCCACGCCGCCTGCGGCGGCGGTGAAGGGAACGATTGACTTGTTCAGCTGCCGAAGGTCCCCGGCCACACACTCCCTCTTGAGCTCAAGACCTACCGGGAAGAAAAGACCGCCAACAGTCCGTCCGCAGCCCAGGCACCAAGGCTGAGTTCAAGGTGCCAGGGCGCATAACCGCACCTAAAATCCGTCCCGCAAAGTAGCTCTCGGACGCCGGGGAGTTGGCCCAGATGAGTGCGATGAGAGCAGTGTTTCCTTGCGGAGAATCGCACCGATCCGCAGCGCTTCGGTGTAACTGCCGCGACCAAAGACTGTGAACCGTGACGGAGCGGTAGAAGAATTCTCGTCCATGGTGGTGAGTCCCCAACGTAGATCGGACTAACGCTGCCGTGGCGGACATCCTTCTTCGGGAGATCGGCGGGACCGATGCGTTCCGTCACCCGCCGCCATGTCCTGGCCGGACCGGGCAACGGCGTTGGACTGCTGGCCGAAGAAGCCGATGTTCAAGAAGTGCTGCGTAGCCATCGAGCGGCCCGGCAGTACCCGGTTTATCAGACGCCTTTCTGCGTGGCAGACTGCGCCATGATCGACCGGATCATGATCAACCTGAACTTCTCCCGGCGCCCGAAGCCGGATCTCCACCTTCCTCGCCGGTGCTTTTCTGCTGATCCTTTGTCTCCGGTGTGGTCAGGGATCCGCCCTCGTTCTCCCACCGTCCGATCCGTTTCCGCTCCTGCGCGCCGCGGTCCTGCGTCACTCGGGCCAGCCTGGATATCCATCTTTGGATTCGCCGCTGATTGCGTCCAGGTTGGTGCAAAGGCGCGTCGTCGTGATTACTGGTGCCCATGGTTCGCCGGCTTAGCCGGGTTCTTCCCCGCCCATCGGAGTGCCGCCTTTGCGGTGGTCACGCCGCCCAAAGGTGGTGTCGAGCACGCTCACCATCTTTCGGAGCGCCCCGTTCAACGCATCGTCCACCGAGGACGCATTGTTGGTCACGACTTCCGGATTCAGGCCCTCCGGCCGGGCCTCGAGCAGACAGCGGATGTCATCGCCGGTGCTCTCATCGCTCAAGTGAACTTCCACCCGCGTCAAGTACGAATCGAATCGTCCGAGCGAGGCTTCCACCGTCGAGGACATCTCGCTACTGGATGTCTCGGAAAGAGAAACGTTGTGGTCTGAGTTGATAATGACGTGCATGGGCGCCTCCAAGGCCTTACCGGGCCACTGTTCCGGTCAACGACCCAGCGGCGGTTCACCGCTGAACAGTTCGCGGCCCCACGGCTCATGCTACGCCGGCAACCTACCCGCGAGAAGTGATCCCGGGCTAACCCTTCCACGGTCAGCTGCGGCGTCCGCCGGGCCTTCAGGGTTCGGGGCTGTTTCGTGAAGACTTTCCTTACTCCGTGCCTCCAGCTGGTGGCGTCCGAGTTTTTGTTCGGCGTCCGTCCGCCGTTGCCCGAGCGCCTGCAGTTGCTCTCTGGTCAGGACTTCGTGATGGTGACTATGTCCGGTGCTGTCGGCGTAACCCCGGACCGGGTGGCGCCCTGTCTTACCGGAGCTGTTCTGGTTCATTCGGGAATCGTCTCATACCGGACCGCCGCCGCACAGCGTCAATCCCGGACACCGGAATGTGCCCTGACTGCTCAGGCGGTCTACGGCTGACCTGCTGCCACCGACGGCACCGTTGATTAATGGGCGGCACCTTCCATCGGTGGTTGCTGTGTGGACGGGAGTGGAGGTTCAGTCCGGTATTTCCATCTGGAATTTACACGCACATTTCAGAACCCGGGTGCGGAGGTAGACGTCCAGGACGGGCTCGCCGGACTGTTCCGTGGTCACCGGGCATAGACGCTGCGTGTTTCGGAGCCAGCCGTGTGCATGGGTTGACCACAGACCTGGGCATCCGTGGCGGGGTGGGCGTAGAAGAACTCGCAGTCCAGGCAGGTGTAGGCAACCTAAACGAGTCCTTCATCAAGAGCGGGACCCGGCTCGATGGAATCGATGACCAGGCGCAGGTCGGTTCGGCACCCGCTGCACCAAAGCTGTCGTCCGGAGGGCCGTGGGGAGTTACCGGGCCGATGGGCATGGGAGATGGTCGACACTGACGGGCTCCTTGTCTAGGAGAGCTTCGACCCGGCTGATGAGCTGTTCCCCAGATCCAGGCAAGAACCGTGTTCCAGACCTCAGGCTACAGCCGGGCGCAGGACACCCGGTCGACGTGCCCGTTTCCGGAATCGCAGCGGACTCCCTGGGTGCCAGACGGGTAGGCCAGATCGCATTTGATATGGCGTCCCGCGTTCCGCCGGTCTCGGTACTAGCCCGGGGTTTTCATGAGGCTGTCGCCCGCGGGGTGTGTTAAAGCGACGAAAGGTGCTTCTGAGCTGGGAAAATAGTGTTGTCGACGCACTGATCCACCGGCTGAAAGAAGCACCTTTCTGATGTCCAAGATTACCGGAGTTTTCCCGTCCCTTCCTGTTGCCACGACGGAGCAGTCGCTGGTCTCCCATGCCGGGCTGAACGTGGTGACGTCTTTTGTTGACGCGCTCGGATTCAGGGACCTATGCGAAGACCGTTTGGGCCAGTTCGTCCCCTCCGGCGCCTGGCACCGGCCC